>CAYYZH010000232.1:0-6477 GCA_964475765.1 uncultured Limibaculum sp.
GGCACATGGTGCCCGCATTGCCCAAGCAAAAGCCGCTGCGCCATTCACGGCACGCATCCGCAGGAATGCCAGGACTTTCACTGCGGATATCTGACGGTCGCGTCGCTGGATGAGGCGTGGAAGCCGTCCAAATCCAAGATCATCCTGACCGCAGAACTGGACGGTCAACGCATGACCGCAATTGTCGATCCCGCTCGGCCCGATGCGTGGCGCAAAGCGCCTTACTACGACCAGCTCAAGGCATGGGCCGAGGCCGCGGTGCCCCATAACGGGCAGGTTGTGGTGCGGATCGGGCAACGTTTCACTGTGATCTTACCCGACCGGGACATCGATCTCGGCGAGGTCGGCCCGGATGAGGTCATCGTAACTGAAATCACACAGAGCCCCACGGGCAAGAAACTCAACGCACTCAAACTGCAGCGCAGCGATCCCCGAACAAAGGGCATGACCTGAGCCGTTCCAGCGTTCGGAACATCACCGGCTTGCCGCGCGCGGGGTGGGTGGGCAACGTGTCCCGTTAACCAGTGACGCAGCACTCGCCAGGGAGCGCGCGGCAAGCCCACTCAAATCTTGTCCGCATAGGGGTTCTTGCCCTTGCGCAGAACCAGGCGGATTGGCACGCCCATCAGCCCGAAGTCCCGGCGGATCCCGTTCACCAGAAAACGCACATAGCTTTCGGGCACATCATCGGCGCGCGCGCACATCACTACGAAACTCGGTGGGCGGGTTCCGACCTGGGTCATGTACCGCATCTTGATCCGGCGGCCCGAGGGCGCGGGCGGCGGATGTGCCTGCGTCTGGATTGCAAGCCATTCGTTCAGCTTGGCCGTCGTGATCCGTTGGTTCCAGGTGACATGCATCTCCCGAACAGCCTCGGCCAGCTTGTCCAGGCCCTGTCCGGTCAACGCGGAGACCATCACAAGCGGTACGCCGCGCAGCTGCGGGAGAAGCCGCTCGACCTTTTCACGAAGCTCGCGCTGCCGTACCTGCTTTTGTGTCTCGGCATCCCATTTGTTGACGGCGATCACCACCGCCCGGCCTTCGCGCTCGGCGAGATCTGCGATCCGCAAGTCTTGGGTCTCGAACGCCTGCTCAACATCGAGCAGGACGATGACGACCTCGGCAAAGCGCACCGCGCGCAGGGCATCACCGACCGAGAGCTTCTCGACCTTCTGCTGAACCCGCGCTTTGCGGCGCATCCCAGCGGTGTCGAAAATCCGGACGGGCCAACCGGCCCAATCAGTCGTGATTGCAATCGCATCGCGGGTGATCCCGGCTTCGGGTCCTGTCAGCATCCGGTCCTGACCGAGAATGGCGTTGACCAGTGTCGATTTCCCGGCATTCGGGCGGCCTACAACGGCGACTTGCAGCGGGCGGTTCTCCGCCAATGGGTCGTCCGTCAGGCTCGGGCCCTGCCGGTCTTCGTCGCCCGCGCGCACAGCGCCTTCGATATGGGGCAGTAGCGCTGCGTAGAGGTCTCCCATCCCCTCGCCATGTTCTGCCGAAATCCCGATGGGATCACCGAGACCAAGAGCAAACGCCTCCATCGTGCCGCTTTCTCCGCCCCGCCCCTCTGCCTTGTTCGCGGCCACGATCACAGTCGCGCCCTGCTTGCGCAGAAGATCAGCAAAGATCTCATCCGTCGGCGTTATCCCGGATCTGGCATCGACCACGAAAAGACAAAGATCGCTTTCGGCCACTGCCCGTTCGGTCAGCCGGCGCATCCGGGCGGGCAAACTATTGTCGGTGGCATCTTCAAGGCCAGCCGTATCCACCGCTGTGAACTCGAGATCACCCAGCTTGGCTTGTCCCTCGCGCAGATCGCGGGTCACACCGGGCTGGTCATCAACAAGAGCAAGACGCCGCCCAACCAGACGGTTGAACAGGGTGGACTTGCCGACATTGGGACGGCCGATAATGGCAACGGTAAACGACATGGGCCGGGCTGGTACGCCCCGGACCGGTCGGTTGCAAGCCCCGAGACGGACGCCGGGCTTTCGCTCGTGCCCCGGCTCGGCTAGGTCAGGGCATGGCCGACAAGAGTGAAGAGACCGAAGACACCGCACGGCGCGGCTATCATCATGGCAATCTGCGACAGGCCCTGGTGGGCGCGGCGCTGGGTCTGATCGAGAAAAGCGGCCCAAACGGTTTCAGCTTTGCCGAGGCCGCGCGCGCCGCAGGTGTCAGCCCGGCCGCCCCCTACCGCCACTTCAAAGACCGTGATGCATTGCTGGCCGAGATCGCGCGTCAGGGCTTCGACCTCTTTGCCGAGCGCATGGAACGCGCGTTGGAGAAAGCCGGGCCGTCGCCGATGCGCGGCTTCGAAGCAGTGACATCCGCTTATCTGGCCTTTGCTCGCGACGAAGAGGCGTACTTTCAGGCAATGTTCCAGTCGGGCACGGCGGACCGGCCCGAAGTATTGGAGGCAGGCGAGCGCGCCTTTGCCACCCTGCGCCGGGCCTGCGAAGGCTTGGTCCGCCATCTGCCGGAAAACCAACGACCGCCGATCCACATGATGAGCTATCATATCTGGGCTCTGAGCCACGGTATCGCGGAGTTGTTCGGCCAACGCGACACACGTGGACGGGCCCCGATCGAGGCGGCAGAATTGCTGGAAGCGGGCGCCGCGATCTACCTTCGCGGGCTTGGTCTTATCCCCGAAGACTGAATCCGTACCCTCCCCCTTGACCAGCGCCCTTCGGCACCCCAGATATGTGAATGTGAACAACATTTACATAAACAAAAAGGAGACAGTGCAGATGTCACGCATCGCCCAATGGCTGACCGATGCAGAGGCAAAGCTGGACGAATGGGGACGAGGGGCTTGGATTACGACCATGGTCGTCGGCTTCGTTCTGTTCTGGCCGGTCGGCCTTTTCATCCTCGGATACATGTTATGGAGCGGACGCATGGGATGTTCCCACAAGAAATCAAAGTGGAAGAGCTGGTCGCGCACGACCGGCAATACCGCCTTCGACAGCTATCGTGAAGAGACCCTGCGCCGGTTGCAGGACGAGCAAAGCGCCTTCGAGGGCTTTCTCGGCAAACTGCGCCAAGCCAAAGACAAGGCAGAGTTCGATCAGTTCATGGACGAGCGGCGCCAAAATCCCACCGCCGGATCACCGGAACCCGCGTGATCCGGACATGTGGCCCGGTCACCCCGACCGGGCCGCCCCGTCAGGTCACACGTCGCGCTGAGCGAAGTTGACCGTTTTGCATTTCCAGCTTGCGACCCGCCATTTGGGATGTTGATTTGCCCATTGTGCCAATTGCGGCTGGGCGCCCATCATGCAGGCCATCGGCGTAATATCTGTAAATTGAAGTGCTTTGTTTTCGCACTGCTCCGGTGCACTCACCAGACAGGCGACAAATATAAGTTCAATCATAGCGTCCCCCTTTCAGGGCCTGGGTTTTTCGCATCTCCTCTGTCTTCAGACGTTTGCTCGATCGTCCCGCACAGTTTCGCTTGTTCCGCGAGTCATTACTGTGATGAACGCCACCGTTCTTCACATAATCTTGTGAAATTGAGGTTAACTGGTGTTTTGCAGGGGGCAATTGTCAGGCAAAACGATCCCAAGACCGCCAGTGAGCCTCTATTCTACAGGGTCCCTGCCGGTGCGCCGGCGCTTAAGCCACTCATCCACCGACCAAACATCGCGATTGCGCAGGAGCCATAGCGCAACCATCGCCATGAAGATCGCCAGCGCGATGGCCGAGTTGCGGTTTACCGGAAAACCCTTGTCTGAGATCGCGAAGGGATCAATCAGTTTGGGCCAGATCCGATAGAGCGTGCCCGCATGCAACAGAGCCAGAGCCGCATAACTGATCCCGCGCCACAGCCCGATGAAGACCGCGATGCAGACCAGGATCTGGACCGCACCGATGAGATAGACCTGCCAGAGCTCCACCTCGACCTTGTCAAAATGACCGACCAGCCATTTGTACTGGCCGGGTGCCGTGAATTTGTTCACGGCCCAGACGAAAATGAACCAGGCACAGCCGACACGCAGCATCAGCATCCCCAGCGCTTCGGTACGTGTCGGTTGCATCGTCTCTCCCCTGATCTGCCGGGTTGGCAATATCAGGGGCAGGATGGCACGAAAACCCTGCTCCGGTTCTTGTGATTCCGGCTCGACAACATAGGTCTTCCCCGATAGATACCCGTCGAACCTGAAACGCCAGCAGACCGGTCCATGGAAAATCTCGTCCTCACTATCCACCTGATCATCGCAGTCGTTCTGATTGCCGTTGTACTCTTGCAACGCTCAGAGGGCGGTGCGCTCGGGATTGGCGGTGGTGGCGGCGGCATGGTTTCGGCGCGCGGTGCAGCTTCGGCGCTGAGCAAGGTGACTTGGCTTCTGGCGATCGGTTTCATCTGTACGTCGATCATGCTGACCATTCTGGCAGGGGGCGGACAGCCGAGTTCGGTTTTTGATGGTGGTTCGATCGAAGATGACGGGGCAATCCCGCTGCCGAGCCTGCCGGTACCGACGAACGAGGACGGGGATATTCCGCTGCCGGCAGCGCCCTCGTCGAACTGAGCCAAACCGGGCGGACGCTCGGTGACTTCCCTCGATACCCTTGAACGCACGACCCGCGGGCTCCTTGAATGGGCCGCGACCGGGCTTTGGCAACGTCTGATCCTAACGCTGGCTGTGGCTTTGATCGCGGTATTGCCGGGATTGACGGCGATGCCGGTGACCGACCGGGACGAGGCACGGTTTGCTCAGGCCTCCAAACAAATGCTTGAGACTGGAGATTTGATCGATATCCGGTTTCAGGAAGAGCCGCGGTGGAAGAAACCGGCTGGGATCTACTGGCTGCAGGCTGGCTCCGCGACCTTGTTCGGCGAGGGCGCAGCGTCCGGGATATGGGCCTATCGGTTGCCATCTGCCATCGCTGTGATCCTCGCGGCGCTCGTCATGGGCTGGGCTGTCCGGCCATTGATCGGCCAACGCGCGGCGGTTCTGTCCGGGCTGATGCTTGCCTCGACGATCCTTGTGGCCGCAGAGGCGAACATCGCCAAGACCGACGCCACGCTGATGCTGACGGCCGTGATCGCGCTTGGGGCTCTGGCGCATTTGATGCAGGGCGAAGCGGGATGGCGCACGGCGCTCGTCTTCTGGCTGGCGATAGCCGTCTCGATCCTGATCAAGGGACCGATTGTGCCCGTGATCGTCATCCTGACTTTGCTGGGGTTTTGGGCATTGCGCAGACGTGCCCCGCCGGTGGGGCGATTGCGCCCCCTGCCCGGCATCGTGCTGGTGATTGTGCTGGTGGCCCCGTGGCTGATCGCGATCTGGCAGATCTCCGATGGCGGCTTCTTTGCCGAGTCGCTGGGCAAAGACATGGGCGCCAAGCTGGTCAGCGGGCAGGAAAAGCACTGGGGGCCGCCCGGGCTCTACACCGCGCTGGTTTGGGGCACGATGTGGCCATGGGCGGCGCTGCTCCCGGTGGCATTGGGCACACTCTGGGCGGCACGGCGGGAAGCATGGCTGATCCTGCTCGCGGCCTGGGTCATCCCGTTCTGGATCTTCCTCGAGGTCGTGCCCACCAAGCTGCCGCACTACGTGCTGCCGCTTTACCCCGCGCTGATCGCTGCGCTCGCATGGTGGGCAGCAACGACGGAGGAAACGACGCCCCGCGCCAACTGGACCCGCTATGCCAGTGCAGTTGTTGTTGGCCTGCCCGGTATTGGACTTGCCCTCGCGATCATTGTGCTGCCGCTTCTGCTTGAGGGGCGCGTTATCTGGGCGGCCCTCCCGCTTGCATTGGCCGCGATTGTGGCGGTCTGGCTGGCAATCCGCGCAGCTCTGCTCTCCCGGATCACCGCGCAGATCGGCGCAAGCGTCATTGCGGCCCTGCTGCTTTACCCCGCTGTGCTCCACTTTGCCCTGCCCTCGCTCACCACGGCCTTTGCCAGCCCACGCATTGCGGCTGAACTTGCGATTTTCAATGCCTGCGCCTCGGGACCCGCATTCAGCGTCGGGTATCGCGAGCCGAGCCTCGTTTTTCTGACGGAGACCGGGATCGACATGAGCGGGCCAAAGGCCGCGCGCGCGGCGCTGAAGAAAGACCCCGGCGCGCTGGTCTATGTCGAAAGCCGCTGGCGCGAGGGTCTGAAGGAAGACCGGCTGCCGCCCCTGATCGAACGCGCCGAAGTTACCTATTTCAACTACAACAGGGGCAAGTATGAAACGGGATATGTCCTGACCCGCGACGATCCCCGTTGGGAGGCCTGTGGCAATTAGTGTTGGCTGTCGCCGCACCCTCGCCTATGGTCCGCCGCGCATGAGAACGACCCCTGACCAATCCGATCTCCCCCGCTTCAGTGTCGTCGCCCCGATGTTGAACGAGGCCGAGAATGTCGAGCCGATGGCCCGCGAGATTGCCGCGGCCTGCGAAAGCGTTGGCCCGTTCGAGGCGATCTTCGTCAATGATGGCTCGACGGATCAGACGGCAGAGCGGATTGCTGCG
>CAYYZH010000233.1:0-6461 GCA_964475765.1 uncultured Limibaculum sp.
AACGGGTCTCTGCAGACACAACATTGCCACAGCGAGGAGCGTCACGATGAAGAAAACCCCAGTGCAACGAAATGTCCGCACCCTGTCCGACCAAACGCAATTGTTGAAGCAGCATCGGCACCGTCTCGATCAGCTGATCACGTTTGCGAGTGTCGGAAAGACGCCTGACCTGACATTGGTCCAGCGGCTCAAGAAACGTCGGGAAGATGTGAAGACGAAGATCCTGAACCTGGAAGGGGTCCTGCGGACCATCGGCAAACCGATCCGTCCGAGCGCCGCCTGACGCTTCCGGCCAAGGCTGGCCTTGGGCCGGTCTGCGGCAACCCATGAGATGACCAAGCGGGCGGCACTGGTTGCCCGCGTCCCCGGGGTTCACTCGCACGGCTTTGTCAAAAGCGCGTCAGCGTATTAGGTTGTGGTCGTGCCAAGCGACCAGACCATCATCATTTTGCTTTTCATCGTGATCTTCGTCCTCCTGATCTGGGGCCGGATCCGATACGATCTTGTGGCATTTGGCGCGCTGATCCTTGGAGCCGTTCTCGGCCTGGTCCCAGGCAGCGATTTGTTTTCGGGTTTTGGACATTCCGCCGTTGCCATCATCGCCCTCGTGCTCATCGTCAGCCGGGGCCTTTCATCGTCGGGGGCCATCGAGCTTGTGGCCGCGAAGCTGATCGATCCCGAGCGTCCCGTGCCATTTCACATCGCCATCATCTCGGCCGTGGGGGCCGGACTGTCTGCCGTGATCAACAATGTGGCAGCCCTTGCACTGTTGATGCCCCTTGATGTCGAGGCCGCGAACAAGGCGAGGCGCAGTCCCGGCCAGAGCCTGATGCCCCTGTCCTTCGCTACGATCCTCGGCGGCATGATCACACTTATCGGCACGCCGCCAAACATCGTCATTTCCGAGTACCGCCAGGACGCACTCGGAGAGCCATTCTCGATGTTCGACTTTGCGCCGGTGGGCCTTGCCGTTGCTATCGTTGGTATTGCGTTTGTCTCGATCCTCGGCTGGCGCATGCTACCAAAGCGTACGTCTCTGTCCGAACATGAGCGCGAGATCCTCTTGGGCAGGTATGTGGCGGAGCTGCGCGTTGGCGATCAAACTCTCGACGGAGAGATCACGGTCAGGGATCTCTACCCGCGGGCTGAGGAAATGGATGTCAACATCATTGGCCTTGTCCGTGGTGGCAGACGAAAGTCCGGTCTTGCGAGCCGGGAGACACTGCGCCCGGGCGACTTTCTCGTGGTCGAGGGCGAGCCGAAATCCATCGAAGCCTTCATGGGACAGTCGGGTCTCGAGTTTGCCGGATCGGAAAAGCACGAAGGCGGTGTGAGGGCTGAGGGCCTGACGCTGGCTGAGGCGATCGTGCCCGAGGGCGCCCGGATCGAACGGCGCACCGCACGCGATCTCAGGCTTCTGCAAAGGCACTCGGTGACCCTGCTTGGCGTTGCCCGTGAGGGCAGGCGGTTTCGCGACCGGGTGCGTCTGCTGAACATACGTGCCGGTGATGTACTTCTGCTGCTGGGCACGCCCGAGCGTGTCACCTCCGCTATCGACTGGCTGGGAGCCTTGCCGATTGAGGGTCGCCAGACCGAAGTCATTCAACGTCGCAAGGCCGGTCTGGCCATCGGTTTGTTCGTCGCGGCGGTTGCCCTTGCGGTGATCGGTTTATTGCCGTTGGCTGTTGCGCTGGCGGGCAGCGTGATCGGCTATGTTGCGCTCGGGTTGGTCAGTGGCCGGGATGTCTATGCGTCCGTCGAGTGGAAGGTGATCGTTCTGCTCGCCAGCCTGATACCGCTGGCAGAAGCGTTCGAACGCACAGGCGGCGCGGCGCTGCTCGCCGGGCAGATCGAGATCATCACAAGCGGGTATCCCGCCTGGGTCACGCTCGCTGTTCTTATGATGGTGACGATGACGATGTCGGATTTCCTGAACAATGTCGCCACAACCCTGATTGCGGCCCCCATCGCGGTGTCCATCGCAACGGCGACCGGAACCAATCCCGACACCTATCTCATGGGCGTCGCCGTCGCAGCATCCTGTGCGTTCCTCACGCCGATCGGGCACAAGAACAACACCATCATTATGGGCCCGGGCGGGTATCAGTTCGGGGATTACTGGCGGATCGGTCTGCCGCTGGAAGTATTGGTCCTCGTCGTGTCGGTCCCGACGCTTCTGCTTGTCTGGCCACTCTAGGCCCGGCAAGAGTAGCGCAGGGCCATGCCTCTACAAACTGTCAGATGTGCGCGACCGCGGAGGCATTGCCAAATCGCATTGACCACGCACGTTCGCTTTACAGCATAGGAGTGATGTTCCTATGTCTGAGCCCGCGCTTCTGTATTGGACGGGACATCTTTGTTGCTGCGCAAGGCCAGCTTCAGGACAATGACGCCTACGATTGCCGATGATATCGACCCGAGGAGTACACCAAGCCGCACCTGGTTCAGATGCTCCGTCGTGTCGAAAGCTAGAGTTCCGATAAACAAGCTCATGGTGAAGCCAACGCCCGTCAGACACGCGACGCCATAGACCTTCAGCCAACCGATGCCATCTGGTAGGCGGCAAAGGCCGGTCTGCACACCCAGCCAAGAGAAGCCCATCACCCCAAGCTGCTTGCCGAAGAACAATGCCAGTGCGATGCCCAGCGGTAGCGGCGCTGCCAATGCCGCGAGGGTGAGCCCCTCGAGCGACACACCTGCATTGGCGAAGGCGAAAACCGGAAGCACAAGAAAAGCGACCCAAGGGTGCAGATCGTGTTCGGTTGTCTTGAGCGGAGAACTTCCGTCGCTGGTCCGCAGGGGCACCATCAGGGCAATCAGGACGCCCGCCAGTGTCGCGTGCACGCCCGACTTCAGAACAGCAGCCCACATCACCAGTCCAACCAGAACATAGGGCGTGATGCGTTTCACGTCCCACCGGTTCAGAACGAACAGGACACCCAGGCCAATTGCCGCAACCGCCAAAGCCTCCATAGAGACGCCATCTGTATAGAACGCAGCGATGATCACGATGGCGGCGAGGTCATCAATGATTGCCACAGCCAGTAGCAGGACCTTGAGCGCCACAGGAACGCCGCGCCCCATGAGCGCCAGGATACCTAGGGCAAAGGCGATGTCGGTGGCGGCCGGGATTGCCCAGCCATTTATGGTCTCAGGTGATGACCAGTTGATCCCGACAAAAACCATGGCCGGCATCGCGATACCACCAAACGCGGCGACCAACGGTAAAGCTGCCTGATCGAAGGTCGACAGACGGCCTTCCATGATCTCACGCTTGATCTCAAGACCAACGAGAAAGAAGAAGACGGCCATCAGTCCGTCGTTCACCCACAAGAGCAATGGCTTGTCGATCGAGAACGTGCCGATCTGCAGAGTGATCGGAAGATCCAGGAACGCGGAGTATCCGGAAGCCAGGAACGAATTGCTGATCAAAAGCGCTGATGCAGCAGCAATCATCAAAAGAATACCGGGCAACGCCTCGCTCGCGAAGAGTTGGATGACTGGTGAGTTTTGTGTGTTGTTTTGCATCGAACTCTGCCGCTGAGGGTTGAACAGGAGTAAGTCCCCGGTGCGCGCACCGGGGACTGTTTCGGAATTGTTGAAGGATCAGCTTGGGGTGAACGGCAACGAGGAGTGGTGCAGAACGATCTTCAGCTTGCCATTGTTCATCTGCTCGATGCCGAAGGTATACTCCACCTTCACTTCGGAGCCATCGGTCTTCGTGAAGTAGTAGTTGCCCATCGAGAGCGCCATGTCCCCGTTGATCACCGTGCCTTCGTTCTCCCAACGCACGTCGGTGTAGGGCGCCTTGGCGAATCCGGTATCTTCTTCAATGCTGCCGCCGACAAAGTAGGACAACGCCTCGTCGACGGTTCCGCGGAACTGATCTTCGCTGGCCAGGGTCGGCTTGAACAGCACGGCCTCGTCGCCGTACGCGTAGAACTTCTCGATGTGCTCCTGGGCTGCCGCTTGATAGTCACCGCCGTTCTTGTAGATCTTACCGATCTCGACGATGCCATCGCCCCAGGCGGCCTTCAGATCGGTGATCCGGTCCTGAGTGAGTGCAGGGATCGTAGCCGCCGAGGCAGCCCCAACGGTTGCAACCAGAGCAGCGGCGCCAAGCGTAGCAGTCTTCAGCATGTGATATCTCCATTGTTCATTCGGCGTGATCGCCATGATGGAGATCTGGGAAGCCTTGATCGATAAAACCAATTGAAAGATTCTCTTTTATCCATAACTAATAGGCATGGATCATTTGTCTCCCGCCCGCCCCAGCCTACGTCAACTCCAGTACTTTGTGGCAGTGGCGGACCATCAGGCATTTGGGTCTGCCGCCAAGGCATTGGCCGTGAGTCAGCCTTCTCTTTCAAAACAGCTGGCGTTGATGGAGCAGGAACTTGGAGCAATGCTGTTTGAGCGAACATCGCGCCGCGTGAAGTTAACCTCGATCGGCGAAAAACTGCTCCCGCGCGCCCGCGCGATCCTAGAAGAAGTGCGCGACTTCAAAACGACGGCGCGGGGGTCGGTCGGGCTGTTCGGGGACCGGCTGTCGATCGGCGTCCTGCCGTCTGTGGGGGCATATTTCATGCCCTCGGCCAACCGGCTTTTGCACCGGCTCTATCCGGACTTGCGCCTGGCCGTGCAAGAGGGATCGACGTCCCAACTCTTGACCCAACTGAGAGACGGACGGCTGGATGTCGTGATCGGAACGCCGACAAACGATCCAGAGTTTGAATCTCGACCATTGTTCACCGAGACTCTCTGGACATGTGCGGCAAGCGATGACGCGCTTTCGGCAGATAGTGGTCCCATCAAACTGCAGGCGTTGCGTGGCAAGCCGCTTCTTTCGCTCAGCGCTGGGTTCAAGCTTGCAGAGATCGTCGACAGGCTGGCTGATAAGGCCGGTGCCTATGTCAGCCGAGACTATCAGGGAGCCAGTCTCGATGCGGTCCGTCAGATGGCGGTTATGGGGGCAGGGGTCGCCATCCTGCCGTCGCTTTATGCACTTGCCGAAGCCGTCAGAGACCCGGAGTTCGTCGTCCGAAGAATTGACCACCCTGATGCAATCCACGACATCGCGTTGCTGTCGCGACGGGCATCTCCGGTGCAAGCAGATTGTGCCACACTGGCCGAGCATCTGATTTCTGTGAAGAGTGAGATCCTTGAAACACACAGGGAAAGGAGTTCACCCAGCCTTTGAGCCCCCGCTGGATCCTTTCCATAAATAGATCAACAGATCGCCAGCTGTGTTGCTGAAAGCTCGGATAGCGACGGTAATGCCAAGTGCCGAAGCGCGCTGATCAGGTCTGCGGTCCGCACTGTGAGCCGCATCGCAAATGATGAGATCGCCGGGCGCGGTATCACTTTCAGGTGGCTGGTGCGGCGCAAGACAGGATAGATGAGCCAATGCCCTTCGCTGATCATGTGTTCCATCATGTCCCGGGACTTCGAGGACTTGTAACTCCGCCGGATGCGTCCGAAATGCGGTTTGGCCAGGAGCGCTTTGCCGAACTCGATGCACAAGCCGCCATTGAGGGCTGGCCACCGGGGTGGCGCATGAACCACAAGGACCGCGAGGAGAACAGACACTCGGTCCTTTCAGGCCGATTAGGTGAGGATCTTTGGGTGTTTGCCTACGGATCCTTGATCTGGGACCCTGCTGTCCAAGTTGAAGAGTACCGCCTTGGGCGCTTGGTCGGATGGCGACGCAGCTTTTGCATGCGGATAGAAGGCGGACGCGGCACGCGAGAAAGACCAGGACTGATGGCTGCATTGGAACAAGGCGATCAGTGCGATGGCGTGGTCTTCCGAATTCCCGGACACTTAGTTGATCAGGAGACCGAGTTCATGTGGCGGAGAGAGATGTTCTCCGGCACCTACCTTCCGGTTTTCAAGGAGGTTGTCACCCTTCAGGGGCGAGTTGAGGCGCTTGTCTTTGTCATGGACTGCAGCAACTATCGCTATGTTCGGGACATGACGCAGGGCGAGGCTGCGCAGATCATTGCTACTGCGGAAGGGAGATTGGGCCCAAACTTCAGCTATCTCGACGCGCTGGTTCACCATCTGAGCGTTCTGGGCATCGAAGACAGCGAAATGATCGAACTGCACCATCTTGCCGGGCAAATCCGAGAGGAGGAGCTTGTGAAACGCGGCGCAACATGAATGCACTTCCGAAGTCGCAGTCGATGACGTTCCTTTTCCTTGCACGGACCGTGTCGTGACTTAGACCGGCAGCCTTTGAATTACGCGCAGTACATCAAGGGCAGTTTTGATCAGCTCCACTCGGAGGGCAACACTACCGCACTGATGATTACCGTTGGCCTTCAGGCTCGCCCCAGTCGCATCTGTGCGCTGCACAAGATTCTCTGGACTACATCCGATCGCATCCTGATGTCTGGCTGGATCGCTCGATGTGACGACACGGCCCGGCATTGAGCTCAAGTATCGCCATGCCCATTCTG
>CAYYZH010000234.1:0-2634 GCA_964475765.1 uncultured Limibaculum sp.
CCTCAACGGCACTACCGGCCGGGGGTTATCCGCAGCTAGACGTAACTCTTAAGAACTAATACACAAGAAGCACGATATGAAGAATCGCCCGCCTGAACCGTCCATGGGGGCCGAGGGGCAGGGCCATCCGAACGAAGGAGAAGATTGTGCCGGAGACAATGTCAGAAGCTGCCAAAGATGCGTGCCCGATCACGGGCGGTGCGGCGTGTGAATGCGAGGATCAGGAACAAGTGCTCTGGTCGGGTGCTGTCAGCGGCTTCACCGATGCAGACGGAAATGTTGTGATCCCCGCAGGTGTGACCGTGGTTCTGGACCAAAGTGTCGAGATCCCCGAAACGCTGGTCGTGCACGGCAACCTCCGCGTCACCGACACCAAAGATGTCACCCTGAGCGCCGACAATATCCTTGTCTTTGGTACGCTTGAGGCCGGAACGGCCGACCGACCGCACTCCAGCAAGTTCGATATTGTTCTGACCGGCGTCGAGGCTGATCCGGATGTCGTGATGTCGGACTGGATGCCAGAAGGTCATCACAGCCATGCTCACGCCCACATGCACAGCGGTCCGGTCAGCAACAAGGCGTTACTGGTGGCTGAGAACGGAACGCTGAAGCTTTACGGCGCTCAGAAGGAGAGCTGGACCAAGCTGGACGGCTCGATCGAAACCGGGGCGACTGAGATCACCGTGCTGGACGCCGCGGGCTGGCAGATCGGCGATACCATCGTCATCGCCCCGACCGGGTTTGAGCCGCATGAGGCCGAAGAACGCGTAATCACGGCGATCGATGGCGATCGCATCACACTGGATCAGCCGGTGGAGTTCGATCATTTCGGTGCGCAACAGGATCTCGGCAATGGCCAGGCATTGGACATGCGGGCGCAGGTCGGGAACCTCACCCGCTCGATTACGATTTCGGGGAGCGACGAGGGCGAGCGCGAGACCCACACCGACAAGTTCGGTGTCGATTTCGAGACTGGCTATGGCGGGCACACGATGTTCCACGAGGGCTCAACCATCGAGATCTCGAGCACCGAGTTCACCGGTCTCGGGATCACCGGTGAGGTCGGGCGCTATCCCGTGCACTTCCACCTGACGGGTTCGATGGAGGGTAGCTTCATCAAGGACTCGTCCGTCCACCACACGCTGCAGCGCGGCATGGTTTTTCACCAGTCCGATGATCTCCTGATCGAGGACAACGTCGTCTACCACACGGTCGGGCATCAGTATTACCTCGAGGACGGGAACGAGCATGGCAACCAGTTCCTCGGGAACCTCGGGATGCTGCCGTTTCGCACGCCCGAAGAGATGCAGATCGAGATCTTCGGATCGCTGGAATCGAATGCCGGCGAGCGGACCACGATCTTCTGGATCACAAACACCGGCAACGACTATATCGGCAACGAGGCCGTCGGGTTCGCCGATGGTCAGGGCTTCTGGGTGCGAAATCCGGTCAAGAACGGCCCCGATGACGACGACAGCCCGACGCGCGAGCGCGGTTACGAGGAACCGCCGGTCGGCACCTTTGCCGACAACAGCGCCAGCGTCGGCAAGCTGCCGCCCGACGCCTACCTCGTGTCGTACGGTCCGGCCTGGACCACGGTCGGGTTCGATATTCAGGAAACGAACGCGACGGGTGACTTCGTCGTCGAGGGTGCACAGGCTTGGAACATTGAGAACATTGCGGTCAGCTTTGGCCGCCACACGGACAGCGTTGTTGACACCGTCACAGCGGGTGTCGGGCGTCACTATCGCCTGTCGCCCGGCAAGGGCGATGACGATCGCAAGGTCACGATCGAGAACCCCACGATCATCGGAGAGACGGACAACCCGGCGACCGAGAACCTCGTTGAGCATCTCGAGGCGGTGATCCCGGGAAATCAGGTGGCCGCTGTGGTGTTCAACATTGCAACCTCGACCACGACCGAGGTGATTGGCGGCCAGGTGTTGGGATCGGAAGGCATCAGCACCATAGATGCCCACAACCACTACACCCCAAATGTCGGCTTCAACACGCAGTTCCTTGCGGATGACACGGGGAAGGTGATCAATCCGCTCGATCATGCCAACGATCTGAAGGTTGACGGGCCCGGTGTGGTTTTCGCCGGCGGCGGGGATGACAAGATCTCTGGCAGCAGCGTCGGTAACCAGATCCTCATCGGGGGCTCTGGTGATGATGACATCGCTGGCGGCGGCGGCGGCGACATCTTGATTGGCGGCATCGGCAACGACCGGTTCGATCTCAGGGGCAAGGGTCTGGGCGGCAACGATGACGTGGTGCTCGGCGGGCGCGGTGATGATGTCTACCGGATGGATCGCAACAAGTCCGACAGTGATACCTTTATCTTTCGAATGGGTGATGGTCACGACGTGATCGACCGTCTCGACGGCGCACGCGACAGCATCGTGCTGGTCGGGTTCACCGAGGACGACCTCGCCGCCGCGGACCTGGGTGGCGGGATCTTCGACTTTGGCGAGGGCGATGTTCTCGAACTGAGCGGCAAAAACATCAGCGATTTGTTCGTGCTGCTCGCCGACGAGTCCGCGGCCACAGGTCGGGTTGCCGAGGCGCTGTCTTATGACGGTGCGGAGTACTACGCTCCGCCTGAAGGCGATCCGGGCGATGGTGCGCATGATG
>CAYYZH010000234.1:2734-6398 GCA_964475765.1 uncultured Limibaculum sp.
ATGGCGGCCATCTAACGGTCTGGGCGGTTGACGGTGCAATCCGCGTGCGTTTGCAAGACGAGAGCAAGAGCTATCAGATCGAAGGCGGGGAGATCCGCGCCGGAGAGATCCACGATGTCGCCATCAGCTTTGGCGCCAACGGGCTGGAGCTTCATGTTGATGGCGAACTCGTCGCGAGCGATGCGTTCACCGGCGGTCTGATTGGCAACACCGAGCCGTTGGTTGTCGGTGCGAGCCAGTGGCGATCAAAGGCCGAGACAGCGAACCGGCTTGACCACGAATTTAGGGGCGAGATCTCGGATGTTCTGATCTTTGATGAACAACTCAGCGCAGCGGCAATCGTCGATCTCGATGCCTATGGGGTCGAGGCACCGCCCTCCGTGCTCGAACCCGCACCCGAGCCTGAACCAGACATTCGACCCGAGCCCGCTCCCGCGCCCAATTCAGAACCCGAACCGGTAAAGGAGCCTGAGCCTCAACCAGAGCCTGCGTCTGACGCTCCGGGAACGTTCGATCCGACAAGCATCGTCGCTTCGGCAGACGCGCTCGAACAATTGGCCGACGGAAGCTATGCCTGGGGCGAGGATGTCTCCCTGACGGGCTATCTTCGCAGCGGCGATATCGGCGAAATCGTCTATTCGACCCGGTTCCAGGACCATGGTTTTGGGGTCAAGGGCGACGGCAGCCGCTGGGACGGTCAGATCGATTTCTACGATGACAATGGCGGGGAGGGCGAGAAGATCGTCATTGCGTTTGATGGGACGGCGGACGACGTTTTCCTCTTTGTCGGTATGCTCGGCGAGAACGAGGGCGGCAAAGGGCTGGACGAGACCGGCGCGTGGCTGGCGCGCAATGCGACAGGAGAGGTCGTCTCGGCCGGTTTGATCGGGCCTGATGTCTCCGCGCTTGGTCCCGACGTTAAAATCGAGGGCAGCTACGGGCACTATCCGATCGAGATTGGTGACGGGGTCAGTTCGATCGAGATCACCGCGACGCAGTTCGGTCATGGCGCCGGAACGTCGCGTGAGGCGCGATACGGCGAGAACAGCTCCGATTTCAACATCATGGGCCTGGACTACCTGATGCTCTGAGTGATTGAGCGCTGTGCGAGCTGTTGCCGACGTGCCCGATCGGCAAGAGCTTGCTCAACCATGTAGCCCCGTGTCTTCTAAAGTGCGGGCGGAGGACTGGTGTTCTCCGGAATGTCTTGGGTCACTCAACGGGAAAAGGGATCAGCTCGACCCTTTCGAACTGTCCGGCGTAGGCATGGATGGCCGGTGAGCCGCCGAGGTGCATCAGGAGCACGGTTTCATCCCGCGCGAACCGGTTTGCGGCGTGCAGGTCGATCAGGCCGCGGATGGCCCGCCCTTCGTAGACCGGATCAGCGATCAGTCCTTCCTTGGTTGCCAACATCTGAATGCCGTCCTTGATGGCATCGTCGGCAAACCCGTAATCGGCCTTGTTCGATGCGATGACTTCAACATCCCCGGCGTCGACCAGAGGCGGCAATCCCAACGTCTGCAGCGCGTCGTTTGCAAGCTCCCGCACGCGTTTGGCCTTGATCTCGGTCTCCCCATCGTCCGCCACGCCGATGACATGCGTTCCGAGGCCGAGAGCCTTGAAGCCGGCCAACAGACCGGCCTGCGTGCTGCTCGATCCAGTGGTATGGACGAGGTAATCGAACTGGACGCCGAGGTGATCCATCTGCACGGCGAGCTCCAGAGCGCAATTGATGTATCCCATCGCGCCCAGCGGATGCTCGGATGCTCCGCCCGGGATGAGGTAGGGCGTGTGACCCTTGGACGTCAGGAAAGCCATGAACTCCTCAAGCGGGCCCTGGTCTTCAATCGGGCGGACGGTCTCGTCGACGTAAAGCTCGGCGCCCATGAGATTGCTGAGCAAGACGTTGCCGATCTCGCGGTACTGCGGCCCGGCGTCTTCGGTCCACGCGCAATGTAGCAGGGCGCATTTCATGTTGGCCTTCGCCGCGGCGGCCGCGGTTTGGCGCGTGTGGTTCGACTGGATGGCTCCAACCGTGACCAGCATATCGCAGCCCTGCTGCAGGGCGTCTGCGACCACGAACTCGAGCTTGCGGGTTTTGTTGCCGCCGCCCTCAAGACCTGTGAGGTCATCGCGCTTCATCCAAAGGTTCAGCCCGCCGATGGCCGTCCCGAAGTTCCTGAGCGGCTGGATGGGGGTTGGAAGTTGGGCCAGCTCAAACCGTGGCAGGCGATCCAGCCGGTCCTTCAAGTCTTCCTTCGAGATGGTGCTGGTCATGGTCATTCCGGTTGTGGATCCCTGCGGGCCACTGCCCTGCCTTTCGTAGAGATGGACGTTGGGTCAAAGCCCTTCGTCAGTCAAACCGGCCTTGGTCAACGCTGGCATTCTCGGAGGCCAAAACCGCGGATTGACGGTTTCGCGAGCCTGCGGCACCGGGGACACGCGACCCGGCCGGAATTGCGTGTTAGGAGCGCCGCGAAACTGGAGAGCGTTATGGATCTGAGAAACATCGCCATCATCGCCCACGTCGATCATGGCAAGACCACCCTGGTCGACGAGTTGCTCAAGCAGTCCGGCGCGTTCCGGGCCGGGCAGGCCGTGGCCGAGCGGGCGATGGACTCGAACGATATCGAACGCGAGCGCGGGATCACCATTCTGGCGAAGTGCACGTCGGTGGAGTGGAACGATACCCGGATCAACATCGTGGACACGCCAGGGCACGCCGATTTCGGCGGAGAGGTCGAGCGCATCCTCAGTATGGTTGACGGTGTTGTGCTGCTCGTCGACGCCGCAGAAGGTCCGATGCCGCAGACCAAGTTCGTGACTTCCAAGGCGCTGGCGCTGGGGCTGCGTCCGATTGTGGTGTTGAACAAGGTCGACAAGGCGGATGCCGAGCCGGACCGCGCGCTGGACGAGGTGTTCGATCTCTTCGCGACGCTGGGCGCGGATGAGGAGCAGCTCGACTTTCCTGCCCTCTATGCGTCCGGGCGCAGTGGCTGGGCGGACAAGGAACTGGACGGCCCGCGCGACAGCCTCACGCCCTTGTTCGAGCTGATCGTCAGCCATGTGCCCGCGCCCAAACAACTTCAGCAGAAGGACACGCCGTTCCGGATGCTCGCCACCACGCTGGAGGCTGATCCGTTCCTTGGTCGCCTGCTGACCGGGCGAATTGAAGCGGGGCAGATCACGTCCGGCATGACCATTCACGGGCTCAGCCGGGATGGGAATGAGGTCGAGCGGTTCCGGGTCTCGAAGCTTCTGGCGTTCCGTGGTCTGGCACGACAGCCGGTCGAGCGTGCCGAGGCGGGCGATATCGTTGCGCTGGCCGGGATGGCGAAGACGACCGTGGCTGACACGCTCTGCGATCTTGCCGTCAGCGAGGCGATCCCGGCGCAGCCGATCGATCCGCCAACGATCTCGGTCACGTTCGGGATCAACAACAGCCCGCTTGCGGGGCGCGACGGCGACAAGGTGCAGTCCCGCGTCATCCGCGACCGTCTGCTGCGCGAGGCGGAGTCGAATGTCGCGATCCGGGTGACCGACACCCCGGGCGGCGAGGCGTTCGACGTTGCCGGACGCGGCGAGTTGCAGATGGGCGTTTTGATCGAGAACATGCGCCGCGAGGGGTTCGAGCTGTCGGTGGCTCGACCGCGGGTCCTGTTCA
>CAYYZH010000235.1:0-6351 GCA_964475765.1 uncultured Limibaculum sp.
GAGTCTTCCCTGCGAATGATCGGGGACGAGGCAGGGCAGGCGCGGTTTGGAGCAGATCTGATTGCGCTGAAAATGTCCGAGGTGATCTTCGTTCAGGCCCTGCGCACCTTCATCGAGCCGGATGGCGCCAAGCATATCGGCCTGGCGGGGTTCGCCGATCCGCACCTGGCCCGCGCATTGACGGCCTTCCATGCCGACATCCAGCGTGACTGGAGCGTAGAAAGCCTGGCACGCGAGGCGGGCTTGTCACGCACCGGGTTCGCGACACAGTTCGCGGCGAAGATGGGCCTGACCCCGATACAATATCTGACCGCGTGGCGCATGCAGATCGCCTGTCAGGAATTGGCGGCGGAGCGCACCAATGTCGCAGACGTCGCGGCGCGGGTGGGCTATGCTTCAGAGTCAGCGTTCAGCCGGGTGTTCAAGAAAGAGATCGGTCTGGCTCCGTCTGCGTATCGCGCAACTCTGTAATCAAATTCATATCAGCTACGCCTTTGCGATCGAATCATTCTGAACGATCTGCGTGAGATCCTGAACGATGGGAAATTCTGCTTCGGCCCGACAATGGGCATGTTGTGTGCACCGCCGGCGGTTGGTTCGCCCGGCACTTGAACACACAGAGGAGCCCATGAAATGCCCTTGCGTTTTGTCACCAAGACGATCCACGCCTATCTGGATTACCCCGTCGCAATCGCTTTGATTGGCTTACCGTTTTTGCTTGGCCTCGGCGATTCGTCTTCGCTGGCGTTTTGGCTCTCGGTCAGCATCGGAGCCGCCGCGTTCGTCCTGACCCTGCTGACCGACCATCACCTCGGCGTTCTGCGCGTACTGCCCTACGGTCTGCATTTGGCCGTCGACGGTGTGGTCGGCCTCGTCTTTCTGGCAGCGCCCTTCTTCCTCGGCTTTGGCGGGCTGGATGCAATTTACTATTGGGTCAATGGCGCCGCCGTGGTCGCGGTCGTGTCGCTGGATCAATCCGAAAACACTGTCGCCACTGTCTGAGAGGCGGAGTGACGGCGGTATGCCGGCACCGCCAAGCAAAACCTGCGACTAGACCGGCACTCAAGACCGAGCCCAACTGAAGCAATCTCAAATATAGCGGAAAGGAACATCCCATGCTTCGCACCATGACCATTGCAACCGTAATGTTGACCGGCGCAATAGCTATCAGCCCTGCGGTTCTTGCCGATGACGAATACAACGTCTCGGTTGGTATCACCGCCGCCGGCGCGCCACTGGGTCTGCACGGTGTCGACCCGGTCGCCTTCATGAACTCGGGCAGCCCAGTCGAAGGCACCGCCTCATACACTGCAACCCATGACGGCGTCGCTTACTACTTCGCTTCGGCCGAGAACAAGGCCGAGTTCCAAGCGGATCCGGCCGCCTATCTGCCGCAAAATGGCGGATTCTGCACCTTTGGCGTGTCGGTCGGCAAAAAGTTCGACGGCGATCCGTCTTATGCCGCGATCATCGATCAGAAACTGTATGTCTTCTTGAACGAGGAGATCTTCAACGCCTTCAACCAGGATCGCACCGGCACGATCGCCAAGGCCGAGAATAACTGGCCAACGATCCGCAGCACGGCGGTCGAGGACCTCTGATCAACGATAAATCTTTAGAAAATCGGTGGGGCGCGATGTGCCCCACCAGAATTGCCAAGTTTGCGCAGGTACCAATTTTAATTGAGATCAATCTGCCGCGCCCCCCATCAAATGTTCTCCAACGTCTTCTGTCGCGCAGGCAGGTGAGAAGCTGTGCCATTTCAACCGTGTGCCATCCTACCTCAGGTTCGGTCGATGAACGGCAGCTTTGCGGATGGTGCGCCGCAAAATCTAGTGTTGCCGTCTGTGACTGGTGTGGGCCGTTGAGCGCAGCAATCGGTCATTGGAGCCAGCTCCAAAATCACCTGTCTCCTCATCAAGCGTTAGGAATGAAGACACCAACGGAGGCTCAAATTTGCTTCTAAACCTGGAGAGATTCCGATGGATCAATACACGACAACGGTGGTCGCGAGCGATATCGAGCACCAATTTATCTAATGCGAACGCGTGTCTGATTTTAAAGTAAGCTAACCGCTCGCCGTTGGCTCACGCGTCTTTGATCTGTTTCTAAAGCGGACCAGGCTTCTACCTGGCGTGTAGACGTAGCGCTCACTGAACAACACCCGGCCTGCTGCGTCGTGGGACGTCCAGTCATATCGAAGCGAGTGTTCGGCGCCCTTGTAGCGAAAATCGAGACGGCGGATCTTGAGTATGATCATTCGTTTGGCAGGTCCGGCGACGGTGTGTTCCACGGATTGGAACCTGCGTTCCTCTCCGGCCCGCCACACGCCCAGCGGAAAAATCAGGTCGTTCTCAAAGTACCTGTCTGGGGAGTTCGTCCGTTGATCGAGCACCCGGCCAAGGCCCTGACCGCCGTTCGTGACCGTGAGAAGCTGGCGTTTGGTCCGGCTCTTCCCTTCCTTGACACGTTCGTAGACCTGCAGGTTCTCGCCTGTCCGGGGATTGAGCCAGTCCTGAGGTCCCCGGATGATGCGGTTCCGGTTCTTTCCGGTAACCGTGGATACGGTCGGCCATTCGTCGGGGCTGGCCTGATCCAGCGCGCCGGCCCAGAGAGAGATCGTCAGGATGCGCTCGTCGCCCTTGCGAATATAGCGTGTGAATCCCTTTGGCGGGGTAGGCTCCTTTGGCGGAGGCTTCGCACATGCGCTCAGGACAATCAGCGATGCGGCGCCGGACAAGACGTCCCGGCGGGTCAAAAAATCAACCACTGATGTTCTCCTCTGGTGAGTTTACCACGCGCAAGGTGCGGACGGGCGCGCTCGGCCCGGCACGCCTTGCGGCATTCGGAATGACAATCCTGACCCGGGCACCGCCGGTTTCGCTTTCCGAGATCTCGACGGTCCCGTGATAAAGACCGACGAGGTCGCGCACGATGGTGAGGCCCAGACCCTGTCCCGGCACCGTCTGGTCCAACCGTTTGCCCCGACTGAAGATCTCGTCGGCCTGTTCGCTCGGAACGCCGGGCCCGTCATCGGTCACCACCAGAGTGAGCGTTGTATCGTCAGCATGTGCGTCGATACTTATCTGGGACCGGGCCCATTTGGCCGCGTTGTCCACTAGATTGCCGACAATCTCGTAGAGATCGGATTCGTCGCCGGTGAAGATCAGGTTTGGTTCGATATTTTGCTCGAACCGGATTCCCCGATGTTCCAGTTGCGGCGTCAGCGCAAGCACGATGTCGTTGATCGGCTCGGAGATCGGCGTCTGCGTGTTTCGCACGCCCGTTCCGGCGGCGCGGCTTTGGCCGAGGTGACGGTCGAGATAGGCGCTGATGCGATCGACCTGCTTGAGCAGGGCTGCCTGCCTAGTCTCTGTGTCTTCGGTTGAAAGCTGGCGCAGCACCGACAGCGGTGTCTTGACTGCGTGCGCGAGATCGGACGCCTGACCGCGCGCGCGCTCCACCATCCGGTCGATATAGAGCCGGAGCGTAGCAAGCTCCTCGACAACCGGTTGTATCTCCTGCGGCCAGGTGCCTTTGATGCCGCCATCTCCCTCCCGCATCGCGGCGACCTCATCCTTCAGCCGCAAGAGCGGTCTGAGCGCAATGCGCATCAGGATGAAGATCGTTGCCACAAGACCAAGCCCGAGTGCCGCCAGCGTGATCAACACGGTCATCCGAAATTCACTGTGCGACTGGTCAAGCTCGGCCTGCGGGCGCGAGACCGCGAAGATCAGGGGACCCGAGCCATCGCGGAGCGTGATCGACCGTGACAGGCCGCGCGAGCTCACCTCTCCCGGCGCATCGAAGGCCCCGATTTTGCCCGGTGGCGGTGAGAGGACTTCCATGATGCCCGGCACGGCAGGGCCGAGCGATGGCGACTGCGCGAGGATATCCTCGCCTCTGCGCACCTGCCACGCCCAGCCTGAGAACGGCCTGCTGAACCGTGCACCCGACAGCGATCCGTCGACAATCAGGTCGCCGGTGTCGTCCTTTCTGACAATGGATACGAGATGGACCATGTGATCGTGCAGATCGGCGTCGAACTTGCGCGTGACATGCTCCCGGAAGAGGCCCGTGAGCAAGAACCCGGCGATCACCAGAGCCACGCCGCACCAAAGGGAGGCACCGACGGCCAGCCGTGCGGCCAGCGATAGGGGACGGCGCTTACTCAACATAATAGCCATGCCCGCGCCGGGTGCGCACCAGGTCGACGCCCAGCTTCTTGCGGAGCCGCGCGATCATGACCTCAATGACGTTCGAATCCAGATCGAAGTCCTGGTAGACATGTTCGGCCAGCGTCGTCTTCGAGACGACCTTGCCGCGGTTGAGGGTCAGATAGGCGAGCGCTCTATATTCATTCGGGCCAAGGGCAATTTCGCGCCCGTCGACGGACACCGTCTGAAGCGCACGGTCGATATCAACGGACCCGAGTGATGTGATCGAGGCGCCCTGCCCGCGCGACCGGCGGATCAGCGCCTCGACCCGGGCCAGCAACTCTTCAGGCTGGAAGGGTTTCGTCAGATAGTCGTCGGCGCCCCCGCGCAGACCGTTGACCTTGTCGCGCCATGAGGTGCGCGCCGTGAGGACGAGCACCGGGGTATTCATGCCATTCTCCCGCCAATCGCTGAGTACGGAACTGCCATCGACGACGGGTAGACCGAGATCGAGGATGATCGCGTCATAGTCTCCCGTCGCGCCGAGATAGCCCCCCTCTTCGCCATCCGATGCGGTATCGACCACATATTTGGCACGGGTCAGCATATCCGCGACCGAGCGGCAGAGATCGGGATCGTCCTCGATGAGCAGAAGATGCACTGTTCAGACCTCCTGACGCGACCTAACCATCGTTCTCGTCATCGTCGTCGCCATCGACGTCCAACTCATCGTCGTCATCGTCATCCTGCTCGCCCCCTTCGCTTCCGGGTCCGTAGACCTCCCAGGCATCGCTCGTGGTGAGATCGACGGGCTCGAGGCTGACGGCATCAAACCCGCGGGACCGGATGTGGCCATCCTTGGTCAAAAGCTCCACCTCGAAGGCGAGACGGCAGTTCTGCGATGGGTCCACCATGAGGCGAACGGTTAGCAGGTCGCCTTCCGGCAACGTTCCGGTGGCGGCAAGACGAGAGCCAAGCTCCGAGAAGCCCGACGCGGAAATTCCCTCACAAACCGATTGCGCAGCCGCATTGGAAAGCAGCGTCGCTGTAAGGACAGCGGTCATGATCGCTACGCCTTTCATCGCCTCACTTTACCTTCGATGCGAACATAAAAGCATATCCAAACTTACAGAGGTCTGACACCCGGCGTCAGCGTCCTGTCAGGTTGGATGAGGCAAGGTCCCGACCTCTACGCGGTCAATTATACGACAGGCGCGGGTCGCAGCCACGACGCGGTTGGTCGTAAAACAAGAGGTCGATGACGATGTTCACACAGCACGCCAAGCTTTCCCGGGTCAAACGCGCGTTCTCAACCAGACGCGTACCAACCACTGCCTTCAAATGCGTTCTGGGTCGGGATGAGTTGGGCGAATACGTTTTCCGGTCCGGGGATCTCGCCTTGGCGCGCGTGGACAAGATCGGGCATCACACGCGACTAGAGCTGCCGGAGGGCCGGCGCGCGCGTCTGTTCGAGGGCGAGGAGATCATGCTCGCGCTTGGGCCGCGTTATGCGCCGGACCAGTACGAGGCGGAGACGCCCACCCGGCTCGGCCCCTGTCATCTGGCCGCCGCAGGCGGGGTCGCGGCCACCATCACGGAGATCCATGACCGGATCATTCGACCGACCGAACTCACCCTCCTCGGGTTGATCGGATCGACGGATGGCGAGCCTTTGAACCTCAGCGATTTTGCCCTGCCGCTCGGTGGCCCGGCGGCCCCCATTCCTACGCTGACGGTGGTTGGAACTGCCATGAACTCCGGCAAGACCACCGCCGCCGCGGCGCTGATTCGCGGCCTGACCCTCGCGGGCCTGCGTGTCGGTGCTGCCAAGGTCACCGGGACTGGCGCTGGGGGCGACTACTGGCACTATACTGACGCCGGTGCGGCAGCGGTGGTCGACTTCGTCGATGCGGGCCTGGTTGCCACCTACAAGGAGGAGCCGGAGAAGCTGGAAGCTGTCACCTCCGCCCTGCTGCGCGACGTGTCTAGACAGGGCTGCGAAATCGCAATCGTCGAGGTCTCCGACGGGTTGGCGCAACCCGAGACCACCTCACTGATGCAAAGCGACCTGATGCGCAAACTGTCGCCGCGTGTACTGTTCACAGCCAGAGAGTCCGCAGGAGCAGCCTATGGCGCATCTTGGCTCCGCACAAACGGATATGACCTGATCGGAGTTTCGGGACTGATCACACGA
>CAYYZH010000236.1:0-6349 GCA_964475765.1 uncultured Limibaculum sp.
GTCTATGTGCCTGCGGATGACTTGACCGACCCTGCACCGGCAACCTCGTTTGCCCACCTCGATGCGACCACGGTTCTTTCCCGTGCGATCTCGGAGCTTGGCATCTATCCGGCGGTTGACCCGCTCGACTCCACGTCGCGTCTGATGGACCCGGCGATCCTCGGCGAAGAGCACTATCAGGTCGCCCGTGACGTTCAGAACGTGCTGCAGCGCTACAAGCAGCTTCAGGACATCATCGCCATTCTCGGCATGGACGAGCTTTCGGAAGAAGACAAACTGGCCGTGGCCCGTGCCCGGAAGATCCAGCGCTTCCTCTCCCAGCCGTTCGATGTGGCGCAGGTCTTCACCGGCTCGCCCGGTGTGCAGGTGCCGCTGGAGAAGACGATCTCCTCGTTCAAGGCGGTTGTGGCCGGCGAGTACGACCACCTGCCCGAGGCAGCGTTCTACATGGTCGGCGACATCGACGAAGCCGTTGCCAAGGCCCAGAAGATGGCCGCGGAAGCTGCATAAGCTGAAAGACCCGTTGGGGGCGTCCATGACGCACCCCCGGTCCAAGGAGACCACGGCATGGCCGACGCCCTGACATTCGAACTGGTGAGCCCCGAGAAAAAACTCGCCTCGACCGAGGCCGAGGCCGTCACCATTCCGGGCATGGAAGGTGATCTGACCGCCATGGCGAACCACGCGCCCTTCCTGACCACCATGCGCCCGGGCTTTGTGGTCGTGCGCAATGGCACCTCAGAAGAGAGCTATTTCGTCACCGGCGGTTTTGCAGAGATCTCGGACAATGTCGTCTCGGTGCTGGCCGAACAGGCGCTGACCGGCGACGAGGTCACGCAGGATTGGCTCGACGCCCGGATTGCCGAGGCCGAGCAGGCCGCAGCAGATGCAGGCGAAGACCGCCAGCAGGCCACACGCCAGCGCCTGAACGATCTGACGGCCCTCAAAACCGTCCTCTGACGCGCCTGCCCAAAGGGCAGGAAATCATCTGACGTCATCGCTGCTGGGCCGGTTCGCGCCGGGGATACTTTGGCGTGCGGCTGAAATTCGCCACAAAGATGTGTATTATGCTCACCCGGGGGCAATCGGATCGCATGTCAGGCAGTCCGGATTTTGTGCAGCGCCCGGTGTTTGTGTAACAAGGTGCGTACATGAGTAATCAGTTTCAACCCGGTATTTCTATCGACTCCGGCTCGGTGGCCATGTTCGATCATATCGATACCGATGGGCCGATGTGGACTGGCAGCGGACCACGCGCCGTCCGGGTCGAAGTCAAGTTCACCCAACCGTTCTTCGCCCCACCGGCCATTCACATGTCGACCTCCATGATCGACGCCGACAGCAGCCGCAATCTGCGCCTGTCGCTGGTGGCCGAGGATTGCACACCCCACGGCTTCACCGCCGTTGCAAAGACCTGGAGCGACAGCCGCATCGGAAGATTGGCCGTGATGTGGACCGCCATCGGCGAAGGGGTCCGGGGCACGACCCCGATGTGGGACGTTTGAAGGCAAAGCCGCCCGCGCCGACACGCAGCGCTGTCCCGGATCAAGTTCGGGACCGTGCACCTCCCGACCGAATTACGATCTATCCCCGCGTTCCGATCAGGTCCGAAAACTCAGAGAACACCGCCGTATAAGTGTCCCGCTTGAAGGGCACGATCTTGTTGATCAGGTCTGCGTGTTCCATCCAGGTCCAACGACAGAACTCCGGGATCTCGGTCGCGATGTTGATCGTGCTGTCGGGCCCAGAGAACCGCAGCGCGAACCAAAGCTGGGTCTGCCCGCGAAACTGCCCATTCCAGAGCTTGCGCACGAGATGGCGCGGCAGATCATAGGGCATCCACGTCTCGCTCTCGCGCAAGACTTCGACCTCGGATGCAGGGATCCCCGTCTCCTCCGTCAACTCGCGCAGCGCCGCCTCGCGCGGCGTCTCGCCAGGATCAACCCCTCCCTGCGGCATCTGCCAGGCGGCCTTTCCGTCGCGCGGCGCATCAAGCCGCTGACCGGCAAATATCTGCCCGTCCTTATTCAGGACCATCAGCCCAACGCAGGGCCGGTACGGCAGAGATTCGATATCCAGTTCCGCGACCATCTCCGTTCAGACCCGCGCCGGAGCGGACCAACCCGCACCGACGGCAAGGTCCGGCCCGATTACTGCGCGTTGTCGGGGTTGTAGATGGCAAGCCCCGCCAGCAGGTCCAGCGCATAGGCAAGCTGGAAGTCCTCGGAGCGAAGCTGCGCGGTTTGCTCGTGGCGGCTGCGCTCTTCCTCAAGCTGGCGCTGCTCGTCATCGCTCAGCTCGTTCTCCAGACTGCCGCGCAGATCCGCCTCTGACCGCGTGCCGCGACCTTCCGCTTCATCCGCGTCGGTGATCCGGCGCTCCTCGACCAGAATGTCGGGCTCGATGCCCAGCGCCTGAATCGAGCGGCCCGACGGCGTGAAGTACCGCGCCGTGGTCAGCTTCATCGCGCCCTTGTCGCCAAGACGCATCACCGTCTGGACTGACCCCTTGCCGAAGGATTTGGCACCGAGAATGATCGCCCGGCGCTGATCCTGCAGCGCGCCCGCGACAATCTCGGAGGCCGAGGCCGAACCCTCGTTGATCAGCACAATGATCGGCTTGCCGTCGGTCAGGTCACCGGTCCGCGCATTCACCCGGTCCGCTTCCGCCAGATCCCGTCCACGGGTCGAGACGATCTCGCCGGTCTCAAGAAACGCGTCCGAGACCTGGATCGCCTGGCTCAGCAGACCGCCCGGGTTGTTGCGCAGATCGACGATATAGCCCTGGATCTTGTCCGCGCCGATCTCTTCCTTCAGCTCGGCGATGCTGTCCTCGAGATTGTCGTAAGTCTGCTCGTTGAAGGTCGTGATGCGCAGTACCGCGACATCGCCCTCGGCCCGGGCACGAACCGCACGGATCTTGATCTTCGCGCGCGTGATCGTGACATCGAACGGCTCTTCGGCGCCCTCGCGACTGATGGTGATGATGATGTCGGATCCGACCGGACCACGCATCTTGTCCACAGCTTCGGAGAGCGACAGACCCAGAACCGATTCGCCGTCGATATGTGTAACGAAATCACCGGCTTCGAGACCGGCCTTGGAGGCGGGCGTGTCGTCGATCGGCGCCACCACCTTGACGAAGCCGTTCTCCATGGTGACTTCGATCCCGAGACCGCCAAACTCGCCGCGGGTCTGTTCGCGCATGTCCTCGAAATTTGAGGGCGGCAGATAGGCCGAGTGCGGGTCAAGCGAGGCCAGCATCCCGTCAATCGCCGCCTCGATCAGCTTTTGCTCGTCGACATCTTCGACATAGCTGGTGCGCACGCGCTCGAAGATCTCGCCAAAGAGATCGAGATACTCATAGGTGTTCCGGGCCGAGTTGTCCTGGGCCGTCGAGGTCGTGACCATCATCGGTACCATTGCACCGATCGCCACACCCGCCATCATCGCCATGACTGTCTTGCGCATCATCCGCCGCTTTCCTCTTTGGTCAAATCGAACCAGTCCGCAGGATCAACCACCTGACCGTTCCGCCTGAGTTCAATATAGAGCGTTTCCTCGCTGATCTCATCACGATCTGTCGAGGCTTCAAGTAAAAATTCCTCTGAAGCGGGAATTGGACCGCCAAGATCACCCAATCGTTCCCCTGCAAGCACGGTTTCACCGACGAATCGGTCGATCACGGCCATTCCGGCCAGAACCATCAGTGTATCATTCTCGGGCTCGAGCACCACGACCTGCCCGTAATCGATCAGTGGCCCCGCATAGCGCACGGTCCCATCCCACGGTGCGGAAACCTGAGCATAGGCCGGAGCCTTCAGGGTCATGCCCCGCCCGTTCCGGCCCCAAGGGTCGGGATCGTTGAAACCCGCCGTGATCTCGCCTAGGACGGGAAGCGGGATCAGGCCGCGCGCCTCGGTGAAGCTGACAAGCGCACCTGTGTCAGTCAGGGCCGCCCCCGCCAAGGTTGCCGCAAGGTCATCGAGGTTTTGCGCTTGCTGGGCCGCTGCCTTGGCCTGCGCTTTGAGCTCCTCACGCGGGGTGATCCCCCGGTTCCCCCGTTTGCGCAGGGCCTCCACCGTGTCGGCCCGCAAATCCTGCAGGCTCGCCAATGCGCCGCGCGCCTCGACACGTGCAACCTCCTGGCCGGTGCGCAGTTGCGCCAATGCCTCGAGCCGGGCACGCAGATCCTCGATCCGGGCGTTCAGCTCGGGCGAGACCTCGGCCATCAGACCCGCGCCACGGGCAGCTCCGACAGGCCCGCCGGGAAATGCGAGAAGCGCCGAGCGCGGGGCACGCCCCAGCGATTGCAACGCGGAGATAAGCTGATCCAGCCGGTCCCGGTCCGACACGATCTCGCGCCGGATGCGCGACTCCCGTGTCGCCATCGACCGCAACCCCTCGCGATAGGCCGACAGCGCCGCTTCATGGGCGGCCACGGCTTTGCCCAGAGCCGCGAGGCGGGCCTTGCCACTGGAAGCTTTCTCTAGAGCCGACGCCGCAATCTCAAGGGCGCGTTTGGCCTGATCGATGCCAGTGACATCCTGCGCCGCAACCGGCATGGCCAGCAGACCTGCCAGAGCGAGCGCCGCCAATCTCATGTAGGCCGCCTCAGCAGGGACGCGCCGGTCATCTCGGAAGGTTGAGGCAAATCCATCAGATGCAGAACCGTCGGCGCAAGATCAGCCAGCCGTCCATCGGCCAGCACGCAATCCAGCGCCTCATCGCCATATTGCACCAGAACCAAGGGCACAGGATTGGTGGTATGTGCCGTGTGCGGGCCGCCATTCTCGGGGTCCACCATCACTTCGCAATTGCCATGATCGGCTGTGACCAGCATCGCGCCACCCGTCTTTTCGAGAGCCTTGAGTGCACGGCCAAGCCCCTGATCCACGGCCTCGCACGCAGCAATCGCCGCCTCGAGCGATCCTGTGTGCCCGACCATATCCGGGTTGGCAAAGTTCACGACGATCAGGTCATAGCCCTCGGCGATACCCGCTTCCAGCTTGTCCGTGACCTCGCCGGCCGCCATCTCAGGCGCCATGTCATAGGTCCGAACCTTAGGCGACGGCGCCATATGGCGGTCCTCTCCTTGATCCGGGGTCTCGACACCGCCGTTCAGGAAGAAGGTGACGTGGGGGTACTTCTCCGTCTCGGCAAGGCGCAGCTGACGCTTGCCGTTCGCTGCCATCCACTCGCCGAGCGTGTTGATGATCTCCTCGGGCGGAAACATCACCGGCATCAGGGGATCAAGCTGATCGGAATAGCTGACCATGCCAAGGGTCGCGGCAAACTCCGGCGCGGCGGAACGGTCAAAGGCATCGAACGCTGGGTCGAGCAGCGCCGACAGGATCTCCCGCGCGCGGTCTGCCCGGAAGTTGGCGAAGATCAGTCCGTCGCCATCCATCATCCCGGCGAAATCACCGACGACATGCGGCTCGACGAATTCGTCGGTGATGTCGGCAACATAAGAGGCATCGATCGCATCAATCGCACCCGCGGCGGGTGCTCCCTCGCCATCAGTCATCAGGCGAAACGCGCGCTCCACCCGGTCCCAGCGCTTGTCCCGATCCATCGCCCAGAACCGTCCGCAGACTGTCGCGATGGACACGCCGGGCATCGAGCCGATGTCGGAGAGAAACGTCAGCATCTGCGCCCGCGCCGATTTCGGAGGCACATCCCGCCCGTCCAGATAGGCGTGGAGGGCCACCGGAATGCCCGCCTCGCTGAGCGCAAGGGCCAGCGCCGCGACATGGTTCTGATGGGCGTGGACACCGCCAGGACTGAGCAGACCCGCAATGTGCGCGGTGCCGCCACTCGCTTTCATGCGCGCCATGAACTGGACCAGCGCCTCATTGGAAAAGAACGTACCATCTTCGATGGCCTTGTTGATTTTGGGCAGATCCATCCAGACCACACGTCCAGCGCCGATATTGGTGTGCCCAACTTCGGAATTGCCCATCTGACCTGGCGGCAGGCCGACATCCTCACCGCTGGCGCAAAGCTGCGCGCGCGGTTCAGATGCCCAGAGACGGTCGAAATTCGGAGTGTTAGCCAAAGCCGGCGCGTTGGCTTCAGTTTCGCTTCGCAGCCCCCAGCCGTCGAGAATACATAAGATGACGGGTTTCAGGGGCACGGGCTCACTCCGGAAGTCACTTCGTCCAGCGCAGGGTGTAACTGGTGAAGGCGCACCCAGCAAGCCAACCGCGAGCTAGAGGCCATGTCGGAGCACAAGTATTTCACACTCATACCAACCCGGCTTCAGCCGGGCCGGTACTCCTGCGACCAGGCCCCGCCCCCGCCCCCCCGCGAACCACCCTTTGAGTGAGCTTTGCTCACTCAAAGGG
>CAYYZH010000237.1:0-6294 GCA_964475765.1 uncultured Limibaculum sp.
TTGTAGCCGTCGATGTTGCGCACGCCCATCTTGGACATCTTCCGATAGCGCTCTTCCATCTCGGCGACGACCCATTTCAGCGCGACGATCGCCTTCTTTGGGTCGGTGACGACAGGAGAGAGGAGATGCGGGATGTTGTCGTAGACGCTCAGCTCCAGCATCTTGGGATCAATCATGATGAGCCGACACTGCTTCGGAGTGAGCCGATAAAGCAGCGAAAGGATCATCGTGTTGATGGCGACCGATTTGCCCGAGCCTGTGGTCCCAGCGATCAAGAGGTGGGGCATCTTGGCAAGGTTTGCCACGACGGGGACGCCGGAGATGTCTTTGCCGAGTGCCAGCGCCAGCGGATAATGCGCATCGCCATAATCGCGGGTCTCGAACAGATCGCGGATCCAGACCTTCTCACGCTCGGTGTTTGGCAGTTCGATCCCGATAACCGACCGGCCCGGGACAGTTGAGACACGTGCGGCGAGCGCCGACATCGACCGCGCGATATCGTCCGAGAGCCCGATCACGCGGCTGGCTTTGAGCCCCGGCGCCGGTTCGAGCTCGTATAAGGTCACAACGGGGCCGGGCTTGACCGCAACGATCTCGCCGCGCACGCCGTAGTCCTCGAGTACAGTCTCGAGCATCCGCGCGTTTTCCTCGAGCGCGATGTCCGAGGTCGGGCTGCGCACCACGTTCACCGGTTTTTGCAAAAGCCCAAGAGCAGGCGGGTCGAACACCGGCTCCTTGCGAGCATCCAACGCGAGACTGGGCTGGCGTTCTGCCTCGGCCTGCTTGCTTTTGCGCGGGATCCGACGCTCGCGCTCGACCGGCGGGCGTAACGCATCCGCCGGGTTCGGCATGGCGCTGCCCGGAGACAGAGAAACACCGGCCGCCGGTGCCTGGGGCTCCGGGCGGGCGGCCGTGGGCTCGCCATCGGACGAAAGCCGGTCGAACACGGTTCTCAGCGCACTGGCCCCGTCGACTGTCGACTTGCCGTCTTCGGCATCGTTGTCGGACACCTGCGCATCAGGTCTCGGTGCGGTCATGTGCCCGGGTCGCGGTTCGTCCACAGTGGGCGTCCAGCGGTGCACAGATTCGACTGGCTCGAAATCATCGGCTCCGGTCATGCGCTCGAGGCTGAGTTCCGGCTCCTCGGCCTTAAGAGACGGCATTCTGACCTTCGGCATTTTCGGCATGGCGGGCATGCCGCTCATCTTCGGAAGCCGACTCCGCCAGTTTCCTGTTGGCTCAGCGGGGGCCATGGTCTCGGACCGTGGGCGGCTCTTCCAGTCGCGGATGGCCTGCCGAGCGGAGCGCATACCTGACGAGCCCGCGCGTGCGCCGGTCTGGATCGTGCGCCGCGAGACAATGCCAAGCGACTGGGCCATCCAAGTTATCAGCGACCGGACTTCGCCCGGGGTAAAGCCAAGCGCACTGCCTCCGATGAAGATCAAAAGCGCGCCGAGCCCCAACGACAGGACAACCAGCGCAGTGATGTCAGGTAGCGGCAAAAGCTCCATCATCGTGCGCGCGCCTGCGTCACCGAGCATACCACCAAGACCTGTGCGTGAAAGCGGCCAGCTGTCGAACACGGCGTGGGTCGACGCGAAAATCGGTGTCAGGGTCAGAGCCGGTACAATCGGGATCAGCCGCGCCCAGATCCGGTACTCACCAATATGAAAGAGGAACCGTGCGGCCCAGACTGCGAGCAACAGCACCAGCGCCCAAGCGCCCAGCCCAATATGCCGTATCAACGTGTCTGCGATCCACGCGCCGGGTTCGCCAAGCCAGTTCATGGCCGGCTGCGAGGTGGCGCTGAAGGGGCTGGGATCGCCGACATCATAGGACCAGAGACAGACTGCCAGCAGCAGTGCCAGCGCCGCGAGACCGATGCCCCACAGTTCGCTGATCCGCCGCCGCATGGCCGCGGTCATGCTCTCGTCCATCAACGGTGTCTTGGCGCCATCGCCAAAGAACAGGGCCATACTCATGATCCCCTACGCATTCCCCGGCACCATCGCGCCGGAACTGTATAAAATTTCACGGACGGCACTCAATCCGCGTCGCACATCTTCTGCCGGGGCGACCAGAGCCAGTCTCAAGTACTCAAGGCCGGGATCGCCGCCACCGAGGGCTTCGTCTACCGGACGCGAAAGGTAGGCTCCAGGCAGCGCACGCACCCCTGATTTTTTCCAAAGCTCAACTGTTGCCCGCTCGCCGTCGCCGACGTTCAGCCACAAAAAGAACCCCGCATCCGGTGCCATATACCCCGGAACGTTTCCGAGAATATCGTCGGCAATTCTGTATTTTTCATGATAGAGCGCGCGATTTTCGGTCACATGCACCTCATCACCCCAGCACGCAGCGGCGGCATGCTGTGCCGGGATAGGCAGAGGCGCCCCGACATAAGATCGCATTTGCAACAGCTTCGCCCGGTTTTCTGCACCGGTCACCGCAAAGCCCGATCTAAGGCCAGCAAGATTCGAGCGTTTCGACAAGGAGTGGAAGGCGACAAGGCGTTCCGGATTGGCACCGATCCGTGAGGCGACTTCAAGCGCGCCCACTGGCGGCGTGTCGCGATAGATCTCGGAATAGCACTCGTCTGCGAAAACCCGAAAGTCGTATTGTTCTGCGAGGTTTAGCAGCGCTTCCCAATATTTTTCATCAGCGCAAACCCCCTGAGGATTTGCAGGGGAGCAGATATAGGCCACTGTCGTTCGCACAAGAAGCTCTGGGGGCAACTTGCTGAAATCAGGAAGAAATCCGGCTTCCGGCCCGCAAGGCAGGTAGACCGGCTCCGCACCCGCCGTCATCGCCGCGACAGTATAGCATTGATAGAACGGGTTCGGCAGGAGAACGGCGGGTCTCTGGCCGTTTTTCTCCTCCGGGCTCAACGCGACGCAAGCGGCAAAAAGCCCTTCACGTGTACCGTTTAGCGGAAAGACCTGAGTGTCTGGATCACGATAGGCCGGGCTGACCCCGTAGCGGCGCTCCAGCCAATCGGAGATCGCGTTGCGCAGTTCTCCAAGTCCCTCGTTCGGCGGGTACTTCGACAGCTTGGCCGAATGCTCCAGCATAATCGGACCGACGAACTCGGGGACAGGATGCTGCGGCTCACCCAGCGACATAGCGATCTCTGGGCCGCCCGGCGTGATGTCGCCCAGCAGCCTTCGCAAGCGCGGAAACGCGTATTCCGGCAGGTCCGAATACCTGTTCGGGAACTGCATGACAGCCTCAACATATGGGCGATTTTCGCCTCTTGGGCGCAGAATAGCCGGTTGCGCCGCCAAGGTCCAGTTTGGCCTATTCGAGAGCGAGGACCCGGTCGATGCCCGATGTCAGGTGAGAACCCGTTCGATGGCGCGGGCGATGCTGAGCAAACGGGCCTCGCCGCCCGGTGGTGCGAAGAGCATCAGGCCGCACATCGGCGTGCCGGAGGGCACTGTGATCGACGAGAGCGTCAGCAGATTGCCAAGACGTGTATTGCGCAGGGCGAGAAGGTTGCGTTCCGTGAAATAGTCCTCGTCATCGAGCAAACGCTGGGTCTCAGGCGGGAAACACGGAGAGGCTGGCAGCACGATCAAGCCGTTGTCGGCAATGCGTTGCTGCAACTGACCGGAATGGGCGGCCATCTGGGCGGTGGCCAGCGCGTCCTTGGCGGGGTCGGCGTCCTTGCCCTGCCGGAAGCGGGTCTCGATGGGGGACCACATCACATCCGGATTGGCCTCGATCACATCGCCCCACTCGGCCCAGGCCTCGGAGGTGACGAGCGGGCTGACGTCGCGCATGGTGTCGAAGACTGCCGCAAACTCCGGCACCGGCCCACGTGAGATGGTGGCGCCTGCGCTGGAAAGACGGGAGAGCGCCGCGTCCATCGCCTCGACAACACCATCGTCGCAGCCATCCAGAACGGTGGTCTCCGCGACATGGAAGGTTTCGTCGTCCAGCGTGCCGCCGTCCCAGTCCGGGATGGGCTGGTCGCCGAGGATCGAGAACATCAGGGCGGCGTCCTCGACCGTGCGGGTCAGCGGGCCAACGGTGTCATAGGTGCGGCTGAGCGCGATTACGCCTTCGGTCGGGATCAGGCCCGCGGTTGTCTTGAGGCCGACCAGATCATTCCAGGCGGCGGGGATCCGGACCGAGCCGCCGGTGTCCGATCCGATGCCAAGCGCGGCCAAACCCAGCTTGGTCGAAACCGCGGCGCCCGAGCTTGATCCGCCCGGCGCCCGGGACGGCTCGATCGCATTGGGCGGTGTCGCGGTCATCGGATTGACGCCGAGGCCGGAGAACGCCAGTTCGGTCGTATGGGTCTTGCCAAGGCAGATCGTGCCAGCCGCCGTTCCGCGTTGAACCACCGTGCAATCAGTGTCGGGAACGCGCCCCTTCAGGAGGCGCGTGCCACCTTCGCAAGCCACGCCTGCCGTGTCGTAGAGGTCCTTCCAAGAGATAGGCACACCGTCGAGCGGCCCGGCGGCCATGCCGGAGGTCACCCGCGCTTCGGCTGCGTCGGCTTCCGCGCGGGCACGCTCCGGCGTCGTTCGGGCATAGATCCGATCTCGGTTCGGATGAGCCTCGATTGCATCGAGATAGGCTTCGGTCAGATCACGGACACTGATCTCCTGCCCTGCGATGGCTCGGCCCTGTTCCGCGGCGGATTTAAAACGCCAGTCTTCCATATCGGGCCTCTCCCTCGTCCAGTCCCTGCGGCGGTTGCGTCCATGGACAATCGACGAGGTCGCCCCAATAGTAAAGAGCATGGCAGAACAACGCTTTGATGTGGTGATCGCAGGCGGCGGTCTGGTGGGCTCCGCCCTGGCTCTGGCGCTGTCCGGCCACGGAATGTCGGTTGCCCTGATCGATCCGCAACCTGTCGAAGCGCGAGCTGCACCCGATTTTGATGGGCGCGCCTATGCGGTTGCACCGGGATCGGCCAATCTTCTGCGAGCGCTGGGGGTTTGGGAGGCTGTTGCGCCGAAGGCCGAGGCAGTTCAGCGTATCGAGGTCGCGGATCGGCATGCCGGGGCGGCGATGCCTGCCGGCGTGCATTTTGACCCGGCCGAGATTGGCGCCCCGACGCTCGGCTGGATTGTTGAAGATCGCTGGCTGCGCACTGCGTTGCTCGAAGCGCTTGCGGCATCGGACGTGCACCATCTATCGCCCGAGACGGTTGCTGATGTCACCCGCTCCGGCGGGTTGGCGGAGGTGCACCTCGAGGACGGCACGCAGCTGGAGGCCAGCCTGGTCGTTGCTTGTGATGGGCGACGCTCTACCATCGCTCGCGCGGCTGGGATCAAATACCTGGCCTGGGGCTATGAGCAGACGGGGCTGGTCTCCGCCATCGAACACACCCTGCCGCATGAAGGCCTTGCCCATCAGGGGTTCTTTGCGGGTGGCCCCTTTGCGGTTCTGCCGTTGCCCGGAAATCGATCCTCGATTGTCTGGTCAGATACCGCCGACCGCGCCGAGGCGCTGCGCGCACTGTCCGATGAGGCGTATACCCTCGAGATGGCCGCGCGCATTGGCGGGCGGCTTGGTGAAGTGACGTTGGCCGGACAACGTTGGGTCTATCCTTTGGGCCTGCAACTCGCGGCCGATTATGCCCGTCCGCGTCTGGCTCTGGTCGGGGACGCCGCCCACGGCGTGCATCCTATCGCGGGGCAGGGGCTGAACATGGGTCTGCGCGATGTTGCAGCTCTGACTGAGATTGCAGTCCATGCCTTGCGCCGCGGTGAGGATATCGGCGCGCTCCCCGTTCTGGAGCGCTATCAGAGGTGGCGGCGTTTTGATGCGACTGCGCTGGCGCTCGGGATGGATGGGCTGAATCGGATGTTCTCGAGTAAGTCGGGGCCCTTGCAGATGCTGCGAAATGCCGGGCTCGCTCTTGTAGGAACAAGCGGCGCCGCGCGGCGGTTCTTCATGAACGAGGCATCGGGGTCGGCTGGCGATGTGCCGCGGCTTCTGGATGGCCAGCCGATTTGAAGTAAGCCTGCCCGGAGGCGTTGGTCCACCCGTCCGCCTCCCGGCGGGGTGTCGACGACGTGCAAGCAGGTTTTAGGCGAGCCGAAAACTGGCATCCGCCGATATCGCGCCTTCGCTAACCACCACGCCCTGATCAGCGAGACCGATCAGGCTTGCCAGCACATTGCGGGCCGCGGCCGGCAACAGCTTTGGATCGACATCTGTATAGATGGTCCGTGTGAGGGTCGCGGCGTCCGAAGGCCCGTCCTCAAGCGCAGAGAGGATCTGGTCAAAACGCGTCTGCCGGTGCGTCCGCTGATGCGCGAGCATACCCATCGGATCCTC
>CAYYZH010000238.1:0-6261 GCA_964475765.1 uncultured Limibaculum sp.
CAGATGATGGATCACATGTTCCTCGACGGGCTGGAGGACGCCTATGAGACCGGGCGACTGATGGGCTCCTTCGCCGAGGACTGTGCCGAAAAGTACCAGTTCACCCGCGAAGAACAGGACGCCTATGCCATCGGTTCGCTCGACGCGGCGCTGAAGGCACAGACCGAAGGCTATTTCGACCGCGAGGTCGCGCCGGTCGTCCTGAAAACCCGCAAGGGCGAGACGGAGATCGCCACCGACGAGCAACCGCGCAACGCACGCCCGGACAAGATCCCGAACCTGAAGCCCGCGTTTAAGCAGGACGGCACGATCACACCGGCCAATGCATCCTCGATCTCGGACGGGGCCGCAGCGCTCGTCCTGATGCGGGCCGCCGACGCAAACGGGCACGATGTGCGCGCCCGCATCGTTGCGCAGGCGAGCCATGCGCAGGCCCCGGCATGGTTCTCCACCGCGCCCATCCCGGCGATCAACAAGGTGCTGGACAAGGCGGGCTGGTCCGTGGACGAGGTCGATCTCTGGGAGATCAACGAAGCCTTCGCGGTCGTCCCCATGGCCGCAGCGCGCGAGCTTGGCATCCCCCGCGAAAAGATGAACGTGAACGGCGGGGCCTGTGCTCTCGGCCACCCCATCGGAGCGTCCGGCGCCCGGATCATCGTCACGTTGCTGCACGAGATGGAACGGCGCGACCTGAAACGCGGTGTCGCCAGCCTCTGCATCGGCGGCGGCGAAGGCACCGCGGTCGCCATCGAGCGGGATTGAACCACATTCAATGCCATGTATTGACCGACAGGGAGACCCGAGATGCTGAAACGCCTTGCCCTTGCCACCCTCTGCGCCGCCGGACTGACCGGGGCCGCGCAGGCCGAACCGCACACCTACGAAATCGATCCCTCACACGCCTCGATCGCGTTCCTTGTGGACCATATCGGCTATGCCAAGACACTGGGTCAGTTCCTCAAGACCTCCGGCAGTTTCGTCTTTGACGAAGAGACCCGGGAGCTTGGTGAGGTGAAGGTCGTGGTCGATGCGACCTCGGTCTTTTCCAATGACGAAGCGCGCGACAAACACATCCGCAACTCGGACTTCCTCGACAGCGGCTCCAACCCGGAGATCACCTTCACCGCCACCGGCGGGCAGGCGACCGGGGAGACCAGCGGCACGGTCACCGGCGATCTGAGCATCCGCGGCGTGAGCAATCCGGTGACGCTGGATGTGACGCTGAACAAGGCGGATGCCTACCCGTTCGGGCACGGGCAGCACACGCTGGGCATCTCGGCGCGCGCGACCATCAAACGTTCGGAATGGGGCATGACCTATGCGCTCGGCGGACTGGTCGGCGACGAGGTGGACCTCATCATCGAGGTGGAAGCGATCCGGCAGGACAACTGACCATCGATGAATGCGCCGGACCATATCGACCTTGCCGACGCGCTGCGGATCACGGATCGCCCGGACTGGGGATATCTGCTGCGCGAGATCCACGAGCTTTACCGCCGGTCCGGCGCCGGCGGGTCCTCCAAGATCCGCTCGCATCAGCGCGCCGTGCGCGAGGCGCTGAACAAGGTGATCGAGGCCAATCCGCCGGTCCTTGATCGCGCCCCCGAGGACAAACCGGTCACCATCCATCTCAAGCGCGCGCTGGATAATGGCCGCCAGGAAGTGACCGAAAGCGTCTGCCGGGCGGTGGAGTCCGTGCTTCCCGAACTCTCCTGGCTTTACGGCTATGAGAAAGTGCCGCGCGGGCTCAGCCGGAAATACGCCTATGCCGAAATCGCCGGGCCCGAGGGGCCGGTCATGACCGAGGGGTTGATCATCGGGCTGGTGCTGTTCGCGCCGAAATGCACCTACCCCGCCCATGCGCATGAGGGCCTGACAGAGAGCTACTATGTCCTCTCCGGCACGGTCAGCGAAAACGACGACGGGGTCTGGGCGCCCGGCTCGCTGATCTTCAACCCGCCGGGGCGGATGCACCGCATCACGGTCTCGGACCGCGAGCCCGCGCTTTTGGTCTATGCCTGGCAGGGCAGGCCGGAGAAACTGACAAACCAGAAGATGGTCTTTACCCGCAAGAAAACGAAGGACAGGACATGAAACACGTCAAGGACATGGTGGCCGCCGCGAACGAAGAGGTGAGCCACGCGCCTGCAGCGGATCTTACGGATCAGCACGGCGCCGAGGGGGTGACCTTCGTCGATCTGCGCGACCCGCGCGAGCTTGAGCGCGAGGGCATGATCCCCGGCGCCTTCCACTGTCCGCGCGGCATGCTGGAATTCTGGATCGACCCCGAAAGCCCCTACGCCAAGGAGCAGTTCCAGTCCGGCAACAAGTTCATCTTCTATTGCGCATCCGGCTGGCGCTCGGCGCTCTCGGCCAAGACGGCGCAGGATATGGGGCTTGAGAACGTCTCCCACATCACCGACGGGTTCGGTGGCTGGAAGAAGGCGGGGGGAGCTATCGGCGAGAAACCGTCGAAGAAGTAACCGAACAGCCTCCGGCAAAGGAGGCGGCGGTCCGAACAGGGGAGGACAGGGATGCCGGTGATCCGCATCGAGGTGCCCGAAGGCACGGAGCGCGCGACCAAGCACGCCATCCGTCTCGGCGTGAAACAGGCGGTTCTGGACACGCTCGCGCCGAAAGAGACGAAATACGACTATGTCGCCGTGGCGGAGGTCTATGGCGAGATCGGTGACGGTCTGCCGCTGGTGACGGTGGACCTGCGCCCGGGACGCGAGGTCGCCCGCAAGAAAGCGCTGGTGGATGCCATCGCCGCGATCCTCCTGAGCGAGTTGCGGGTCGATCCGGTGGATGTCTACGTTCTGTTCCGCGAAACGCCTGCCGAAGATCACTATACCGGCGGAACACCGCTGCCCGCATGGGTGCCTGCCGACCGGTAGAACTGCCGCAACTCTCGCCTCGACCCCGCCGATTGGCTCGGGAGAGGCCCCGCAAAGGAAAGCCGAACATGCTCACCGATGAACAGATCATGATCCGCGATGCCGCGCGTGACTATGCCCAGGGCCGTCTCGCGCCAACCGCCCATGCCCGCGAAAAGGCAGGCGCGATCGAGCCGGAGATCGTCACGGAGCTGGGCGAGCTTGGCTTTCTCGGCATGACCATCGACCCGGACTGGGGCGGGGCTGGCGCGGATTATGTCTCCTACGCGCTGGCGTTGATCGAGATCGCGGCGGGCGACGGGTCGGTTTCGACCATGGTTTCGGTGCACAACGCGCCGGTTTGCGCGGTGCTCGACCGGTTTGGCAGTGACGACCAGAAGGAACGCTGGCTGAAGCCGCTCGCCGAAGGTCAGCATATCGGCAGCTTTGCGCTGACAGAGCCGCAGGCGGGATCGGACGCGTCGAACCTCAAGAGCCGTGCCGCCCGCACGAACGAGGGCTACACCATCAACGGCTCGAAGCAGTTCATCTCGTCCGCGCGGATCGGCAAGGCAACGGTGCTGTTCGCCATGACCGACCCGGAAGCGGGAAAGAAGGGCATGTCCTGTTTCGTGGTCGAGAACGCCGTGGACGGGTTCGAAGTTGTCCGTGTCGAAGAGAAGCTGGGCCAGAAAGCCTCCGACAGCTGCGCGCTGGCCTTCGAGGACATGAAGGTGCCCTTCGAGGATCGGATCGGCGAAGAAGGCGAAGGATATCGGATCGCGCTCTCCTCGCTCGAAGCCGGGCGGATTGGGATTGCGTCGCAAGCGACCGGCCTGGCCCAGGCGGCCTATGAAAAAGCGCTCGCCTATGCGCATGAACGCGAGGCCTTTGGAAAACCGATCTACGACCTGCAGGCGGTGCAGTTCCGACTGGCCGATATGGCAACGGATCTCGAGGCGGCACGGCAGTTGGTGCTGAACGCCGCCGCAATGAAGGACCGCGGCGAGCCCTGCCTGAAGGAAGCCTGCATGGCCAAGCTCTATTGCGCGCAGGCCGCCGAGCGCATCACGTCCGAGGCCATTCAGGTGCTGGGCGGATACGGGTATCTGGCCGACTACGATGTCGAGCGGATGTATCGCGACCAGAAGGTCTGTCAGATCTACGAAGGCACAAACGATATCCAGAAGCTGATCATCGCCCGGCAGATTGCCGCCTGACCCAACGCCGATCAGCGCCGCGCGATTGATGCGGCGGCCGGACCCGAAAATTCGCATATGCAGTTTTGCGCAGCCGGATGGTACACTTCGCCGGATTGGACTGTACCAGGAGAGACCGATGCTGAGAAAATTCTGCTGTCTTGCGATTGTTGCCCTGATGACCGCGCCGCTGCCCGCGCTTGCCGATGATGTCGAGGAATCCATTGCCGCGGCGCTTGAGGCGTATCGCGCGGGCGACATCAAGGGGGCCAAGGAAGAAATCGACTTTGCCTCGCAATTGCTCGGGCAGCTGAAAGCCGAGGGGTTGAGCGCGTTTTTGCCTGCCCCTCTTGAGGGCTGGGACCGTGAGGACAAGGAAACCAGCACCCAGTCGATGGCCGCGTTCGGCGGTGGTCAGATGGCCGAGGCGCGGTATTCCAACGGGTCCGACAGTGTCGATATTCAATTGATGGCCGACAACCAGATGGTCACCGCGATGGGGGCGATGTTCTCGAACGTCGCGCTGATGGGATCGCTGGGCAAGGTCAAGCGGGTCAACGGCGAGAAGATCGTCATCACCCAGCAGGGCGAAGTGCAGACGCTGATCAATGGCCGGATCATGGTGCAGATCTCGGGCTCGGCGGATGCCGACACCAAGGTTGCGTACTTCGAAGCGCTGGACATCGATGGCCTGAAGGACTTCTGACAAACATGAATATCGCCGATCGGGCGCGCCGACAGGATGGTCTGCAATAGATCCAAGAGGTCATCTGCTGTCGGCAGGCGTGTAGTTCCACTGCGTCATCGCGAGGAGCTTTTCGCGCCCGCCCAATCGTTCGACGAGGGCTGCCTGATCGGCATGCGCCCGGGTATCGACCGCCTCGGGGTCGAGTTCGCCCGCCATCCTGCCCAAGGCATCCCACAGGATGTCTGGCCGTTGGCCGGCAAGGCCCGTCGTCTCTTCCGGATCGTCTGCCAGATTGAACAGTTGCGGAGGATGCGCCTGCGCGTAGTGGACATACTTCCAGTGGCCCCAGCGCACCATCGTGATCCCAACCGACGCGCCGCCATCGTGATACTCGCTGAAAACGGTCCGATCGGGGAGAGGCGGCTGGGTCAGATTGGTGCCTGCAAAATTGCCCACGCCGCTCGGTGCATCCAGCGCCGCGCAAATCGTTGGTGCGAGGTCAATCAGGCTGACGGGATCATGCCGCGCACCAACGGTCACGCCAGGACCGCTGAGAATCAAGGGCACGCGAACCGCGTCCTCGTACATGGTCGACTTGGTCCAGAAGCCCTTGTGCCCCAGCATCTCGCCGTGGTCCGAGGTGAAGATCACCAAGGTATCGTCGGTCTGCCCCGAAGCGTCGAGCGCCTTCAGGACGGCACCGACCTCGGCGTCGAGAAAGGCGCACAGACCGAAATACGCCGCGCGCGCGATGCCCCGAGTCTCGGGCGTGAAAAAGGGATCGTGGTCGAAGAACCCGGCGATTTCCCTGAGGATGGGATGATCGGGGAGATCCTCCGCTTCGCTTTCAAAGTCCTTTGGATCGAACAGTTCGAAAAACGGCTCCGGTGCGACCAGCGGATAGTGCGGGCTGAGATAGCTGACAAAGGTGCACCACGGCTCCTTGGGCGCATCCGCAAGCCAGGCACAAGCTGCCTCGGTGACCCTGCGGTCGAACCGTGTGTAATCCGTCTCTCCCGCCCCGATATCGCGGGCAAGATCCGCTGTTGCATCATATGGAGCGAGGGGTTGGCGCAGCAGCCCCCGAACCCAGCCGATGCCGCCGGGGATGTGAATGGGCTCGATTTGCCGGTCAAAGCCCGTGGGATCAGACTGGTTCCGGTAATGCAGCTTGCCAATCGATGTTACGGGAACACCGGTGCGTTGGAGGCGGTGACCCCATCCCGGGACACGCCCGTCATAGGCCTCTGCCGAAGACCAATGGCCGATGTCATGGAGATACCGCCCGGTGGCGATGGCAGCCCGGGTCGGCACACATATCGGAGACGGCGTGTAGGCGGCGGTAAAGGACATGCCCCGGCGGGAGAGTGCATCAATGTTGGGTGTGACCGCTGGGCAATAGCGGTGATGCGAAAAAACGCCGAGCCCCCAAGTCGAGAGCTCATCCGCCATGATCAGCAAAACATTCGTCATGCCCCAACCTTCGGGGAAACTCTGC
>CAYYZH010000239.1:0-6238 GCA_964475765.1 uncultured Limibaculum sp.
CTCAGGCGCTTTGCCTCTGATGTGATGCGCCGACAAACAGCGGGGTCGGCCCCACGCGCCGACCTGTCTCCCAGCAAAGCTTCGAGACGGAGCAAGAGATCCGCACCGGAGGCTCCGCTCAATGGATCGCGCTCGGACAGAAGTGCGGCAAGGAGCGCTGCCTCGCCCTCCAGCCCGTCCGCCTTAGCCGCAATCAGCATATGCGCCAGTCTTGGGTGCAGCGGGCGTTCTGCGATGGTGCGGCCGTGTTCTGTGATCCGCCCTTCGCCATCCAGCGCGGCAATAGACTGCAGGAGGTGCCGCGCAGCGGAGAACGCCGCTTCGGGCGGCGGATCGAGAAAGCGCATATCGTCAGGCGACGTCGATCCCCACTGAGCCAGATCCAGCGCCAATGGGGCAAGATCGGTCTCCATGATCTCGGCAGGTGGTTGGAGCGGAAGCGCGCCTTCCTCTCCCTTCGTCCACATCCGATAGCACCAGCCCGGCGCGAGCCGTCCGGCACGGCCCCGGCGTTGATCGGCTTCGGCACGGCTGACCGGGACGGTGACGAGACGGGTCATGCCGGTTGCGGGATCGGTGCGGGCGCGCCGGGCAAAACCGCAGTCCACGACGACGCGGACCCCGGGGACCGTCAGTGATGTCTCCGCGATGGCGGTCGCGAGGATGATCCGGCGTTGGGCGTTGTCGGTCGCGGCGAGAACTCGGCGCTGTTCGGCAAACGGCAAGGCGCCATAAAGCTGCGAGACAGCGCATGTCGTCAGCCCCTCCAGCGCGGCGGCGGTGCGCCGGATTTCTCCTGCTCCGGGCAGGAAGACAAGGATGTCGCCTTCGGTCCCGGCGATGGCCTGCCGGACCAGACCTGCGGCCTGCTGTTCCATGCCGCGTCTGGCTTGTCCCGGGCTGCGCCAGGGCCTGTCCAGCCAGACCGTCTCCACCGGGAAGACGCGCCCCGCGCTTTCGATGATGGGGGCATCTCCCATGATCCGGGCAAACTGCGCGGTGTCCAGCGTGGCAGACATTGCGACCAGACGCAGATCGGGCCGCAGTGCCTCCTGCACCTCCAGACAAAGCGCCAGTCCGAGATCCGTGTGGATCGACCGCTCGTGGACCTCGTCAAAAAGAATGGCGCCGATGCCAGGTAGCTCGGGATCCGATTGCAGCATCCGGGTCAGGATGCCCTCGGTCACGACTTCGATCCGTGTTTTAGCGGAAACTTTGCTTTCGCCCCGGATGCGATAGCCAGCGGACTGGCCAACCGGTTCGCCCAACTGCTCGGCGAGACGTTCCGTAGCGGCGCGCGCGGCCACGCGGCGGGGCTCGAGCATAAGGATCTTCCGCCCTTCCAGCCAAGGCTGATCCAGCAACGCCAATGGCACCTTGCTGGTCTTGCCCGCACCCGGCGGTGCTGCGAGCACGGCATTGGTCCCGTGAGCCAGCGCTGTGCACAGATCCGGCAACACGGTGTCGATGGGCAAAGGCGGCAGTGACATGCCAACGGTCTAGGTTTCAAGGCCTATCGCCGCAAGGCAGTTGGCGCCCGTCCAGAGGGGATGAGGACGGGCGCCGGAGTGATTACTAGGTCACCGTATGGTCGAGGAGTTGACCGAAGAACGTGACGAGTTCTGCCGGTTTCCGGGTGCCGCGTGCGCCTTCGCTGCCGCTTCCACGGATTTCGGTAACGGTGTGATCAATGAGCTGACCGCCGCCGGTGATCTGCTCGAGGGCTTCGTCTGCGATCTGGACGGGGGCTTTCAGGGAACTCTGCATTTCAATTTCCTTTCAACAAATTTGCTCTCCTGCACCATGCGGAAGAACCGGTTCGTGGCGGGCCATCTCTTGGCGCCGGGGACAAGAGTGGGTCCTGTGCGTTGCAGTTTGACGTCAGCATGCGTTTCAATTGTTTCATGCTGCGGGTGAACCATCTGGCTGAGAGGGCTTGCATCCCGGCGCTGCACGCTCGAAACAGGATGCAAAGACTGACAATCACGATGCCTCAGGGAGACAACGCATGCAGGGCTTGATGCAGGACTGGCCGCTAAGGGTTTCGCGGATCATCGATCACGCGGCCAAGTATCATGCCAACCGGCCGGTCATCTCGCGCTCGGTCGAGGGGCCGATTACCCGTTCGACCTGGGGTGAGGTGCATGCCCGGGCGCTGAAGCTCAGCCAGGCGTTGGCGGGACTTGGCGTCAACCGCGGTGACATGATCGGCGCAATGGCGTGGAACACGACCCGTCATATGGAGGTCTGGTACGGCGTGCCGGGGGCAGGCGGCGTGCTGCATTCGCTGAACCCGCGGCTTTCCGCCGATCAGTTGATCTACATCATCACCCATGCAGAGGATCAGTGGATCTTCCTCGACATGGACCTCGTCGGCATCCTCGAGCCGCTGGTCTCTGATCTGCCGCAGGTCAAGGGCTACATCATCATGACCGACCGGGCGCACATGCCCGAGACCTCGCTGCCCAATGCGATTTGTTACGAGGACCTGTTGGACGGCGTGGATGGCGATTTCGGCTGGGTTGACGGGGACGAGACCGACGCCTGCGGGGTATGCTTCACCTCCGGCACAACAGGGCATCCGAAGGGCGTCGTCTATTCCCACCGTTCGAACGTGCTGCACTCGATGGTGATGATCCAGCCGGACATGCTGGGGCTGTCGTCTAACGATGTAACCATGCCGGTGGTGCCGCTCTTTCATGCCAATGGCTGGTCGACCGGGTTCGGGACACCAATGGCGGGGTCTGCGATGGTGCTGCCGGGACGGATGATGGATCCGGCCTCGATCTATGAGATGCTGGGGCAGGGCGTTACGGTTACTGCCGCCGTCCCAACGGTGTGGTTGCCGCTTCTGAAGCACCTGAAGGAACACGCGCTGGACTTGCCCGATCTGAACCGCGTGGTGATCGGTGGCTCGGCCTGCCCGCGTGCGGTGATCGAGACCTTCCAGAACGACTATGGCGTGCAGGTCCTGCATGCCTGGGGGATGACCGAGACTTCGCCGCTCGGCACCATGTGCACGTTCAAGCCGGAGATCACGTCGCTCGATCCTGCCTCGCGGCTCGATACGCAGGAGAAGGTCGGACATTGCCCGTTCACCATCGATCTTGAGGTCCGCGACGATGACGACGCGGCGCTGCCGTGGGATGGAGAGAGCCAGGGGCGTCTGCTGATCCGTGGTCCGGGCGTGGTGAAACGGTACCTCAAACAGGACGAAGACACGGTGGATGGGCAGGACTGGTTCGACACTGGTGATGCCGCGACCATGGATGCCAACGGCTATGTCCGTATCACCGACCGGTTCAAGGACGTCATCAAGTCGGGTGGGGAGTGGATCTCCTCCATCGACATGGAAAATGCCGCGGTCGCCCACCCGGAGGTCTTCGAGGCCGCAGCGGTCGGTATCCCGCACCCGAAATGGGACGAACGTCCGGTCCTGATGATCGTGCCGCAGCCGGGCAAATCACCGGATCCCGATAGCATCATCGATCTCTTGCGCCCGCTCTTTGCCAAGTGGCAGCTGCCGGATGAGGTGATTTTCGTTGACGAGATCCCGCACACGGCGACGGGCAAGATCTCGAAGATGTCGATCCGTCAGAACCTCGATGCCCAGGGGTATAAACTGCCGGATCAGCGGTGAGCCGTGCCAGCGATACGGCCGATGCCTATACCCTGATCCTCGAGGCGATCGACCGCGGGGATCTGCGTCCGGGCCATCGCCTGGTGGAGACCGAACTGGCCGAGCGTTTGGGGGTCTCGCGGACACCTGTGCGCGAAGCGTTGCAGCGGCTGGAGACGCAAGGCATAGCCGACCGCGATGGGCGGTCCCTGCGGGTCGCGTCGCTGGATCACGATCAGTTGGGCGAGCTTTACGAGGTGCGCGGCGTCGTCGAGGGATTAGCGGCTCGACTGGCCGCACGTCATGCGGCTCCCGAAGAAATCGAAGTTCTGGTCGACATGGTCAAAGCAGATCAGACCCTGCTGGACGATCCACGCGCGCTCGCAATGGCCAACCGGCGTTTTCACCGGCAACTCCACCGGGCCTCGCACAACCGGTACCTGAACCAGATGCTGCAATCCATGCGTCGTTCGATGGCGCTGATCTCGACCACTACGCTGACGTCGCCGGGTCGCGGTCAGCAGTCGCTGGAGGAGCATGGCGAGATCGTGGCTGCCGTGCAGGCGCGCGACGAGAACGCCGCACAGGCAGCCGCCGAAAAGCATATCTCGAACGCCTATCGAACCCGGCTGAAACTGGAGAGTGGGAGCTGAGTTTCGCCCCACGGGCTCGCCGTTTCGTGAACAGAAAGCTGCGATCTTTGCTCTGGTCCCGGGCATGGCTTCATGCGACCTAGACGCTTCACATCACGGGACGGGCGATGAGCACATCGAAAATTCGCGGGCTGTTGTTCGACAAGGATGGCACCCTTTTTGATTTCCAGGCGACCTGGGGCGCAGTCGTTGACGACACGCTGGGCCGTCTGGCCCGCGACGCCGCGATGGGCAATGCGATGGCTGCGGATATCGGGTTCGAGCGGGCAACACGCCGGTTCCTGCCGGGATCGCCTGTTGTTGCGGGATCGCTGGGCGAGATCGCCGCTATCCTTGCCCGGCATCGCTCGGATCTTTCGCAGCGCGAAATCGAACGGGTTGCCATTGAGAGTGCAGACGAGGCGACGGCCAATGGTGCGTTGGCGCCCGCTGTGCCGGATCTCGCTGGGTTTCTGGCGGGCCTTTCGGGCGCCGGTTATCGGCTGGGCGTGGCCACTCACGATACCGAGGCGGCGGCGCGCTATCAGCTTGAAAGTGTCGGCGCGCTTGAGCCGTTCGATTTCATTGCGGGCTATGACAGCGGCCACGGGCTGAAACCGGGTCCCGGTATGTTGCTGGCCTTTGCCAAGACCGCTGGTCTGGACCCGCGCGAGATTGCCATGATCGGCGACAGTGTCGGAGACCTTCGGGTCGGCCCGGCAGCAGGCGCGGCGCTGAGCATCGGGGTTCTAACCGGCCCCGCGACTGCCGATGATCTGGTCGATGACGCCGACCATATCTTGCCGTCGATCGCGGACCTGCCAGCACTTTTGGCCGGATTGACCTAAGGGCAGGCCGCATTCTGTCCGAAAGACGACATCTCTTGACGCATTAGAGCGCGCATCTGCGACATCTGCTGCGCAACGGTCAGTCAGCATCACATCCAGTCTCGGGAGGCGAAAGACATGGGTGAACCGGCCAGACGCAGGCGAGGTGGGGGACGCGCGGGCAATGTCCGGCGCGGCGGGGCAGCGATCGATCAGGTCGACTGGCACATCCCGGTCCTCTCCGATCATCCGACGGAGCCGCTGACCGAGGAGGGCGTCGAGGCCATCCACAACGCCGCCATGCGAATCCTCGAGGAAATCGGCATCGACTTCCTTCACGAAGGCGCGCGGGAGGAGTTGAAAGCCGCAGGGGCAGAGGTTTCCGATGGCGAAGAACGCGTGCGTATGGGCCGCGACATGGTCATGGAACTGGCGGCCAAGGCGCCTTCGAGTTTCACCATCACTCCGCGCAACGAAGCACGCAAGGTGACCGTCGGCGGTGGGCATCAGATCTATGGGAATGTCTCTTCGCCGCCGTCCTGTTCGGACCTCGACCGGGGCAGGCGTCCCGGCGATCGCGAGAGCTTTCGCGATCTGATGAAGCTGACGCAGTACTTCAATTGCATCCATCTGGCGGGCGGCTATCCGGTCGAGCCGGTGGATATTCACGCCTCGGTCCGCCACCTCGAATGCCTGCACGACAAGCTGACGATCACGGACAAGGTCGTGCACACGTATTCGCTGGGCGTCGAGCGGGTCGAGGACGCGATGGAGATGACCCGTATTGCGGGCGGGTTGACCCATGAGGAGTTCAACGCCGAGCCGCGGATCTACACCAATATCAACTCGACCAGCCCGCTCAAGCACGACTGGCCGATGCTGGACGGCGCGATGCGCATGGCGCGGCGGGGCCAGCCGGTGTTTGTGACCCCGTTTACGCTGGCGGGTGCCATGGCGCCGGTGACCTTGGCCGGAGCGATTGCCCAGCAGACTGCCGAGGCTTTGGCCGCCGTGGCCCTGCTTCAGCATGTCAATCCCGGCGCGCCGGTGGTGATGGGGTCTTTCACCTCGAATGTGGACATGAAATCCGGAGCACCTGCCTTCGGCACGCCGGAATACATGCGCGCGACGCAGATGTCGGGCCAGATGGCGCGGTACTA
>CAYYZH010000240.1:0-6236 GCA_964475765.1 uncultured Limibaculum sp.
GCGCCCGCCATGACGCAGAACGAGGGCTTTGACCGGGGCGATTACTGCCTGCCGGAGGTCCGGTGCACCAACTGGCACGGGTTTATCCTGATCACGCTGAACCCGGACGCGCCGGACCCCGCGGATCACTATGCGCAGGTCTCAGACATGGTCGGCGACTTCGCCATGGAGGACTACACGCAGCTTTTCCATGAAACACATGTCTGGAACACCAACTGGAAGGTGCTGGCCGAGAATTTCATGGAGAGCTACCACCTGCCGGTCTGTCACGCGGCGACCGTCGGCGGTGTGTCGAAGCTCGAGGAGATGGACTGCCCGCCGGGCCTGCCGAGCTTCAACTATCACTACATCCTCAAGGACGCGTCGTTCAAACTGGCGGTCGCGCACCCGGACAATACGCGCCTGCAGGGGGATTGGCGGCGCACGACGATCCTGTTTGCGATCTATCCCAGCTTGCTGATCACGCTGACCCCGGGCTATTTCTGGTATCTGTCGCTCCACCCCCGGGGCGTCGATCACGTCCACATCACCTATGGCGGCGGGATGAGCCCCGATTTCATGGGCGACCCCGAGGCCGACGCGATGTTCCAACAGGCCAAAACGCTGCTGGATGATGTGCAGGTCGAGGACAAAGGCTGCACAGAGAAGGTCTATCGCGGGCTATGCTCCGACATGGCGCGGCCTGGGCACCTCTCCCACCTCGAACGCCCGATCTATGATTTTGCAACATATCTGGCCCAGAAACTCGGCTGACGGGGCTGCGACAGGTCGATGACGGGGGCCTGACGGGTCGGTGACGTGTTCGGCTGCCGGAAAGAACGGCAAACCGGGGGTGTCAAAGCCGAATGCCAGAGGATGTGCCGATGTTGGTTCGAAAACTCCGCCTGCAACGTGCGTGGTCGCAGGAAACCCTTGCTGAAGTCAGCGGCTTGAGCGTCCGCACCATCCAGCGTGTGGAGCGCGGAGCGGACCCGAGTCTGGAGACGCGCGCGGCCCTGGCTGCGGCCTTTGACGTTGATGCAAACATCTTCGCAAAGGAGGCCGATATGAGCCAACCCGCTATGCAAACCCTGTCCGACACCGAGCGCGATGCGCTGGAATATGTGCGCGACATCAAGGGCTTTTACAGCCACCTGTTCACCTATGGACTGGTCATAACCGGGCTGTTTGTCCTGTGGCTGTTCCAATCGACATCCTACCCGTGGTTCCTTTGGCCGATGTTCGGCTGGGGGATGGGCGTCTTTGCACACGGCCTGTCGGTGTTCGAGTTCTTCAAGCTGTTCTCCCCCGAGTGGGAGCGGCGGCAGGTAGAGAAACGCCTGCAGCGCAAGTAACCCCGCGGGCAGAGATCAGTCGCCCACTTGACCGTGCCCGGGATGACAGGCCACATGGTGGCCTCTGCGCATCCCGGGCCATTGCATGACCACAGATCCAGATCTTCGCGCCCGGTTTCTTGCGGGTATGAGCCATGCAGCGGCGACCGTGAACGTCGTCACGACCGATGGCCCCGCAGGACGTGTAGGCGTGACGGTCTCGGCCATGTCATCAGTCAGCGCGGACACACCCAAGCCGACACTGCTGGTCTGCGTGCACAACGACAGCCCCGCGGCGGAGGCAATCCTCACAAACGGGGTCTTCTGCGTGAATGTGCTGCGCGATGACCAGTCGTTTCTGTCCGACACCTTCGCCGGACGGTTTCGCGATCAGGTCGATGACAAGTTCGACTGCGCCGACTGGCAGGTGATGACCACCGGCGCGCCGCGCGTGATCGACCCACTGGTGGCGTTCGACTGCCGGGTGGTCTCGTCCGACCTTGTCGGCACGCACCATGTCTGTTTCGGAGAGGTCGAGGAGATCTTTGTCTCCGATCGCGGCTCACCGCTGATTTACGCCCGCCGGGCCTATGGCGCGGCCTCGCGGATCGAGGGCGCGGACTCGATTGCTGCGGGACGGGCCGCCACCGAGAACCACCTGACCCTCGCCTCTTTTTACACCATCAGCGCGTTTACCCTGCCGGCCCTCTTTCGCATGATGCAGGACGAAGCGCCCGAGATCCGGACCACGCTGATCGAGGGCGATCAGACCCGCATTCATACCGCTCTGGCCGCTGGCGAAGTGGAACTCGCGCTCATGTATGACGAGAACATCGCGGCTGGGCTCGAGGCCGAGGTGCTGAGTGAGAGGGCGCCTTATGCACTGCTCGCCGCCGATCATCCGCTGGCGGAGCGCGAAGCCGTGACTGCAGCGGAGCTTGTGGCCTATCCCATGGTGCTCCTGAACACGCCGCCGAGCCCGGACTACTTCATCTCGATGTTGCGCGATCAGGGCGTCGAGCCGACCATTGCTCTGCAGTCCGGCACCATCGAGACCGTGCGCGGGCTGGTCGGTCAGGGTCTTGGCTTTGCCCTGCTGGCAAGCCGCCCGAAAACCGATCTCAGCTATGACGGGCGAAAGCTGGTCTCGGTGCCGCTGGCCTGGGAAGCCAAGCCGAGCCGGGTGATGCTGGTCCACCGGGAGGGCGCGGTGCTCTCGCCCGCAGCCGATCGCTTTGTCCAGCTTTGCCGCAAGATGTTCAGTCAAAACAAACAACAGGCTTGAGACCGCCATGGCCCATACCCGCATCCGCCCGTTCAACACCGCCGAGACCTATCCCGAACAGAACCTCGACAACGATCTTGCTCAGGCCGTGGTGGCCAGGGGACGGATGGTGTTTCTGCGCGGACAATGCCCGCAGGAACTGGACGGCGGGGCCAATGTCGGGACAGGCGATCCCGAGGCACAGGCGCACAAGGTGATGCAGAACATCCGCCAACTGATCGAGGAGTGCGGGGGAGAGATGGCCCATCTGACCAAGCTGGTCGTCTACCTGACCGATGTGCGCCACCGAGAGACGGTATACCGGGTCATGGGCGAGTATATCCGCGGGGTCCATCCGGTCTGCACCGGGCTGGTGGTCGTGGCGCTGGCCCGCCCGGAATGGCTGGTCGAGATCGACGCAACGGCCGTGATCCCCGACTGACCTCGAGTGCGCAGGAACCGGAGGACCCAATGACATTTTCCATCGTTGCGCGTTGCGTCGAGACCGGCATGTTCGGCGTGGCTGTCTCATCCTCATCCCCCGCTGTTGCGGCGCGCTGCGCCTATGCCCGGGCGGGGGTTGGCGCGGTCGCGAGCCAGAACGTCACGGACCCAAGGCTGGGGCCGCAAACGCTGGATCTGATGCAAAACGGGGCGAGCGCCGCAGAAGCCGTTGCCATCATCGCCCGCACGGCTGCGAACCCGGCGTACAGACAGGTTCTGGCGGTAGATGCCGGAGGCGTCACTGCGATCCATTCCGGGGAGAACGCCTTGGGTATCTGGGCCGAAGCGCGGGATACGGATGTCGCCTGCGGCGGTAACCTTCTGGCAAATGACGGCGTGCCCGCGGCCATGGTGACCGCGTTCCAGAGCTCGACCGGTCATCTCGGCGACCGTCTCATCACCGTCATGCAGGCGGCGCTCTCTGCGGGCGGCGAAGCCGGACCGGTCCGCTCCGCCGGTATGAAACTGGTGCGCGAGGTTGCATGGCCCGTTGCGGATTTGCGCTGTGACTGGACCGAGGACTGCCCCATCGCCGCCATCGCCGCCGCGTGGGAGGTCTACAAACCCCAGCTCGACGATTACGTGACCCGGGCGCTCGATCCAACGGCAGCCCCGAGTTATGGCGTCCCCGGTGACGAATAGGGTCTCGGTCGTCGGCGCTGGGGTGCTGGGCGCCGTCATCGCCTGGCGCCTCGCGCAAGCGGGGCATATCGTGACGATCCACGATCCCAATCCCGGAGGCGGTGCGTCCTCGGGCTCGCTCGCCTGGTTGAACGCCAGTTTCGCCGAAGATCCCACCTATAACGCGCTGCGCCATGACAGTCTCACGATCTGGGCCACGCTGAAAGCCGAGACCCCCGATCTGCCGATTGTCCTCGATGGCGCAATCCTGTGGGAGCAGGAGCACTTCGACCTGCCCGCGATCCTCGCCTCGCAGACGCATTTGGGCCGCCCGGCGCAGATGCTCGACCGTCGAGACCACCTCACCCTTGAGCCGGAGGTGCCTGATGCACCAGAGGCGTCTCTGGCCTGCTTGGGCGATGGCTATGGCGACCCGCTGGCGATCACGCAGTGGTTTCTCGACAGGGCACAGACCGCCGGAGCGGAACTTGCGCATGAAGACGTGCTGTCCATCCGGATCGAGGATGACCGGGCCACAGGCATCGAAACCGCCAAGGGCACCGCGCCTGCCGATCATGTCATCCTCGCCGCGGGCACGAAGCTCCCGCACCTTCTTGCCCCGCTCGGTCTGGGTCTCGCCATGGACAACCAGCCCGGTCTATTGGTCACGACCACCCCCGCCCCGATCGGGCTGACGACAATGCTGGCCACAGACGGGCTGCACGGATGGCAAGGGAGGGATGGACGGTTCCTGATCGGAGCGGATTTCGGCGGCGGCGGCACCATCGACGAACCCGACGCGTTCGCCCGCGATCTGGTCGAAGACCTGACCCGGCTCATCCCCTCCGCCAAGGGCTGTGAGGTCGAGCGCATCACGGTCCGCGAACGCCCCATGCCCGGCGATGGACGCCCGGCGATTGGCCCGATCGGCCCCGGCGGGCTCTACATGGTCTGCACCCATTCCGGCATGACGCTGGCGCCAGTGATTGGCGAGATGGTCGCCCGCGAGGTTGGCGGCACTGAAGACCCGCGCCTTATGCCGTACCGCCCGGACCGACCCAGCCTGAAGGTCGCCCTATGAAAACCGTCTTCTCCGACCGCCACAAACTGCGCGATGCGAAGACCGAGCTTTTTGGCGGAGAGCTTGTGCCGCCCTTCGAATGTCCGGTGCGGGTCGACCACATCCTCGCGCGTCTCAAAGATCGCAGTCTCGGCCCGATCCTCGATGCGAAACCTCACGGGCTCGATCCGGTACTGCGGGTCCATGACAAGGGCTTTGTCGAGTTTCTCGCGACATGTTGGGAGGACTGGCAGGCAGCCGGTATGAAGGGCGAGGCCATCGCCACCACATGGCCGTCGCGCCGCATGACGCGCTCCCGTCCCCCGCGCGAGATCGACGGACGCATCGGGTACTACTGCCTTGCCTCCGAGACCTCGATCACCGACGGCACATGGGAAGCCGCCCAAGCCTCCGCCGACACGGCGCTGACCGCGCAGGCCCTCGTCGCGACGGGAGAGCGCGCGGCCTTCGCACTTTGTCGCCCGCCCGGTCATCATGCCGCTGCGGACATGTTCGGCGGGTACTGTTTCCTGAACAACGCGGCCATCGCGGCGCAAGCGTTTCTCGATCAGGGTGCAAGCCGCGTCGCCATCCTCGATGTCGACTTTCACCACGGCAATGGCACGCAATCGATCTTCTACGGGCGCGACGATGTGCTTTTCGCCTCGTTGCACGGCGATCCGGACGACGCCTTCCCCTATTTCCTTGGCGGCGCGGACGAGACCGGAGAGGGCCGGGGCGCGGGCCTCAACGCCAACTATCCCCTGCCCGAAGGCTGCGGGTTCGCCGACTGGCGCGCAGCGCTATTTGATGCGCTGTCGAGAATCAAATCCTACGCGCCGGACGCCCTCGTCGTCTCGCTTGGCGTCGACACCTACAAGGACGATCCGATCAGCTTTTTCCGGCTCGAAAGCGACGATTTTCTGACCTACGGGTCGGATTTGGCCGCGCTTGATCTGCCAACTCTGTTTGTCATGGAAGGCGGCTACGCTGTGGCCGAAATCGGAGTGAACACGGTCAACGTTCTGGAGGGGTTTGAACATGGCTGATGGCATGATCGATCACATCGGACCGGGCCTGCCCCCGGCCCTTGCAGCCGAACTCGCGGGGATTCGGGCGGGCACCGCCAAGCGCCGCTCGATGGACCCGGCCTTCTATACCGACGCTGGCGTTCTCGCCGCAGAACGCGCAGCGGTCTTTGCCTGCAACTGGGTCTGCGTCGGACGCGCGGACGAGATCGCCAAACCCGGCGATTACTTCGTCACGGAAATCCTCGAGGACTCGCTCATCGTGGCCCGCGGCAAGGACGGCGCGGTGCGCGTCATGTCCAATGTCTGCCGCCACCGGGGCAGCCTGATCGCGCACGGGCGCGGCAGCGCCAAGCGCTTCACCTGCCCCTATCATGCCTGGACTTATGGGCTCGACGGCGGGCTCGTTCGCGCACCATTGGTTGACGAACAGGAGGGCTTCGACA
>CAYYZH010000241.1:0-6145 GCA_964475765.1 uncultured Limibaculum sp.
ATCGCCGAGATGGAGATGGAGTTCAAAGAGCTCGGCAACTCCATCGGCATGGGCGCCATGGGATTCGTCGGCAAGTCCATGGTGATCGATTGCCACATCGAGGTTGGCTATACCCACACCGGCGGCATGCCCATGAGTGTACACGCTTTTTGCCTCTCGTCGCGCCGGGCCGTCGCCCGGGTCTGGGCCGATGGCCGGGTCGAACACCGCACCGCCCCAGACTGGTTCACCCCCTACCAACGCCGCGAAACCGTGGGCTGGGATGAGATGCAGGTGGCAGCAGAGTAGGCAGGAGTATGAGGATGTTCTGGATGATCGTAACGATTGCAGGTGTATCAGCATATTTAGGGTTGCAATGCGGCGGAAAACTAGGACGCATAAGTGTAGGAGAAGCACAGTATCCCGCATGCTTCGCCGTGTCATGCTGCGTGTTTGTGTTCTCCGTTGCCACACTCTGGCTTGTGAGATAGGAAAATGAGATCCCCTCGAAAGATCCGTCTCTCCACCACGCCGACGCCAGAGGCACTTTCGGACCTGCGGCTGGGCGACATCGTCTACCTCAACGGGCTGATGTATACGGCGCGCGAAGGCGTCTATATGCGAGCGCTGGAGGAGCAGGCGAACATCCCTATGGAGTTGCCCGCGCAATCGGCGGCCAATTTCCACTGCTCGCCCGCGGCCACGATCAACTCGGACGGCTCGTTCACCATGGGGGCGGTGACGGCGACGGCCTCATTCCGCTTCGAGAAATGGATCGGCGAGTGGTTCGCCAAATCCGGCGCCAAGCTGGTGGTCGGCAAAGGCGGCATGGCGCCCCACACCTACAAAGAGCATTTCGTGCCGAACGGCGCGATCTACCTCACAACGGTCGGCTATGGTACGGGCGCGCTTCTGGGGCGCGGCGTCGAGAATGTCGAGGCCGTGCACTGGCACGAGGAACTGGGCCTCGCGCAGGCCATGTGGGTCCTGAAGTGCAACAATATGGGTCCGTTCATCGTGGCCTCGGACCTCGATGGCAACTGTCTGTTCGAGCGTGAGAACGCCAAGATCGCGCCCGGTCTGGCCGCCGCCTATGAGGGCACAAAACCTGCGGTCCTGAAACGCTATGGCGAGACCGATGACCGCACGGATGAGGTGATCTGAAGTATCTCTCGAACGTCCGCTCACGAGCCCGCTTTGCCAGATGAGGCAGCGCCACAAAATGGAAGCGCGACGATGAAACCGGACATTCTTTGGGTACGGGCTATGCAGGAAGATGCGTATCTCTGATCACAGCTGATCGCGGACCGGCCGCCCTTTTAGGCACAAGTTCCAGACATGATAGTTGAGCGTTTCAGGAAATCAGTAGAAGACGTGCGAGACTGAAATCGGGCTTCGCATGGGTGATGAGTGTTCGAAGTAGCGGACGCAGTTTGGAGGGGAAGAGGTCGTTGAAACGGAAACTCGCCGGCGCTCTTTTTGTAGGACTACATCTCGCGGTCGTACCCGCAAGCGCTGCACCAAAACCGAGTACCTGCAACGTCCCCCCTGTGCTGGCTGAACTGCAAGCAGATCTTTTGCTGGCCGAATTGGGCCGTGACCTGTTCTACGATCCGATTCTGAGCGGCAACAAGAACGTGGCCTGCGCAACCTGCCACCACCCGGTATTTGGCACCTCCGATGGATTGTCGCTGTCGCTCGGCGATGGCGGGACAGGACTGGGGCCGCGGCGTCGCGCCGATCCCGCGAACATGCCCGAACAACGCATCCCTCGAAACGCACAATCGCTCTTCAATCTGGCCTATCCGGAATTTGACGTGATGTTTCATGATGGCCGGGTCGAGCGGCTGGACACTGGCATGATCCGCACTCCTCTTGGTGATCTGCCGAACGAGGGCCCACTTTCGGTGCTGGCGGCGCAGGCGGGTTTTCCGGTGCTTTCGGCAGATGAGATGGCTGGGCATTACTCCGAGAACTCGGTCGCGCAGGCTGTGCGCCAGGGCGTGCTGACCGGACCGGGTGGCGCGCGCCAGATCCTGGCTGATAGGGTCGCTAAGGTCCTCGGCTACCGTGCACGTTTCTCACAGATCTTCGGGTCAGAGGTGGCGTTAACCTATCCGAAGATCGGACGCGCCCTTGCCGCGTTCATGGCGCATGAATGGCGGGCGGATCACAGTCCGTTTGACCGCTTCCTCTGCCAGGGCGAGTTGCTGGAGCCCGAGGCCGCGAAAGGCATGGCCCTGTTCTACGGCAAGGCCGGATGCAGCACTTGCCATGCAGGCCGGTTCCAGAGCGATCAAGATTTCCATGCCATTGCCATGCCGCAGATCGGCCCGGGTAAGGCCGCGCGTTTCGAGGATCATTCCCGCGATACGGGCCGCATGCGCGTGACGGGCGATCCGACCGACGCCTACAAGTTCAAAACTCCCAGCTTGCGCAATGTGACGTTGACTGCACCCTACGGTCACACAGGCGCCTATCCGGATCTGCGCTCTGTAATCCGGCACCACTTGGACCCTGAGGGTGCTTGGGCCGCCTTTGACAGAGACAGTCTGATTCTGCCCAGTCTTGATGGGGCTTCTGACTTCGCAGTCCTCGATTCGGAAACTGAACGCGCTGCTCTCCTGGCCGCAAGAGAACAATACCTCCCCGCTCTGACCGATACCGAAGTCGATCTGCTGATTGCGTTCCTGCACGCCTTGGAGGACCGCTCTGGCATCGACGGCCGACTGGGCGTGCCTAAGACAGTGCCCAGCGGTCTGCCCGTGCCCAAGCCATGAACGCCGGACCTACTCGACCCCGATCAGAGATAGGCTACTTGCTTCTCCGCGAACAAGACGGACCCGTGCCCTCCCTGCGACGGCGGTCCAATCGGAAGAAACACCATCCGGCCAGATCATCCGCACGTCCGCATGGGCGGCGTCGCCTAGTCCGAAGTGCTCGAACCCCGCGGCACCGCCAGCATGGCCGCCGCCCACGGTGATCTCACGGGCTTGCACGCGCCCGCCGACACGCACCTCGATCCAAGCACCGACCGCGTTCACGTTCGGAGCTCGTTGCTCGGCACTCAGCAACAGCCAGTTGCCTGCCGCCTCGGTCACGTTGTGGAAAATCTCCAGCGGTGCGTTACGGTTCACCACCACCAGATCGAGGCGGCCATCCAGATCCAGATCCGTTAGCGCCGCCCCGCGCGCTCGTGCCAGTGAAGCGATCCCAGCCTCTGCTCCCACTTCGCGGAATCTTCCATCCTCATTCTGGAGCAGCAGATTGTTCGGGTCCTTCATCGCGCTGTCGGGCATCGCCTCGACATTCCCCTTGGCGATGAACAGGTCATCCCGCCCGTCATTGTCCACATCGCCGAAGGCCGCGTGCCAACCGGTCGAGGGACGGCCATCTGAGCCAGTGTAAGGCCGGTGTGCGGTTATCCCTCGCTCGAACGGGGCGTCCTTATAGGTCGGTTTCACACCATCCCCTGTCAGACCGTGCAGCTTCTGATCGCCCATGCTGGTCAGGACGATCTCGGGCAGGCCATCGCCCGAGATGTCCCGGCTGGCGATCCCCATCCCCCAGATCTGGGCGTTCTGCCAACCATCTTCCGGACCGTAGAGCGCCGGCTCACCCGTCATGTTCCAGAGCTGTTCGGACCCGCCCCGCACATAGTAGTGCCGGTCGTTCGAGACCCTCAGGTCGGCGGTACCGTTGCGGTTCCAGTCGCTGAACAGCACGGACAAGGCGCAGTAGCCAGGTTCGAGCGTTAGCGGCTCGTCATAGCGGCCGCCAGATGGCCGATAGAGCAGGTTTCGGTCACAGGCCTCGAACGGACCATTCGGGTCGGCCCGGTCGACATAGTTCCCGAAGGCCAGCGTCGGTAGCGAATTTGGCACTTCCCATGTGGCCGAGAACGCAGTGGTCCAGCGCGCCGCACTGCTGAACCCAATGTCGAAGGCTTCGAACCGGCATTCGGGCAATCCGCGCATCAGCAGGTTCTCACCGACACGCAGGATGGCCAGGTCGAGTTGTCCATCCGAGTCGATGTCCAAGGGATAGGCGCCTGTCACGCCCTCCAATGCCAGCTCGCCGGGTGTGTCCGCGACGAACGCAAACTCACCGGTGCTGGTCAGATTGCGCAGAAGGATTGCAGGTGCGGCGCCGCCTGCCGCGTAGACCTCGGGCCGGTGATCTCCATCACAGTCGAAAACAGCGACACCGCCACCGACGAAGTGCTCCCACCCGCCGGTATAGCGGTGGTCGATGCCCATGCGGATGGCGTGCTCGGTGAAGACAGGCCCGGCATAAGCATGGCTCGCCAGTGCTAGGCCAATCACGAGAGCAGAAAGACGCATCATTCCGCGAAAAGGCGCTCGGCGAAGCGGTCCTCGGGCAGACCCGTCGCGCCGGGTTGGGCTACGAAGATGCCCCCGGACAGGGGATACTGGGCAACGTCTGTCTCACTCATGTTCTCGCGGGCAGTGGTGATGAACAGCTTGTCCATGTCCGCGCCGCCAAAGCAGGCGCAGGTAACCTGCGGGGCCTCCACATCGATTCTGAGACGCGCTGTCCCATCCGGCAGGATCTGTTGCACGCAACCACCGTTGAAGCGTGCGTTCCATAGGGCGCCGTCGGCGTCGATACAGGATCCGTCCGGAAAGCCACCCGGGGCTTCGTCATCGTAGAAAACCGATGGCGCGCCCAATGCGCCCGTATCCGCGTCATAGCGATAGCGCTGGATCTGACCAGTTGGCGTATCGGCGAAATACATCCAACGCCCGTCCGGCGAGAAGCAGATCGAGTTCGAGCAGCCAATGCCTGAAAGCACTGTCTCGGCGCGCCCCGCCGCGTAACGCATGACAGACGACGTTGGCTTCAACCCGTCCTCGTTCACACCACCCGCTACGAAACGTCCATGCCTGTCGCAGCGCCCGTCATTCATGCGGCTCGTCGGGTGGGTGGGCTCGAAATCCGTCAGTCGGTCCAGCCGATCGCCATCCAGATCCCAGCGGAAGAGACCACTCTCGAATGCGCACAACAGGTGCCCGTCGAGGTCAAAGGCAAAAGAGCCCAGCCGCTCAGGAGTTTCGCGGCGCAGAACATCTCCGCCGTCCTCATCGCAGGACCAGAGCGCGCAGCCATGGATGTCGGACCACCAAAGGCGCTGCTGATCGGCCCGCCATTGGATCCCCTCGGCCAGAGTGCACTTCGCGTCGACCAGAAGCCGGGCTTTCATGAACGCTCCGGACGTTTACCCAGAATGATCATCGCGAGGATCGCGTCATCTGTGACATCCTCGACCCGCTCGGTGCCGACCAGCTTACCATTCTTCATGACCGAAACCCGGTCGCACAGATCCATGACATCGTGGATGTCGTGGCTGATTAGGAAGATGCCGAGGCCCTGTTTCTTCAGCTCGCCGATCAGTTCCGAGACCATCTGAGTCTCCTGCGGACCAAGGGCCGCTGTCGGTTCGTCCATGATCAGAATGCGGGCATTGAAATAGACGGCGCGGGCGATGGCGACCGACTGGCGCTGTCCGCCCGAGAGCGCACGGACCGGGGCGTTGAACTTCTGGAAATTTGGATTCAGCCGACCCATGATTTTGCGGGTCTCGGCCTCCATCCGGTCCTCGTCGATCAGACCCAAGCTGGTGGTCAGTTCGCGCCCCAGGAAGAGGTTCGAGGCCGCGTCCAGATTGTCGGCCAGCGCAAGCGTCTGATAGATCGTCTCGACGTTCAACGCGCGGGCGTCGCGGGGATTGTCAATGCGGACCCGCTCGCCATTGATCCGGATCTCGCCTTGGTCCGCCCGGTAAGCGCCGGACAACACCTTGATTAAGGTCGATTTGCCCGCGCCATTGTGGCCCAACAGACCCACAACCTCGCCAGGGTAGAGATCGACGGACACATCGTCGACTGCTCGGATGCCTCCGAACGAGATTGAGATATTGCGCATTTCCACCAGAGGCGTGGTCATCACGTGTCCTTCGTGCGGCGGCGATAGATGATGTCGATCAGGACGGCGACGACCAATACCGCGCCGACGACAATGTTCTGCAGGGGTGCATCGACGCCGACCATCGCCATGCCCGATTGCAGGGACTGCATGATCAGAGCACCCAGGATCGCGCCATAGATCGTGCCAACCCCGCCGGCCAGAGCGGTACCGCCAATCA
>CAYYZH010000242.1:0-6072 GCA_964475765.1 uncultured Limibaculum sp.
ATTTGTAGGCCCAGGCACAGATCGTCGGCAGCTTGGCGATCATCCGGATGGAGGCGACCTCGCGCTGCCACGCATCGTTGATGTCGGTCGAGTCGTGATAAAAAGCCGACATCGCGCCGACGACACCGCAGACAATCGCCATTGGGTGAGCATCGCGCCGGAAACCCCGGTAGAAGTTCACCATCTGCTCGTGCAGCATTGTGTGATTGGTCACCCGCCCCTCGAAGTCCTCGAGTTCAGCAGCACTCGGCAATTCTCCGTAGAGCAACAGATAACAAACCTCGAGGAAGTGCGATTTCTCGGCCAGCTGGTCGATCGGATAGCCGCGATAGAGCAGCTCACCCTTGTCGCCATCGATGTAAGTAATCGAAGATTGGCATGACCCGGTGGACGTGAAGCCGGGATCGTAGGTGAAGACACCAAGTTCGGCATAAAGCTTGCGAATGTCCAAGACCGACGGCCCGTGCACTGCGTCATGAACCGGCAACTCAAGGGTCTGGCCGTCATAGGTGAGGGTGGCGGTGCGGGTTGTTTCTGACATGTTTTTCCTTTCCCGCGGGGCTGACTGCGCCCGCGCCATGTGCCAAGCTTTGCTGCGGGCAGACGCTCCGGAATCAGTTCCCAGTTGCGTCCTCGAGCCGAGCCAGAGTTTCTTGCCGGCCAAGGGTTTCCATTACGTCAAAAACCCCCGGGCTGATCGCTCGTCCTGTCAATGCTGCACGCAATGGCTGCGCGACTTTGCCGAGCTTCAATTGCTCGTCATCAGCAAATGTACGGACGATTTGATCGGTTATTTCTTCCGACCAATCGCTAGCATTCCGCAGTCGCTCAGTCAATCTGAGGAGTAGCGGAACTGTCTCAGAATTGATCAACTTTGCGGCCTTCTCGTCGAAATCCAGCGGGCGCTTAGCCAAGATATAATATGATATATCATGGAGTTCCGTGACAGTTTTGACACGTTCTTTCAATCCTGGCATTGCAGTGGTTAATGCCGTCTTTTGATCACTTGTCAGAGCGGGCATTTGTTGCGCCGCAATAAGTTCTTCGAGGGAGTGGACCAGGGTGACATCATCGCTGGCGCGCATGTGCTGGCCGTTCAGATTGGCAAGTTTGGCAAAATCGAACCGTGCGGCAGATTTACCCACCGCGTCCAGCCCGAACCATTCGATCATCTGCGCATCTGTGAAGAACTCCTCATCGCCATGGCTCCAGCCGAGGCGCGCGAGATAGTTGCGCATCGCGACCGGCAGATAGCCCATATCGCGATATTCGATGACGCTGGTCGCACCATGGCGCTTGGACATCTTGGCCCCGTCCGGCCCGTGGATCAGCGGGATATGGGCGAAGACCGGCACATCCCAGCCATTGGCCATATAGATCAGGCTTTGGCGGGCCGCATTGGTCAGATGGTCGTCGCCGCGGATCACATGGGTCACGCCCATATCGTGATCGTCGACCACAACCGCGTGCATGTAGGTCGGTGTGCCGTCCGAGCGCAGGAGGATCAGATCGTCCAATGTCTCGGCCTTCCACGTGACTTTGCCTTGAACGGCGTCCTCGACGACCACTTCGCCTTCGCGTGGAGCCTTCAGACGCACCGTGTACTCGCTTTCGGGCCAGTCCTGGGGGCCCTTGTCCCTCCAAGGCGAGAGGAATAGGGGTGGCCGTCCGGCGGCCTTTGCCTCGGCGCGGAAGGCGTCGATCTCGTCCTTGGTCGCATAGCAGCGATAGGCGGCGCCTGCCTCGAGCATCTCGTGGGCCACCTCCGCATGGCGCTCCACCCTGCTGAACTGGCTGACGGGTTCCTCGTCCCAATCCAGCCCCAGCCAATTCAGACCCTGAAAGATTGCGTCTGTTGCTTCCGGCGTCGAGCGCGCTCGGTCCGTGTCCTCGATCCTCAGCAGAAACTTGCCGCCGTGATGCCGCGCAAAGAGCCAGTTGAACAGCGCTGTACGCGCACCCCCGATGTGCAGGTCTCCTGTCGGTGAGGGGGCAAAGCGTGTGACAACTTGCGAGCTCATGGGCGCCTCGTTCGTCTGCGCCGGGTGGTCGGCGCGTTTGGGAAAATTCCGCTTGCAGTCCAACGCCGCGCGATGGATACCTGCCGCGATCAGGGGTGATCCGATGCGCGGCTCTTATGGGCCAAAAGGAGCGGTCGGACAAGGTGCACCTCAGCCTCAACGTCCAGCGTATCTATCAAACCGAGAGCCGCCGTTTTGTGCTGTGGCTGCCGGTTTTTCTTGGTCTCGGCATATGGGCCTATTTCGAGCTACCGTCCGAGCCGGACTGGGCGTGGTCGCTCTTGGCGCTGCCGCCGCTGATCCTTGTCATATCGGGCCGCGCACGACGGGCCGGCTGGCTGGCACTTGCCATGGCCTGGATGGCTCTGACGGTCATGACTGGCTTTGCCGCGGCGGTCTGGTCTGCGCACCGGGTCGATGCTCCGATGATCAGCTTTCCCCTTGGCGAGACCGTTGAGGGCAGGGTGATCGGAACGTCCCGGTCCGCAGCGGGCAAGCCCCGTTTGCTGCTCGACCAACTCGTAATTTTCGGACTTGAGGCCAGTACCACGCCCCGGCGCATCCGCCTTACGGTGCTCGACCCACCGCCTGATGGATTGCCGAACCCGGGTGAGCGGATCCGTGTCTATGCGACCCTCATGCCAGTCGGCGAGCCGGTCGAGCCCGGTGCGTTTGATTTCAGGCGCCGCGCGTTCTTCGATGGTCTTGGGGGGATTGGTCTGATCCGCGGCGCAATCCTGCAGGTGCCTGCTGTGGAGACAACCACATTGGCGGACCATTTCAGGATCACTCTGGCGAAACTTCGGGCGGACCTTTCGGCGGCTCTGCGTGCCCCTTTGCCCGAGCGACAGGGTGCATTCGCCGCTGCGATCATTGTTGGGGACCGCGCCGCAATTGAAGAGGAAGATGCCGAAGCGCTCAGGGCTTCCAACCTAGCGCATCTCCTGGCGATCTCGGGCCTGCACATGGGGATCCTGACTGGGCTCGTGTTTGCAGCAATGCGCATTCTGCTCGCGTTGCACCCGGGTATTGCGCTGCGTTGGCCGACCAAGAAGGTGGCCGCCGTGATCGCGCTCACGGTTGGGGCCTGTTATCTTGGTCTGTCCGGCGCAACCATTGCGACGCAGCGGGCGTTTATCATGGTGGCGGTCATGTTTTGCGCCATCCTCGTTAACCGTCCCGCCATCAGTCTGCGTGGGCTCGCGCTCGCCGCGGTCATCGTGCTGATGATCCGGCCGATCAGTTTGCTGGATGCGGGCTTTCAGATGAGCTTCGCCGCCACCGCTGCCCTGATCGCAGCATATGAGGCGGTGCGTGAATGGTCCGCCTTGCAGGGCAAGCGCGAGGGTTCCGGGAGTGGCATCGCCCACCGGCTCCTCCGCGGTGCGGCGGTCTATGTCGCAGCGCTCCTCTTCACCAGTCTGATTGCGGGCCTCGCGACCGCGCCCTTCGCGGCCTATCACTTCAACCGCACAGCGCCTTACGGGCTGATAGCCAATCTCTTCGCTGTGCCGGTCATGGGTCTTTGGATTGCGCCGTCCGCCTGCATTGCTGCCATTCTGGCCCCGTTCGGTCTTTCGGATGTGGCGCTGAAAGCTATGGGGCAGGGGATCGAGCAGGTGCTGGTCATCGCCCATTGGGTTGCTGGGATGCCAGGAGCGGTAAAGCCCGTCGCCGCCGGCTCGCCGCTTGTACTGAGCCTCATTGTGATAGGTGGTCTCTGGCTGATCCTTTGGCGCGGGCGGTTAAGGCTCTTCGGGCTTGGCCCGGTGCTGGCCGGGCTGCTCGTCTGGACCAGTCCTCCGGCAAGACCTGACATTCTAATCGGCTCCGGCGCGCAACTTGTTGGCGTGATGGGCGCGGAGGGGCGTGTGCTCGACCGCTACAAGACCCAGAGCTTTGCCGCAAAGTCGTGGCTGCGTCGGGATGGAGATCTTTCGATGCAGGCCGAGGCAGCTGATCGACCCGGCTTGAGGCGCGAGGGACGGGATGTGCATGCCGAGCTCGCCAATGGTTGGATCCTGCGCTTCAATCCCAGTCGCAAGACCACCCCGGAGGAGTTACGCGCGCTTTGCTTGCCGCGTACCTTGCTGGTCGCAGCCTATGGCCCCGCGATCGAGGGGCCTTGCCGTTATTTTGGAGAGCGCAATCTGCGCCAAACCGGGGCTATTGCGATCTATCAGGATGGCGAAGATCTTCGCATCCGCACAGTGCACAGTCCCGCGCGGCGTCGTCTCTGGTCGCCGCGCTAGAAATTCCGAGTGTCAGTAGGTCCGGATCAATCCGACCATTTTGCCCTGGATCTTGACCTGATCCGAGCGGTAGAGCCGCGTGCCATAGGCCGGGTTCGCCGCTTCGAGTGCAATTGCCCCGCCCTTGTGCCGCAGCCGCTTTAGCGTCGCCTCATGTCCTTCAATCAGCGCGACGACAATGTCGCCGTTCTCCGCCGAGCCCTGACGCTTGATCACCACGATATCGCGCTCGTGGATCCCGGCGTCGATCATTGAATCGCCTTTGACCTCAAGGGCATAGTGCTCACCCGAAGATGACATCATCATCGCAGGCACACCAATATGCGCAGCACCCGTCTCCAGTGCCTCGATAGGAACACCGGCCGCGATCCGACCGATCAGGGGGACGGAGCCAGAGATGCCGTCTTCCTCAACCTTGGTGCCACCAAGCGACGTGATCGCATCAGTCACTGCGGGCTGTCTGGACAAATCGCCCTCGATCACCGAGGGCCGGAAGCCGCCGCGCGTAACCGGCCCATCGACATTGTCCGGCAGACGCATGATCTCGATGGCCCGCGCCCGATGCGGCAAGCGACGGATAAAGCCGCGCTCCTCCAGAGCCGTGATCAACCGGTGGATTCCCGATTTCGACCTGAGGCTCAGCGCAGCCTTCATTTCATCGAATGACGGCGAGACACCGTCTTTTTGCACCCGCTTGTGGATGAACATCAGCAGGTCATACTGCTTTTTGGTCAGCATAATTCTGTTCCATCTGGCCCAAGTTCGGGTGTGTTCTACAAGTGTTCTTGTTTTGTGTCAATACTTCCGGTCGGTTCCGTGCAAAAGTGCAGGGATCAAAGAGGGATGTAGGACACGATGTCCCCCGATTTCGCCGCCGGGGCGCGAGGCGCCCGGACGACGAGGGCGTTGGCGCGGGCAAGGGTGGCAACGAGGCTTGAATCTTGGTTTTCGAAGACCTCGCACTGTCCATCCGTGCCGACGATGGCCCGCATATAGTGCTCACGCGGCCCGTTCTGACCCAAATCCTTGGCGAGTACAGTCGGGCGCTGCTGACGTTCTTCGGCAGGTAAACCCATCATGGCATCGACGGTGGGACGGACAAAAATCTCGCCGCAGACCATGGCCGAGACGGGATTACCCGGAAGCCCTATCATGGGCATCGCACCGATCCGTCCGGCCATCAGAGGTTTGCCAGGTCGCATTCCAATTTTATAAAAATCCAGAGTTAATCCATGGTTACCAAGGACCTCGGCGACGAGGTCATGGTCTCCCACCGAAGCGCCGCCGAGGGTGATCACGAGATCAGCCCCCTCGGCTTCTTTCATAGCGTCCGTAAGGCTTTGGCGATTGTCCCGGGCGATTGGACAAAGGCGCGGCTCTGCACCGATCCCCGATAGCATCGCGGCGAGCCCGTAATTGTTCGAACTGACGATCTGGTCAGGACCTGGGGTCTCGCCGGGCAACACCAGTTCGTCCCCCGTTGGGATAAGGGCCACTAGAGGCCGGCGACTGACTGTCACTTCGGCAACGTTCATGGCGGCCAAAAGCGCTATATCCCGGGGAGTTAGCCGTCGCGGCGCAGACAGCGTCTCGCCTGTCTTGAAGTCTCCGCCAGCGGGGCGGACATAGGCCCCATGAGTTGGGGCTTCGCGGGGTGTGATCCGGTCGCCGTCACGATCCGCATCCTCCTGGATCAGGATCGTGTCTGCGCCATCTGGCACCGGCGCGCCGGTGAAGATACGTACGGTCTGGCCCGTACCGACCGCTCCAGAGAACCCGTGACCTGCAGCGGATTCTCC
>CAYYZH010000243.1:0-5970 GCA_964475765.1 uncultured Limibaculum sp.
GTCATTAGGACATGTCCAGTCCAGTTGAAAACCTCCGCTGTCAGCATGCCGTCCGGTCTGCCGTCGATAAAGTAGAGTTCGAGCGACCTGCCGGAAACCGACGATGCCTCCTGACCGCTCATGCCTCGATCTCCGGGGACGAGTTTCGCGCCAGCAGGTCCATACAGGCCATGCGCACGGCGACGCCCATTTCGACCTGATCGCGGATGACCGAGCGTTGGACGTCGTCGGCGAGATCCGCATCGATCTCGACGCCGCGGTTCATCGGGCCGGGGTGCATGACGATGGCGTCGTCTTTGGCCAGCGCCAGTTTCTCGCGCGTCAGGCCATAGCGGTGGTAGTACTCGCGGGTCGAGGGGATGGCAGCCCCCGTCAGCCGCTCGTTCTGGATGCGCAGCATCATCACGACATCACAGCCCGCGAGCCCCTCGTCCATGTCCGTGAAGACCTCGACCCCGAACCGGTCGATCCCGCTGGGCAGCAGGGTGGGCGGCGCGATGACCCGCACGCGGTTCTCCATCTTGCCCAGGGCCAGGATGTTCGACCGGGCCACGCGGCTGTTCGCGATGTCCCCGCAAATGGCAATGGTCAGCCGGTGCAGTCGTCCCTTCGTGCGCCGGATCGTCAGTGCGTCCAGAAGCGCCTGCGTCGGATGCTCGTGCCGCCCGTCGCCGGCGTTCAGAACAGCGCAATTGACCTTTTGCGCCAGCAGATCCACCGCGCCCGAATTCTGGTGCCGCACGACCAGCAGATCGGGGCGCATCGCGTTCAGCGTGAGCGCGGTGTCGATCAGCGTCTCGCCCTTGTTCATCGAGGACGCCTGCACCGCCATGTTCATCACATCGGCGCCCAGACGCTTGCCTGCCAATTCAAAGCTGGCCATCGTCCGGGTGGAGTTCTCGAAGAACAGATTGATCTGCGTCAGCCCGTTCAGAACGTCGGCATGCTTCTCGCGCTTGCGGTTCAACTCCGCGTAGCTGTCGGAAAGGTCGAGAATTTCGGTAATATCGCTGGGTGAGAGCGGCGCGATCCCCAGAATGTGCCTGTGCTCGAACATCTCTCAGCCCCTAGGTTTGCGGGGTTCTAAGGGGCAGCGCTCTTTCCGGCAAGAGGATAGATCAGAACCGGTCGATCGTTTCCTTGTCGGCAAGCTTGACCATCTGGCGCGCGCCCCAGGCAAAAATGTAGCGGCAAAGCAGCAGTTCGATCACCAATACGACGGCGAGAAACACGAGGATCAGGGCCGAGACCCCTTGGCTCAGGCCATCGAACAGGATGGCGAGTTCATCCTGCGGAATGGAGACCCAAAGAGCGCCCAGCACGATGAGGCTCAGCGCGAGGGTGATGACGACCATCCAGACCGCTGCGCGCCAACTGAAGGCGCCCGTTGGCGGCATGCCCGTGCGCCGTCCGTGCAGTTGGCCGGCAGAGAATGCACCGACAAGAACCGGCATGATGGTCGCAGCGTTGCCGATGTCGAAACCGGCATAGACTTCGAGAGCGATGCCAAGCGCGCCCAGCCCCACCAGCGTGAGGACATAGACAATCGTGAAGTCGCGGCAGATCTTGACCATGAAGGTCCCCTTCGCTCGGCCCTGATGCGGCTTTGACTTCTCCGGTGGGCCCCATCGCGCGCCCGGACCGCATCAATAGAAGCTTGCCAGCTCCCGCTCTTCGGGTTCGGTCACGGCATCGGCGCCCCATCTGAAGAAGCACCGGGCGGCGAGCACGAAGCCTGCGAAGAGGAAGGTGAGGAAGCCGACCTGCCAGATCAGGGGAACCCCGTCCAGCGCCTGCATCGGGTCGACGCGGCGGTTTTCAGCCAGAAGCGAGAGCCCCCAGTCAAGCGCTGCAATCCCGATTGCGGTGGCGAGGATGACCATGACGAGCGCAGCCAGCCAGCTGAAGCCGCTGCCGGGGCGACGGCCTGTGCGCACGCCGTGGTGCTGTCCGGCGAACATGGCGCCGACCATGACCGGTACGGTGCCGATGACATTGGCCATATCCGAGCCGATATACTTGTTCAGAAACACCGCCAGACCGACCAGAACGGCCAGCGCGCCGGTATAGGCAAAACCAAAATCGCGGCAGATCAACAGCATTGCGTCCCCTCTGGTCGCCCGATCCGAAGACGGGCGGAGGAGCAGGCCCGACTTTTGGGCCCGCCCGTCGGTCGATCAGTTCCTCAGATTGCGCCTGATCTGGGCGGCCTCGCGATTGCGCCCGTTCTTCTCGTAGTACTTCAGAATGTCCCGGCGCAGCTTGCGCACAGCGTTGTCATGCGTGTTGTTGCCGATCCGGCCCTTGGTGGCGCCGTTCTGCCGGGCCAGCCGGTTCAGGTTGGCCTGCCGGTCCGAGGACGCCGGGTGCGATGAAAAGAACGTGGCCTGTACGCCTTTCTTGTCGCCATAGAGATTGCGCAGCACCTCGAACGATTTCGCGCCCTCGATCCCGTTATATCCGGCCCGCGCGAGATATCCGAACCCGGTATTGTCGGCATCGGTCTCCTGCGTCCGGGTGAACGAGTTGACGGCATAGTTCGCGCCGAGCCCCACCGCGAGGTTCGTGACCTGCCCCGGTATGCCCAATAGCGCACCGCCGATCTGTGCCAGCGCAGCTCCGGTCTGTACGCCCTGGCGTGTGGCCTTGCCTGCGCGCACATGGCCGCGGTCGATATGCGCGATCTCATGCGCGACGACCGAGGCAAACTGGGCCTCGTTCTCCATTGCGGCCAGCATGCCGGCGTTAAAGAAGAGATATCCGCCGCCGGTCGTGAAGGCGTTCACATCGGCGTCCTTGACCAGATAACTACGCAGCGGCACCGCACCGCGCGGCCGCTGCTTGGCCACGCGTCCGACCACGTTGTTCACATAACTGACCAGCCCGCGATCCTTGATCAGGGCGTTCTTGCTCTCCATCTGGCGAACAAGCTGCGCGCTGGCGCGTTGCTCATCGGCTAGCGACTGGGCGGTGTTCTGGGCGGTCGGCGCACAGGCTGATACGGCCAACGCTGCCGTCAGCGCCAGAAGTGTGGATCTCAATGCTCGGATCATCTCGGAACCTCCTTCGCGGGCCTCTCGCCCGGCAACTCGTATTATGCCCCTGTTACATCAACGTGAAATCGGCGGAACCCCGGCTCTCCTCCGATATCAGCCTGCCGATATCTGTCTTGGGCCTTGGCAGGACCTCTCATGGCACCTAGCTTCCGATTGCGACAAGACAAAGGACCGACTGCCATGTCTCTGCCACAGCCTGTGCGGTACTACCACACCCCTCGCGCACCCAATCCGCGAAGGGTTCAGATCTTTCTCGACGAGAAAGGCATCGATATTCCGCAGACGGATGTGTCGATCATGGAGGGGGCGCACAAGCAGCCGGACTACCTCGCAAAGACCGGTGTGCCGCAGGTCCCGGCGCTGGAATTGGACGATGGCACGGTGCTGGTTGAGAGCCCGGCGATCTGCCGCTATCTTGAGGCATTGCACCCTGAGCCGAACATGATGGGCCGCGATGCGCGCGAGATCGCTGTGATCGAGATGTGGAACCGGCGGATCGAACTGCGTCTGATGATGACCATCGCCATCGTGTTCCGGCACACCAACCCGCACATGGCCGCGGTCGAGGATCAGGTGGCGGACTGGGGCGCGGTCAACGCGGGCCGCATCGATGACCGTCTGGGCGAGCTGGACCGCCAGCTTCAGGGGCGGGAATGGATCGCCGCTGACCGGGTGACGATTGCCGACATCACCGGCGTTGTGGCCGTCGATTTTCTCAAGTTGATCAAACGCCAGATCCCCGGAGAAATGACGGCCCTCGCTGACTGGCACGCCCGGATGCGCGCCCGGCCCTCCACAGCATTGAAATAGAGGTTTCGATGACCAATCCGCTTCTCGCCGACTGGACCGGGCCGTTTGGCCTGCCCGACTTCTCAAAGATCGAGGAGGCGCATTTCATGCCCGCCTTCGACGCGGCGCTGGCGGCGCAGGAGGCCGAGGTCGAGGCGATTGCCACGAACCCTGAGACGCCGACCTTCGCCAACACGATCGAGGCGCTGGAGCGGGCGGGGCAGCAACTCGACCGGGTCAATTCGGTGTTCTGGAACCGCGCGGGCGGGGACACGAACGAGGCCGTGCAAAAGATCGAGCGGGAGATCTCGCCGCGCCTTTCCCAGCACTTCTCGCGCCAGCTCACCGATCCGCGGATGTTTGCCCGGATCGAAGCGATCTCGCCCGAGGGTCTTACGCCGGAGCAAGCACGCGTCCTGAAACTCTATACCGAGATGTTCGAACGCGCCGGTGCGCGTCTCGACGACAAGGGCAAAGCCCGGATGCAGGAGATCATGGGCAGGCTTTCCGAGCTTGGCACCGCCTTTGGTCAGAACGTGCTGAAGGACGAGGCCGACTGGTCGATGGATCTGGGCGAGGGCGATCTCGACGGGCTGCCGGCCTCGCTGGTCGATGCCGCCAAATCCGAGGCCAAGCGGCAGGAGAAGGATGGCTATACCATCACGCTCAGCCGCTCGTCGGTCGAGCCGTTCCTGACCTTCTCAGACCGGCGCGATCTGCGCGAGACTGCGTTCCGCGCCTGGGCCGACCGGGGCGAGGGCACGAACTGGCCGCTGATCGAGGAGACGGTTGCCCTGCGGTCCGAACGCGCTGGGCTTCTCGGGTTCGACAGCTTCGCGGACTACAAGCTCGACAATCAGATGGCCAAGACGCCGGATGCCGTGCGCCACCTCCTGATGTCGGTCTGGTCTCCGGCCCGCGCGCAGGCGGAACGGGAAGCCAAGGCGCTGCAGGACCTCGCCGCCGAAGAGGGTGCCAACATCGAACTCGCTCCGTGGGACTGGCGCTACTATGCGGAAAAGCTGCGCAAGCGCGACCACGATCTCGATGAGGGTGAGATCAAGCCGTACCTGACGCTCGACAACATGATCGCCGCCGCCTTCGATGTGGCCGGGCGCCTCTTCGGGCTTTCCTTCGCGCCTGTGGACATGCCCCTGCCGCATGCTGATGCGCGGGCCTGGGACGTTACCCGCGACGGTCAGCATATCGGGCTCTTCATCGGTGATTACTTCGCGCGGCCTTCGAAACGCTCTGGCGCGTGGATGAGCGCGCTGCGCTCGCAGCAGGCGCTCTGGGAACCTGGCCGGCCGGTCATCACCAACACCTGCAATTTCGCCAAGGGCGATCCGGCGCTTCTGGGCTGGGACGATGCGCGCACGCTCTTTCACGAGTTCGGCCACGCGCTGCACGGGCTCTTGTCGGACGTGACCTACCCCTTCATTTCCGGCACCTCGGTCGCGCGCGATTTTGTGGAACTGCCGAGCCCGCTTTACGAGCACTGGCTGGGCGTGCCGGAGGTTCTGGAAAAACCCGCCCGCCATCACGAGACGGGTGCTGCGATGCCCCGCGATCTGGTGGACCGCATCATCGCGGCCGAGAACTTCAATCAGGGCTTCAAGACGGTCGAGTTCACCTCCTCGGCGCTCGTCGATCTCGAAATGCATGTGCTGGAAGATGCCGCCGGGTTCGACGGCCGCGCGTTCGAGAAAGACGTGCTCGCCCGGATTGGAATGCCCGCCGCGATCATCATGCGCCACCGCACCCCGCATTTCCAACATGTGTTCACTGGCGACGGCTACTCCGCCGGATACTACTCCTATATGTGGTCGGAAGTGATGGATGCCGATGCGTTCAAGGCGTTCGAGGAAACGGGCGACGTCTTCGACAAGGCCACGGCAGACCGGCTAAGCGAGAAGGTTTATGCGGCGGGCGGATCCGAGCCGCCGGAGGACGCCTATACCGGGTTCCGCGGCAAACTGCCTGGCGTCGAGGCCCTTTTGGAACAGCGGGGATTGGTTCCGGACGCGGCTTAGCCGGTCGACTTGGTGTACATACGCCTGCCATACAGCTGCCATACGCTTGCGGTACAGATGCCATACGCGAGCCATACAGGTGCCATACGCCT
>CAYYZH010000244.1:0-5895 GCA_964475765.1 uncultured Limibaculum sp.
TTCGCGCCAGTCCGGCAACAGCGCATCGAGGCCGCACGGATCGAGCACGGCGCCCGAGAGGATATGCGCCCCGACCTCCGAGCCTTTCTCCAGAACGACAACGTTCAGATCGGCATCAAGCTGTTTCAGACGAATGGCCGCGCTGAGGCCTGCGGGGCCTGCGCCCACGATGACGACATCCACCTCCATCGCTTCCCGGTCGAAATCGCTCATGATACCCGTTCCCTTGCTGATCCCCGCGCGCGGCGGTCCTCCGGCTGTTGGACCCTGATATCGCGCAGCCGCAAGCCACGGTCAATTGCGACCCGTCGTCAGGGGGCGCGGGCATAGCGGGGAGGTACGCCGGTGTATCTGGACATCTGCCGGGCTTTCGGCCTACCCAATCGCCATGCGTGGGGACCTGTGGTGGATGATCCGTGGCTGAAGCGTTGAATTTCGTGCTTGTGGGCGGACCGCCAAGCTCCGGTTCTACGCTGTTGTCGGTCATGCTGGACAGTCATCCGGAGGTCGTGTGCGGGCCGGAGACCAATCTCTTTGCGCATCCGGGACTTTGGCGACAGGGCGCCGATGTCACACGGTTCCTGACGTTGCCGGTGGAGTATGAGCCCATCGAGGAGGGCGTGACCTGGGCGCGTCCGGCCGAAGCGGCGTTGGAGTACTTTGCGGTCAGCCTGGCCGATTTGGTTGCGGGGCAGGAGGCCAACCCCGGTATTGCCGGACTGGCCCGGCAGCTTTTCGCCGCTCCGCTGGCCGCAGCGGGCAAGCGCGTGGCCTGCGAGAAGAGCCCATCGAACATCTATGCCATCGCCGCGGCGTTGCGAGCGCAACCGGGGATGAAAGCAATCGTCATGGTCCGCGATGCGCCGGACATCCTGCGTTCGCTTGAACGGCGTAAGGTCAAGCCCAATGTCGCGGTATATCGCTGGCTCACGGACACAAATCTGGCCTTGGATGTGCATCGTACATTTGGCCCGGAGCGCGTGCATCTGGTGCGGTATGAAGATCTGATCGCAGACCCGCTGGCGGTTGCTGAGGGTCTTTGCGCCTTTCTCGCGGTTGATAGCGCGGGAGCGGAGGCGATGGTGACGCGCTCCGGTTCGAAGCGTATTGGCAGCGATGACAGCATTGCAGGCTCGAAAGGCGCGGCTGCGGTCTGGACCCGTAAACCCGATGCCCCCATCCGTGCGGTCCCCGCAAAGGATGCCCGCGACCTGACCGAAGAGGAGGTGGGGTATCTGAACTCCGCTCGGCTTGATGGAGCCATCATGCGTCATCTCGGGTTGACGGGAAAGCCGAGATCGCCGCGGCAACTCTCACGGGAGCTGGGTTATGGGACGCCTTGGTGGCGCTTTCAACCGGTGCTCAACCGCAAACGCTGGCCCGGGTCCACGAACCGCCTTTTTGTGTTCTACGGCAAGCTGAAATCAAAGCGACGCAGCACGTTTCTCGAGTACTTCTAGCTGCCGAAGGCGGTCAGGTGTCCGGTTCCGGGCAGGCGCGGACGAACGCCGCGCCTAACCCGTTGTAAGCCCGGATGTCAGAGGGCGGAGCCGAGGACGTCAATCGCGATCATGATCAGACCGACTGTTCCTACGGTCCAGATCACCGTGCGGACATAAGGAAGGCCAAGGGCATAAACGACCGTGTAGGCGATGCGGGACAGCACGAAAAGGACCGCACCGGTTTGGGTCATGCCGGTCGAGACGCCCGCTAGGTGCGCCACGACGATCAGGGGAACAAAGATCATGATCCCCTCGATGTGATTTGCGACGACCCGGCGCATGCGTCCCTGCAGCACCGAAAAGTCCCGCGTTTCATCCCGGGCGCCCAGCCCCCAGCCAAAGCCCTGGTTCAGCGGGGTCAACATGCCTTGAAACCCGACGCTGAAAAACAGCACCACGGCTGTCCAGAACAAAGCTTGCAGTTCAACAGTCATAGCATCCTCCTTTTTTGCTAGTGACTTTTAAAACTGTAGTGATTGGCTATGAAAAGCGATTCCCGCTATGGATCACGCATGAGTGATGATGAGCCTCAGTCCGAGACCTATTGCCCGATCGCCCGGACCGCGATGATCCTTGGATCGCGCTGGACCGCCGAGATCATCCGCGAGCTGCTGCATAACGGACCCCAACGCTTTCAGGATCTTCAGGATACCCTGTCCGGGATCGCGCCGAATACTCTGTCATCCCGCCTCAAGATGCTGGAGCAGAGCGGGGTGGTCGAACGCGAATTCTATGCCGAGCATCCTCCCCGCGCAGCCTATAAGCTGACCTCCAAAGGCCAGAAGATGTCCAAGATCATTGGCGCGATGCGCGCCTGGGGTTTGAAGTACGGCTAGGCGCCCAGGCCGCAGTGTCGCGACCGGGTCTCAGAGCGAACCCTCGGCGAGAATGATGCTGGTCGGATCCTTGATCGAGCGGAACGGGAAATTGCCGTCGAACATAAACTCCGCAAATCTAACTTCGGCCATCTTGCGATGCTGCAGCCTCCCGAGAACAATGTGCTGGGTTGCGGTGGAAGACAATTCTCCGATCACGTATCTGAAGCCCCGCGCCTTTGCGGTCCGGTGGACTGCTGCGCGCATGGAGCTGTAGACACCGCGCCCGTTGGCATCGGGGTGCACTGCCGCCATGTCGACCAGAAGAACATCGCCCGGAACCACCGATCTGGCGGTCTGATATTGTCGGGCTAACTCCGCGCCAAGAGCCGTAAGGGGTTGAAAGTTCAAATTATTCGGGAAGGGAGTGTCGAGCTGGTGATGAAAGTCTGTGGCGATCAGGCAACCGACAACAGTCCCGGACGCAGGATCGGTCGCAAGAACTGAAAGCCCCTCCGCCGCCATGGCGTTAAAGGATGGGCGCAGATACGCTCTGTACTCACCCAGACCAATGCCTAAGGCGCTGTGCAACGTACTGGAGGCTACAAAGACCTCCGTCGCCAATTCAAACGCCGCCGCAATGTCCGGCGGGGCCAGCAGGCGAATTTCAGGATCGGACGTCACCCGCCCCGGAACGGTGCCCTGGGGTAGACGCCCAGAACTTTCAGATCCTTGGTGAAGAAATCCAGTTCCTCAAAGGCGTTCTGCACTGCCGGATCCTCCGGATGCCCCTCGATCTCGGCATAAAACTGCGTCGCGGAGAACATGCCGCCCATATAGCTTTCCAGCTTGACCATATTGATGGAGTTGGTCGCGAACCCGCCCATCGCTTTGTAAAGCGCGGCAGGCACGTTGCGAACCTCGAAGAAAAAACTGGTCATGGCGTTGCCCGATCCGGGCTCTTCTTCGATGCGTTGGCGCGACATGACCAGAAACCGCGTCGTATTGTCGGCGTTGTCCTGGATATGCTCGGCCAAGACGTCGAGCCCGTTCAGTTCGCCGGCAAGAGGGGAGGCGAGCGCAGCGCGCGCCGGGTCGCCCGCCGCTGCAATTTGCGCTGCGGATCCCGCGGTATCGGCGCCCACCACGGCCTTGATACCATGTTTGGTCAGGAACTTGCGGACCTGACCCAGCAGAACCGTGTGGCTCTGCGCGGTCTTTACATCCGAGAGTTTCGCGCCCCTTGGGCCCAGCAGATTGATCCGCACAGGCACGAAATGTTCACCAATGATGTATAGGCCAGATGTCGGTAACAGGTGATGGAGATCGGCGACGCGGCCATAGGTCGAGTTCTCGATCGGCATCATTGCGAGGTCGGCTTCGCGGTTGCGCACGGCATCAAGGGCTGCCTCGAAGGTTTGACAAGGCAGGGGATCGAGATCGGGATAGGCTTCGTGGCACGCCGTATGGGAATAGGCTCCAAGCTCGCCCTGAAAGGCGATCTTTCCAGTCGTCGTCTTCAAGATGAGAACCCCATGGCTGGCCCCTCCTTCGTGCCGAATGATGGCGATTGGTCGCGCCTTCTACATCTTGCAGGCGGCGGGGGGAAGGCGCTATGACCCCGGTCGGAATTCTTTCGACGCGTAGCGACTGAACAGGTGGATGGCATGAGCGCGACCGAGATTAACAAGATCGCAGGGGCCGTGATCGGGGCATTCCTGGTCTATCTGCTGCTGAACTTTGCTTCGCACCAGATCTACGGCACGAGCCCGGGCGGGCATCACGGCGATGAAGCTCTGGCCTTTGCCGTCGAGATCGAAAGCGACTCGGACGAGGCTGAGGCCGAAGAGGTCGATTTTGCGGCGATTTTTGCCGCCGCCGATGTGGCCGCGGGTGAGAAGGTTTTCAAGAAATGCGCGGCCTGCCACGCAGGTGAAGAGGGCGTGAACAAGGTGGGGCCATCACTGTACCGCGTTGTCGGGCGCGACATCGGATCGGTGGCCGGGTTCAACTATTCGGCGGGCCTGACGGACGCCGAAGGAAACTGGGATCCGCAGAAGATTTATGCGTTCCTCGAGAATCCCAAGGCTTTTGGATCGGCGATGTCGGTCAACTACAAGAAGTCCGCTGACCGCGCCAACGTGATCGCATATCTGAACGAGGTTGGTGGAGCGCCGGTTCCGCTCGAGTGATGTGAGCGTCTCTCGCACAACTCTATTGAAAGGCCGCCAATGCGCGGCCTTTTTCGTTATGGAGCTGATTTTTCGCAGTCATGATCTTCACTGGCGCGTGTGTCTGCCTTGAAACGAAGCGGACAGCGCCCTAACCCTATGTGAGATCGAGCCGAGGAGAACCTTCATGCGCGTGACACGGCTGACACGACGGGATTTCGGGCAGATGGCGGCAGCGGGTGCTGGCGCGATGCTGATGCCGGGTTGGGCGGGGGCAGCGGGCGGTGTTCCAAACCACGGGATCTCTGCCTTTGGCGACTTGAAGTATCCGGCTGACTTTGCACATTTCGAATACGCCAACCCGGCGGCCCCCAAGGGCGGCACGTGGTCCACGGGCTATGGCAACGTTACCTTCGACAGCTTCAACCCGTTCATTCTCAAGGGAAATGCGGCAATCGGGATTTCGGCGCTGATCTTCGACAGCCTGATGACCAGTTCAGCCGACGAGGCCGACGCGATGTACGGCTTGATCGCCGAAAGCGCAGAAGTGCCGGAGGACCGGTCCTCTGTCACGTTCAACCTGCGCCCGGAGGCACGGTTCCACGATGGCTCGCCGCTCACATCCGAAGATGTGGTCTTTTCCTTCAATACGCTGATCGAGAAGGGCCATCCGAGCTATCGTGTTCTGCTCGCGCCCATCACAGCGGTCACGGCGGATGGGCCGCACAGGGTCAAATATGATTTTGCGCCGGATGCAGCCAAGCGTGATCTGCCGATGCTGGTGGCAGGGCTGTCGGTGTTCTCCAAGGCCTACTATTCGGAGGTCGCTTTCGAGGAGTCGTCTCTGACGCCGCCGCTCGGCAATGGGCCTTACAAGATTGGCAAGTTCGAGCAGGGCGCGCGTGTCGTTTATGACCGGGTCGAGGACTACTGGGCCAAGGATCTGCCGGTGAATGTTGGGCGGCACAATTTCGATCATGTCCGCTTCGAGTACTTCCGCGACCGATCCGCCGCGTTCGAGGGTCTGAAGGGCGGGACATTTCTCTTCAATGAGGAGTTCTGGTCCAAGTTCTGGGCAACGGCCTACACTCCGGAGAATTTCCCGGCGATTGCGCGCGGCGAGGTCGTCAAGGATACGATCCCTGACGAACGGCCCGCTGGCACTCAGGGGTTCTGGTTCAACCTGCGCCGTGACAAGTTCAAGGATGCACGGGTGCGCGAGGCGATCGGGCTGGCCTTCGATTTCGAATGGTCAAACCAGCGCCTGTTCTACAATCTCTACACACGTACCGACAGTTTCTTCGAGGGCGGGCCAATGCAAGCGGATGGCCCGCCAAGCCCGGGTGAGCTGGCGATCCTCGAGAAGTTTGCCGACAAGCTGCCGCCCGAGATGCTGAGCAGCCCGGC
>CAYYZH010000245.1:0-5879 GCA_964475765.1 uncultured Limibaculum sp.
CTGCCCCCGGCCGATTGGTCCAGCGTCATTATCGCCACCGGACCATTGACCTCGCCGGGACTGGCAGAAGCGCTGCAATCGCTGACTGGCGAAGACAGCCTCGCCTTCTTCGACGCCATCGCGCCCATCGTCTATGCCGACAGCGTGGACATGACCAAGGCGTGGTTCCAGTCGCGCTATGACAAGGGCGAGACAGAGGAAGAGCGCACGGCGTACCTGAATTGCCCGATGACCCGCGATCAGTACGAAGCGTTCATCGATGCGCTGCTGGACGCCGACAAAACAGCCTTCAAGGAATGGGAAGGCACGCCCTATTTCGAAGGCTGTCTGCCCATCGAAGTGATGGCGGAACGGGGCCGTGAGACGCTGCGCTTTGGCCCGTTGAAACCAGTCGGGCTCACAAACCCGCACAACCCGGACAAACCTTATGCCGTGGTTCAGCTCAGGCGGGATAACGCGCTGGGAACGCTCTACAATATCGTCGGCTTCCAGACCAAGATGAAGTATGGTGAGCAGGCTCGCGTCTTCGGTCTGATCCCAGGGCTGGAGAACGCCAGCTTCGCGCGGCTTGGCGGCATTCACCGCAACACGTTCCTGAACAGTCCGCGCCTGCTCGATCCGCAGATGCGGCTCAAGGCAGATCCGAGGCTGCGGTTCGCGGGTCAAATCACGGGCGTTGAAGGTTATGTGGAGTCCGGTGCGATGGGACTCCTCGCCGGGCACTTCGCGGCGGTGGAGCGGAGGGGGGGAACTCCGACGCCACCGCCGCCTGACACCGCAATGGGTGCCTTGCTCGGGCACATCACCGGCGGCGCGGAAGTCGAGACCTTCCAGCCGATGAATGTGAATTTCGGATTGTTTCCGCCGTTAACCGATGTCCGCGGCGGACGGCGCGGCAAGCAGGACCGCAAACGGGCCTACACCACCCGCGCCAAAGAGAGCCACACCTTCTGGCTCTCGGGCACGTCAAGGGAACCGGCCTTGGTGATGCCGGATCCCTGACAGATCAGTCGGCGAACAACATCAGATAGTCGATGTCGTCATGTGCTCCGTCGGAGGCATCGGCAGCGTCTTCGAAGAGACTTTCGGCGTCCGCATTGTCCAGACATTGCAGCGCCCAGTCTTCACCATACTCAGTATCACGCATCTCGTTTCACCCATATAAGTGCCCCAACGTAACGGGGTATCAGCAAGACCCGTGCCAGATGCTCTATGTGCCAATTTGGCGTTTAATTGAGAGCAGCGAAGGATCCGATTTCTCCTTCAACGTGCAGACTCTGGCGACATCAGGGCGGCCCCGCCGCAGTTCGGCCATCGACCTGCAAACTGCAATTTCAAAGCGCGAACGCCTCGCGAAATGCACAGCCAATTCACCATGACGTGACGGCATGTTTGCCAGTCTGAGCAGCGAGAGCCGCCAAGTTGTGTTAGCCTTCGGCCATGACCCGAATTCGCGAGATCCCGGCAACATCATTCTGGCAAGGGCGCTGCGTTTTCGTCGCCATCGCGGCAATGGCGCTGGCTGCCTGCGCAACGCCAGAGCCGCCGCGCATCAGTCGGAGCGCGCCTGCGACGCCAGACGTCTTTCGCACGCTCGACGGACAGGTGTTTGCAACCGAAGCCGCGCGCAGCGCGTATCTGCGTGCCGCCTATGCCGCGCGCACGCGCGGGGATCTGGAGCTGGAGCTCGCGCGGATCCGCATCAATGCGGGCTCGCTTTCGGCCCAGCAAGCAACCCGCCGGTCGGTTCGGATCACCGGGCAGAACCGACGGATCGCCAAGGCCACGGCCGAGGCCAGAACCGCAGCCCGTGATCTTGCACAGGTGCAAAGACAGCAACGCCAGCTTCGTCGCGAGGACGGCGCCGGGCTCCGGCTCCTGGATAACGAGGCCCGGCGTGCCGAGATGGCCGCCCGCCGCGCGGCGTCCGATCTGCGCGCGGCCCCGGCCCGGGCAGGCCGCGCTCAGCGGGAACGGGGCAGGCTACGCCGGACCGACCGGCGCTCTCGCGCGATCGGTGGGCGGCGCTCACGCATCTCAACGTACATTCCGGAGTAGCCCGACCACCGGAATGCTCTCTGGTGTGCTGAATGCTCTGCGGTGTGCCCGGCATTTGACGGTTTTGCCGTGTGTTATTAACCTCTGCTTCGTGGAGGCTTCATGACCGACAAGACTTTTCTCGACAACGCCTACGATCTGCCCGACGCCAAGGCGACCCAGTCCTTTTACGACGATTGGGCCGAAAGCTATGACGCTGAGATCGCTGAAAACGGTTACGCGACGCCCACGCGCTGTGCCGAGGCGCTGGCCCGGCATCTGACCGCCCCGGGCGCCCCTGTTCTCGACATCGGATGTGGCACGGGGCTCAGCGGCATTGCGTTGAAGATGCAGGGGTTTACCCAGATCGACGGCACGGATCTCTCGCCGGAGATGCTGGAGCGCGCGGGCGAGCGCTTCATCTATCGCAACCTCTTCGCGGGCGACATGAACCGGCCGCTACCGGTGCCAGACGGGCTCTACACCGCCGCGACCGCCGTTGGCGTGATCAATCCGGGCCATGCGCCGCCTGAGACGATTGACGGCGTTCTCGACATGCTGCCAACGGGTGGATACCTCGTCTTTTCGCTGAACGATCATGCGCTGGCCGAGCCTGCCTTCCCGGCCAAGGTCGATGAGGTCGTGACGTCCGGGCGCGCCGCCTGTCTCGAGCGCGAACATGGCGAGCACCTGCCCGGCATCGGGCTGAAGTCCACCGTCTTCGTGTTGCAAAAATCATGACGGGCGTTGGCATGGCCGGGCTTGGGAAGGTCTATGATGTCGCCTCTGTTGACGAGGCGCGCGCGCTCTATGACGGCTGGGCGGCGGGTTATGACGATGAGTTGGAGGCGAGCGGTTACATCACACCGCGCCGCTGCGCCGAGGCGTTGGCGATCCATGCCTCCCTGCCCTGGGCACCCCTGATCGAGTTTGGAACGGGCACAGGGTTAGGCGGGCTCGCGCTGAACGCTGCCGGGTTCGAGGTGATCGACGGCACCGACATCTCCCGCGAGATGCTGGAGCGGGCCGAGACCAAGGGCGTCTACCGCGCACTGGACCTGCTCGACCTCTCCGAACCCATCACATCTGTTGAACCCGGCAGCTACCAGAACGCCGCCGCCATCGGCGTCCTGAACCCGAATTTCCTGCCGCCGACGGCAATTGACGAGATGCTGGGCGTCCTGCCCTCGGGCGGTTGTCTGGTGTTTTCACTGAATGACCACGCCGCGAAGGACGGGAGTTTCGAGACCCGCGTGCTCGAGATCTCGGAATATGCAGGCGCGGATCTCGTCTTCAAGGAGTATGGCCCGCACATCCCGGAGATCGATCTGATGAGCACGGTCTATGTGCTCAAACGGCGCTGACGGGTTCGGCCCGGCACATTGACCACCCTCATCCTCTACGCCTCGGCGGTGCTGATCTGGGGCACGACCTGGATCGCGATGAAGTACCAACTGGGCGAGGTCGCGCCCGCCGCCTCGCTGACCTATCGGTATCTGACAGCAGGCGCCCTGATCCTTGCGGGTGCAGCACTGGCGGGCAAACGAGTGCGCCTGACCGGGGCCGAACATCGCTGGTGCGCGTTGCAGGGCGCGCTGATTTTCTCCATCAATTACTGGCTGACCTATCTGGCGGCGGCGCACCTTACGACCGGAATTGTCTCGGTGTTCTTCGCCGGAGCCGCCGCCGTCACCATGGCAATGAGTGCGGTTTGGCATCGCCGCCTGCCCACGCCGCGCGCGGTGATCGGGGCCTGCCTCGGGGTCATCGGAATTGGGCTGGTGTTCTGGCCCGAAGTCGCCGCGGTCGAGTTGGATGGCCCGGAAGTCACCTCCGGCCTGATCGTCTGCGTCAGCGTCTGCCTCTTCTCGGCAGGCGGTCTCGTCGGCGCGCGCAATATGGGATCGGGCATGCCGCGCTATGGCACCATCGGCTGGGCGATGATCTATGGCGGGATCGTCATGGCCCTGCTCACACTGGCGCGCGGCGAAACCTTCGGGTTCGAGTGGACCCATCGCTATGTCTGGTCGCTGATCTGGGTGACACTGCTCGGCTCCGGAGCGGTCTTTGTCCTCTATTTCTCCGTCGTCGCGCGGATCGGCGCGGAGAAGGCCTCCTACGCGACGGTCATGTTTCCGCTGGTCGCGCTGACGGTCTCGACCTTTGTCGAAGACTATCAATGGCCAGCTCTCGCCCTGATCGGGGTGCCGCTGGCGCTGCTCGGCAACGGTCTGGTTCTCTGGCAGAGCGCGCCATCACCAACGGCCAAAAAGGGCCCGCCCGGTGAGCCGGAGCCCATCGAATGGCCGGTCAATGCGATCGAGTTGCCCGAGGTCGAACGACGGTCTTGAGACGAGGTGCAGAACGCGCGCCGCCCGAGAAAGCGGCAACAAGGCGGGCGTTGCGGCGCGCCCCCACTCTGCCCGGCTCGTCCTCAGCCGCTCCAATGCGTTGAGCGCGTCTCCCGCAAGAGAGGCAAAGATCGACCGGCTGCTTTCTGTCAGCTCACCACGGGCCAAGGCCGAGAGATCCGCCCCGCCAAGCTCCGGCACCAAAGGACGTTGCCCCCGCGCCGCCATCGGGCGGGCCGTCCGAAGCGCCAGATCGACGCCCAGGACCAGACCCGCATCCCGCGCCACTTCGGGAAACCGGCCGCCAAGGCGATAACTGGCAATGCCAGTGCGCACGGCAAAACGCGCCACGGCCCAAGACTTGAAGGCACCGAGATCGGCCAGCCCTTCGAGTTCCTGCCCGTGTCCGTCAATCATCCGGCCAAGCGGTGTGGCATCGAGAAGCACACCGTGCTCGCGCGAGGCCCGCAGAAAAACCGCAAGCGGGCCGGCTACATCATGTGCCTTCTCCGGCTGCCCGGCTTCAGTCTCCGCAATGACATCGCGCCACCATTGCAGGCGCATCCGCGGGATCAGGCTTTCGCTGGACGACCGCGCGGCCCGGCTCAGCTCGCAGTCAAACGCATAGAGCACCATCAGATCCGAACGCTGCGGCTCCGGCGCGAAAAGCGCTGTCGCATGGAGATGCGGGTCGTCGCGCGCGACGATGGCCGCACAGGCCTCAGACATCGCGCACGATCCCCCAGCCTCCTCCCGCCCGCACTCCGGATCCGTCGCGCACCGGGGGGTGGGTGGGGGTGGGCGGCGGATACGGAGTGCGGGCGGGACCAGCCGTCATGCCGGGATCGCCCCGCCCCGCAACAGGCATGTCAGGATTGCATCTTCCAACGCCTGAAAACTCGCATCGACCACATTGGCCGAGACACCCACAGTCGAGAACACGCCGCCCTGCCCATCCGTCGAGTCTATCAGCACACGCGTAACCGCTTCGGTACCGCCGTTCAGAATGCGCACTTTGAAGTCGACCAATTTAAGCCCGTCGATGATGGTTTGATACGGCCCGAGATCCTTGAAAAGCGCGCGCGAAAGTGCGTTGACCGGGCCCTGATCGGATTTCGAAATCGGGTCCTGGCTTTCGGACGCCGAGATCATGCGCTCCGCCCCGACATGCACGACAACCAGCGCCTCGGAGACAGTGACCTGCTCACCCACGGCGTTGGTGCGCCGCTCGACCGAGACGCGGTAGCGTTCAATCTCGAAGAACTTGGGCAACAGGCCAAGTGTGCGCCGCGCCAGCATCTCGAAGCTCGCGCCCGCGCTGTCATAGCTGAAGCCCTGATCCTCGCGCTCCTTCACAAGGGTCAGGAGCGGGCCAAGGCGCTTGTCGTCCTTCGCGACCTCGATCCCGGCTTTTGCCAGCCGGTCGATCAGGTTGGAGCGCCCGGCCTGGTTCGACATCGGGATGATGCGCTGGTTGCCGACGGCCTCCGG
>CAYYZH010000246.1:0-5808 GCA_964475765.1 uncultured Limibaculum sp.
CACCCATGACTTTGACGAGGCGCTGCGTCTCGCCGACCGCATCGCCATCATGTATGAGGGCGGCATCGAGCAATGCGATACTCCGGATCAGATCGTGCTGAACCCGGCCACGGAATATGTTGCCAAGTTCACCCGCGAGATCGCTAAGGCCCGCGTCGTGCATGCGAGCGCGCTGGCAGAGCCGATCAACGGGGCCGCCCCGAGCGGTGAGCCTGTGGCGGCGGGGGCCACCATCGCGGAGCTTGGTCGCCGACTGATCGCGGAAACCGCCGACACGCTGCCAGTGGCGGGCAAAGACGGCGCGCTCATCGGTGCGCTGCCGCGGGTCAAGGCACTGGAGCTGCTGTTCGCGGATGGGAGCGGCTGATGGCGGTGACCGAGGCGAACGTTCCGCTATCTGCTCCGGCGGTGTCGCAACGCCAGATCGGGCTTGGGCTGATCGTCTTCGCCGTGCTGATCGTCGCGCTGAAGCCAGTTCTGCCGATCTGGTTCACCACCGTCCCCGAGACCTTCGATTTCAGCGGTATCGCGCCCGAAGGGGGCTGGCTCTTGCACCATATCGGGGGCGGGCCGGACGTTGTGCCGCTCAATGTACTGCTGCCCAACCTTTTCAACGCGATCTTCGATTTCATCAAGGACGATCTCGGTCTGATCCATGTCACGCGCTGGTTTGCCGACGGCGTCCAGTGGCTGTTGGATGTGACTGCAAACCTTCTCTATGGCAAGAGCCGCTGGCCCAAGATTGGCCCGATCCCGTGGACGGTGGTCGCGGTCTCGGCCTTCATGCTGGGCTATGCGCTGCGCGGCTGGGGCCTCGCGATCTTGTCCGGTGGAGCCTTTGTCTGGCTCGCGCTGCTCGGCCAGTGGAAGATGGGCATGGAGACGCTGAGCGTGATTGTTGTGGCGGCTCCGTTCGCGATCTTCGCGGGGCTCGTTCTTGGCACTCTGGCCTGGCGCTATGCGTTGGTAGAGCGGGTGTTGAACCCGTTCCTTAACCTCGCGCAGTCTCTGCCGCACTTTGCCTACATGATCCCGGTCGTGGTCTTTATCGGTGTGGGCCCCAAAGCGGGTGCGATTGCGACGATCATATTTTCGACCCCACCCATGGTGCGCATGACCCTGCTGGGGCTACGCAAGGTGCCCCCGGAGGTGATCGAAAGCGGCCAGATGTGCGGGGCCTCCGCATGGCAGGTGTTGCGCTTTGCCCGGCTGCCGACCGCGCGCGCCGAGATCCTGGTCGGGGTCAATCAGGTCATAATGCAATGTCTTGCGATGGTGGTGCTGGCGAGCTTCATCGGTATGCCGGGCCTTGGCGTGAAGTTGCTGCAACTGATGCAGGCGCTGAAGGTCGGGGGATCAATCGAGATCGGCATCACAATTGTGCTGATTGCGGTAATGCTGGATCGCTGTTCAAAGGCCTGGGTTGATGTGCAACCTACGCATTGGGAGCGGGGCACGCCATGGTGGGTGCGCAACAAGCTCCTCCTGGTTTGGATCGCGCTCGTGTGTGCCGCGTTGATTGCGGCGCAGATCTGGGATCAGGCGCATGAGATCAAGCGAAGCAATCGGATCAAAATCTCCAAGGATCTGGATATTGCCGTCGGTTGGGTGCTGGATCACATCTCGGGGGCAACGATTGCCTTCAAGGAATTCATGGTCGCGAATGTGCTGATCCCGATCCGCGAGGCGTTTCGGTATCTGCCCTATACGGCGGTTTTGACGCTGATGGCCGGGATCGGCTGGCTGATCGGCGGGCGGCGCTCGGCCCTGATATGTTTGGCCTACATCGCATTCATCGCCATATCGGGATGGTGGGACCGGGCAATGATCACGGCCTATACGGTGACCGTGGCTGTGGCGATTGCAGTGGCGATTGGCCTACCGCTGGGCATTTGGGCCGCTGCCAGCGAGCGCCGATCGAAGGCGATGTTGCTGCTGCTTGATACGGCCCAGACTTTCCCGAGTTTTGTCTACATCATCCCGGTGATCATGTTGTTTCAGGTCTCGGACGTGGCCGTCATCGGCGCTGTGATTGTCTTTGGGCTGGTGCCGATGACACGTTACACCATCGAAGGATTGCGCGGTGTGCCGCCTGCGATGATCGAGGCGGCGGATATGGGCGGGGCAACGGGTTGGCAGAAGCTTCTGACAGTCAAGCTGCCGCTCGCGCTGCCGACCATGATGGTGGGTCTGAACCAGACTGTACTGTTCTCGCTGTTCATGGTGGTCATCGCGGCCTTTATCGGGACGATAGATCTTGGTCAGGAGATGCAGCGCGCCCTGTCGGCATCGGATTTTGGCAAGGGCATGGTGCTGGGTCTGTGTGTGGCATTCATGGGACTGATGGTGGATCATTTGCTGACGCGCTGGTCCGAGGACCGCAAACGCGCCCTGGGCTTGGCATGAGGGCGATCTTGGCACCGCGTGCAGCAAGACGGCCAAAGGGGCGGCCATGTCCCCGCGGGGACAACTCGGGCTTTGCCCTCGCCTGCCGGCTGCGCCGTCAGATGGCCGCCTCGGCGCTTGGCGCCAACGTTACCTTGGAGCGGGGGAGGTGCGCGCATGGGTGATATGTCGAGGTTCGAGCGCCCGACGGAACTGGGCGGCGTTCTGGTGCCCGGTCTGCCTTTGCTGCCCCATGGGGTCGAACGGCACCTGGTGCCGGGCGGCGGTTCACGTGCCGTCGAGATCCGGCGTGGCGACGAGATCACCGTTGTCGATCGGCAAGGATTGCAGCGTGCCGAGATTGTCTTCTTCCTGCCGGATGGGACGTCTGATGCGGCCATGCTCGGGGCCAAGGGAGGCACTGCGCCGGTTGGCCTGCAGCAAGCCCTGTCCTCCGGGGATGCATCGGCACTGCGGGTTCTCAAGGCGTTGGAGACGGCCAAATTTGATATCGGGCGGGCGGATGCGTCGCTGGCGTTTGCCGAGGGCTCTGCTGCGGGCGACAGCGCCGACTTCTGCGCCGAGTGTGACGGGCTTTTGATCGTGTGCGCCGCAGGTGGACCCATGGAGCCCGGGGGGCAGGATACCACCACCGAGCTTGCTCTTTATGTCCGTCGGGCCGAGCCCGGGCCAACGAAACCCGGCCACATCGAGCACGATCCCCTGGCGGACCCCTTGCAGGATCTCAACATCCAACCGGGCGAGGCCAAGGCTTTCGAAGTTCGCAAAGGCGAGTTCATCCAGATCCTCGACGTGCAGGGGCGCGAGTGCTCGGACTTCCAGGCGCTCAGTCAGCGTGCTCTCGACCGCGGTGAGGAACGCGATATTGACCCCACGACCACGCGCTCCCTGATGGGCAGTCTCTATCCCGAGCCCGGTATCTTCTCAAAATACTGGTCCCAGGATCAGGAGCCTCTGGTCGAGATCATCCAGGATACGTGCGGGCGCCATGACACGTTCGGGCTGGCTTGCACTGCCCGCTATTATGACGACCTTGGCTATCCCGGCCATGTCAACTGTACCGACAACATGAACCGTGACCTCGCCCGGTTCGACGTGCGCCCGCGCGGCGGCTGGCCGGCGATCAACTTCTTCTTCAACACCATGTTGGACGATACGCATGCCCTGGGTATGGACGACCCGTGGAGCCGTCCCGGCGATTTCGTTCTCCTGCGGGCCCTCACGGATCTGGTGTGCGTTTCCACAGCGTGCCCGTGCGATGTCGATCCGGCAAACGGCTGGAACCCGACCGACATTCAGGTCCGCACTTATGGCGCGACTGAAGACTTCAAACGATCGAAAGGCTTTCGCATGACCGCCGACAGCCCCGTCGAGCCGACGAAAGAGACCGGCTTTCACGCCTGCTTTGCCCGGCACACCCGCGATTTCGCCGAATACAACGGTTATTGGTTAGCCAACCAGTTTCCGAACCATGGGCCGATCGCCGAATACTGGGCTTGCCGCGAGAAGGCCGTGATCATGGATCTCTCGCCCTTGCGCAAATACGAGGTGACCGGCCCGGATGCCGAGGCGTTGCTGCAGATGTGCGTTACGCGCAACATGAAGAAGCTCTCGACAGGCCAGGTGGTCTACACCGCAGTCTGCCACGAACACGGCGGCATGATCGATGACGGCACGATCTATCGGCTGGGGGAGACGAACTTCCGTTGGGTCGGCGGCAACGACCTCTCCGGCATCCATATGCGCGAAGTGGCCGAGCGCGAGGGGATGCAAGCTTGGGTCCGCAACTCCACTGATCAGCTTTGCAACATCGCTGTTCAGGGGCCGCGTTCACGGGACATCCTGAAGGAAGTTATCTGGACCGCCCCGGCGCAGCCGACAGTGGAGGAGTTGGGATGGTTCCGGTTTGCCGTCGCACGCATCGGCGATTTCGATGGCGCTCCGCTGGTCGTAAGCCGTACGGGCTATACAGGCGAACTGGGCTACGAGATTTTCTGCCACCCCAAAGATGCCGAGGCAGTCTTCGATGCGGTATGGGAAGCAGGCCAACCGCACGGGCTCGTTCCCTTAGGCCTCTCGGCGCTAGACATGGTGCGCATCGAAGCTGGGCTGATCTTCGCGGGTTACGAGTTCTCGGATCAAACCGATCCGTTTGAGGCCGGCATCGGCTTTACCGTGCCGCTCAAGACGCAGAACGATGATTTCATCGGGCGCAAGGCGATCGAGGAGCGCAAGGCACATCCCCACCGCAAACTGGTTGGCCTCGACATCGAAGGAGGTCTGGTCCCGGCCAATGGCGATTGCGTGCGGCTCGGACGGGCACAGATCGGAGAAATTACGTCTGCCATGAAATCCCCGATGCTTGGCAAGGTCATTGCTTTAGCGCGCCTTGACGTTATCCATGCAGACGAGGGCACTACGGTCGAAATCGGTCAACTTGATGGGCTGCAAAAGCGCATTCCCGCTACCGTCTGCCGCTTCCCCCACTTCGATCCGACCAAGGAGCGGGTCAAGGGCAACTATGACTGATCACGCAATGTGGCCAGCCCCAAGCGCCCGCCCCTTTGCCCAATAGAAAAAGCCGCGCCCACCGGACGCGGCCTTTCAAACAACAGCAAAGTGCTCAGCCCTGACGGGCCTTGAAGCGTTTCTGCGTCTTGTTGATCACATAGATGCGGCCCTTGCGGCGCACAACACGGCAATCACGGTGCCGGTTCTTCAGCGATCTCAGCGAGTTTTTGACCTTCATCGCTCTGACCTTTCACGTTCTCGTTTCGTTACCGATCCGTTGCGCATTGCGCAGCCAATGATCGGCCAAAAATGACAGAGCCCGAGTCATCCCCGGGCAGAGAGCCGTTTCATACCCGCCTTGATGCGCCAAGGCAAGGGGCGCCCGCACCGCCTATCTTGGCAGATAAACCGCCACGTTGGCGACATCGCCCTCGGCCAATCCCAGCGCTCGCGCCGCTTCGCGTGAAAGCTGCGCGGTGCGCCCTCCGGCTCCGGCATCCTTCCAGATGAAACGGACCTTCGCGGTCGCGCCGGTGGCGGTGTCGGTGATCCAACCCGTGCGTTGTTGGCGGTCGAACGGGCCGGAAATCCAGGCCCCGCTGCTTCCGTCGCTCCCGGTGAACACCGCAGGGGTAAAGCCGACCCAGCGCGCATTGGCCAGGGTCGGTCCGGCCGCGTTTGGATCGACGCGGGCAACCTCGATTTCCTCCTCAGTCTCCGGGGTTTCCGCAGGTTCAGGCGCTGGCGTTGCGGCTGCCGGTGCTTCAGTCGGCGCCGGAACAGGATCGGCAGCAGGAGCAGGTTCCGGCTCCTGGGGTGGCTGAGCCGGTGCGGTGGGTGCAAGATCGGCTGCGGGGTTTGCCAGGGCCAAAGGTCCGGTGACAGCGCCTG
>CAYYZH010000247.1:0-5744 GCA_964475765.1 uncultured Limibaculum sp.
GTGGGAACCCCCGCCAAGCCGGCGCGTGGGGCAAAGCGCATCCCCGGGATTTCGGGCGCTGCGCGGACGGATCTCGCGGTCCTGAAGCCGTTCGATGTCACCGCGGTTACGCCTGATGGGTACATCTTCACGCGCTGGGTTGCAGGGCTGCCGTGGTGGACGCCTGTGCTGGTGGTGCTGTTGGCCGTGATCTGGCCGACGCTCGCCTATGCGCAGTCGGGGTATTCTACGGGGCAAGCCTTCGATGCGCTTTGGCGCTGGATGCCGTTTCTGGTCTGGTCAGGGTTCTTCTTCAACGTGCTGATCTCGCTCCTGGCGATGGCGATTGGCACCGTGGCGGGAGCGGCTTTGGGGCTGGCGCAAATTTCTCCAAGGCCTTGGGTGCGCAAGGCAGCGTGGTTTATCACACAGCTGTTCCGTAACTCGCCGTGGCTGGTGCTCCTGTTCATCGTGCTCCTGGCGTTTCCGTTCGAGATCGTCATCGGAGGCGTGATCATTCCCATCCCGGACTGGATGAAGGGGGTGATCGGGCTTTCCCTGCCGGTCATGGCCAATATCTCCGAGGTTGTACGCGGCGCGATCCAGTCTGTGCCAACAGCGCAGTGGGAAGCCGCCGAAAGCCTTGCGTTCACGCGGCGCCAGATCCTCTGGCAGATCATCCTGCCGCAGTGCTTCAAACGGATGATCCCGCCCTGGATGAACTGGTACGCGATCCTGACCATGGCGACGCCGCTGTGCACGCTTTTGGGGATTGAGGAGCTGATCACGCTCAGCCGTCAGGCCATGGAGTCAGAGGATAATCACCCCGAGCTTCTGATGCCGTTTTACGGCTTCGCGCTGATATTGTTTTTCGCCTACTGTTATCCGATCGCCAGGTGGACCATATCTCTGGAACGCAAGTACGCGGTGAAGCTGTGAGGAGCGATGGCATGAAGACGCCCCCGGTGATCGAGGTTCTGGACGAGAAAGACGAGGTCCCGCCCCTGCATGACGTCACGCCGGGCTGGGTGACGCGCAACCGCGAGGCGATCGAGACCGCGTCCCGGGTCGGGCGCTCGTTGATGCTCGTGGCCCCGCCACCTGCGCGCATTGCATTGGGGGCAGCCTCGGTGGCTGTGGATGCGGTGTTGCTGGCGACAGATGTCCGGCGACGCAACCGCGAAGCCGGAGACGGCGCGCTGGAGGGCGCGGCGCTGGCACTTGAGGGCGCCGCGCTGTTGGCGGTCTCGCGCTTTGCGCCTGCGCGTCTGGCCGCGGGGCTTGCGGGGATCGAGACCGCCCGGCGCGCGGTCGAGCGTATCCGGGGGACGCGATGAGCTGGACCACCGATCAGCCGATCATATCGCTGAAAGACGTACACAAGTCCTTTGGCGATCTCGAAGTGCTGAAAGGCGTTTCGTTCGACGTGATGAAGGGCGAGGTGATCTGTGTCATCGGCCCGTCCGGCTCGGGCAAGTCGACATTGATCCGTTGCATCAATGCGCTCAACGACATTCAGGCCGGATCGATCACGGTCGAGGGCCAGGAGGTCCATGACCCCGATCTCGACAAGCTGGAGCTGCGCAAGAAGGTCGGCATGGTCTTCCAGCAGTATAACCTTTTCCCGCACAAGACGGCGCTTGAGAACATCATGATGGCGCCGCTGAAGGTGCTGAAGCAGGACAAGGCGGAGGTCGAGGCGCGCGCCCGCAAGCTGATCGCCAAGGTGCGCCTTGGCGGTAAGGAGGACAGCTTTCCCGGAGAACTCTCAGGCGGGCAGCAACAGCGGGTTGCCATCGCGCGAAGCCTCGCCATGAACCCCGATGTGATGCTGTTCGACGAGGTGACCGCGGCGCTCGATCCGGAGACGGTCAAGGAGGTGCTGGTCACCATCCGCGAGCTGGCCGAGGAGGGGATGACCTGCATTCTGGTCACCCACGAGATGGGGTTCGCCCGCGAGGTCGCGGACCACATCTACTTCACCGACCGCGGTGTGATCGTGGAGCACGGCCCCCCTGCGACGTTCTTCACCGAGGCGTCAGATCCGCGGACGAAGGAGTTCCTGAGCCAGATCCTCTGACGCGCCGCGCGGGTCAGGAGACCACGCGCATTTCGGTTTCGGTGTTGAAGAAGCTGAGCCGGCTTGGGTCTGCCGCGAGCCCGATCTTCTCGCCCTTGGTGTAGCCCGCCAGATCGGTGGTCTTTGCGATGAATTCGGAGCCGCTTTCCGTCTGGCAGTGGACCAACGCGTATTCGCCGAGGTTTTCGATCAGATCGGGTGTGGCGGACACGAGGGCCTCCGACGGATCGGTCAGCACCATGTGCTCCGGGCGCATCCCCAGGACATGCCCGGTACCGGGCAGAAGCGCCCTGCCGCGATCCGAAAGCTCGTTCTCGGCGAAGAAGTTCATCTTCGGACTGCCGATGAACTGCGCCACGAACATGTTGCGGGGTCGCTCGTAAAGTTCGATGGGCGAGCCGACCTGTTCGATATTGCCGCCGCGCAGGACGACGATCTTGTCGGCCAGCGTCATCGCCTCGACCTGATCGTGGGTCACGTAGATCATTGTGGTGCCAAGGCGTTCATGCAGGCGGGCGATCTCGATGCGGGTCTGCACGCGGAGCGCGGCATCAAGGTTCGACAGGGGCTCATCGAAGAGGAACACATCGGGCTCGCGCACGATGGCCCGCCCGATGGCGACGCGCTGGCGCTGCCCACCTGAAAGTGCACGGGGCGTGCGGTCGAGGAGCGGTGTGATCTCGAGGATCTCGGCGGCGGCTCTCACCTTCTCGTCGATGATGTTCTGCGGGGTCTTGGCCTGTTTCAAACCGAAGGCCATGTTCTTGTAGACTGTCATGTGCGGGTAAAGCGCGTAGGTCTGGAACACCATCGCCACGCCGCGCTTGGCGGGCGCCACGTCGTTCACCACCTGATCGCCAATGGCAATGGTACCGCCCGAGATTTCCTCCAACCCTGCGATCATGCGCAAAAGCGTGGACTTGCCGCAGCCCGAAGGGCCGACAAACACCACGAACTCGCCATCGGCGATGTCCAAATCAATGCTCTCGATGACATGGGTGGATCCATAGGACTTGGCCACATCGGTAAGTTTCAAGCCTGCCATTTTTCTTCCATCCGCTGAATTGCCGCGACGAGGTCGGGTACGAAGGTCTCAAATTTCTCGGGGAGGTCTCCCCAGATCTGTGGGTCGGAGGCCAGCTCCGCTTCCCGGCCTCTGGCGAGCATCGGCCGGAGTTTGCCCCAGAATGGGTCGACGTAAGGCGTGTCTGTGGTGCCCGCGTCGACCCGGCGGGCATAGACGACCCAGGAGGCGACGCAGTCATAGCCCGCGTTTGGGTTGATGCCCTGCTCCAGACAGGCGTCCAGAGTCGGGCGGATATAGATGGCCATCTTCGAGTAGCCGTCCATACAGATGCGCTCGAGCTGATCGGCAATGCCGGGGTTCTCGAACCTCCGGGTGACCTCGTCGAGATAGGTGCTGGTGTCGAAGGGGATGGCATCGCCGAGCCCCTTGAGCACCTCACCCCGTTCCCAGCGATCGTAGTAGGGGCGCAGCTCCGGGTCCATGATGGCCTGATCGAAGGTCTTGTGGCCCGCTAGTGCACCGAAATAGGTCAGCCCGGTATGCCCGCCATTGAGGATGCGGATCTTGGCTTCCTCGTAGGGCTCGACATCGCCCACCACCTGCACGCCGACCCTGGCGAGGTCCGGCATGGCGGCGGCGAACTTGTCCTCCAGAACCCACTGTTTGAATGCTTCGGCATGGATGGGCGCGATGGCGTGGGCGGGAAAGAGACGGTGGACCTCGTCCTGAAGCGCGTCGGTGCTGCGCGGGGTGATGCGATCGACCATTGAGCAGGGGAAGGTCGCGTTCTGGCGCACCCACGCGCCGAGATCCGAGTGTCCCGCAGCGTCGATATAAGCGAGCAGCGCGCCTTCCAGCACATGGCCATTGCCGCGAATGTTGTCACAGCAAAGGACCGTGATGGGTGCTGCCGTGGTTTCCATTCGGCGCGCCAGTGCCGCGGTCAGAAAGGCGTAGATCGTTTGTGGCGGACCGCCCGCAAGCTCGGCGGCAATCTGCGGAGCCTCAAGGTTTAGCTCCCAGCGGTCATTGAAGAAATAACCGCTTTCCGTGACGGTCATCGAGGTGGCGGTGACATTTGGGCGGGTGAAGAGATCGAGCGCTGCCTCGAGGTCCTCGGCCGCATCGACGAACGCCATATGCGCGCGCACCGTCCGGAAGCTGTCGGCGCCGTCTGGGGAGATGGCCTTCAGAAGATAGCCGTCTTCCGCTTTGGCCGCTACCGAAAAGGCCGTGGACTCCGAGGCACGGAGGTTGACCGCAGCGATGCCCCAGCCAAGATCCCCGGTCGCCTCCATATAGTCGTCGAGATAGACCGCCTGATGCGCCCGGTGAAAAGCCCCATAGCCGACATGCACGAGGCCGATATCGCACGCGGACCGATCGTATCCGGTCTGAAAGAGCGCGGTCTCAGTCATCGGTGTTGGTGTGCGAAGAGAGGAGTTCCGACCGGGTCAGATCGCGGTAGGCGGACGGGGTCATTTCCTTGACCCGCAGGAAGTGTCTGTTGAAGTTCGCAAGGTTTCTGAATCCTACTTCGTGACAGATGGTGGCGATCTTCAGGTCGGTGGCCTGAAGCATCGAGCAGGCCTGCCCAATCCGCACCTTGGTGACGAACTCGCTAAAGCGACTGCCGGTCAGCTTCTGGAAGTTCCGGGAAAAGGCGGTCGGGCTGAGGTTCGACATGGCCGCCGCCTGTTCCAGGCTGATCGGCTCGGCGAAATTTGTCGTGATGTGATCGACAACTTCGGCGATGCCTGAGGTTTTGGCCTGGAAATTGGGAAACGTGACGTTGTGCCCGGAGAGGCGCTTTTGATCGGGATGGACGCTGACGGCAAGCAGCAGGTTGAGAAACTTGACGATCCGATCCGCTCCATGCGTATCGCGGATCGCGCCAAGATGCATCCGGGCCGTGGAGAAGTCAAAGTCCACGAACTCGATCCCGCCGAAGGATTTGTGCAGCATGTCGTCGATGACGCGAAACTCGGGGAACGCCCGCTTGAGATACTGGACACTTTCCTGATTGAACTGCACCAGCATGTCGCGCAACTCGACCGGGCCGCTCTGGCCGATCTCGTCGGTGATCCAGTTGTGCGGCAGATTCGGTCCGACCAGGAACAGCGCGCCGGGGCCGAATGGGCCGATATAGTCTCCGACGAACGCCTTGCCGTGCGTGTCCACGATCAGGTGCAGCTCGTAGACCTCATGGCTGTGCCAGCGGCAAAGCTCGGTCGGCCAGCCGTGCTCGAGATAGCGGATGCTCTCGGAGGCACGGTCGACAAACTCGAACTCTGGGGTGAGCAGGGACATGCTATCTACTCGACGCCAAGGGTGCTGTGGAGCTGGGGCGCATCATTTGACCGCCCCGAAGGTCAGGCCCTGCACAAGCTGTTTCTGGCAGAACCAGCCGAGCACGATGATCGGCCCGACGGCGGCAGCGGACACCGCCGACAGCCTGCCGAAGAACAGACCCTCGGGCGCGCGGTTGCCCTCGATCAGCTTCGACAGGGTCGCCGCCTCGGTGGTCGTCAGACGCACGGTCCAGTACGCCTCGTTCCAGCAGAAGATGAAGCAGAGGAGCGCCGTCGAGGCCAGCCCGCCCCAGGCGAGCGGAAGCACAATGTCCTTGATCTCGCCCCAGATGTTTACCCCGTCCAA
>CAYYZH010000248.1:0-5693 GCA_964475765.1 uncultured Limibaculum sp.
CTGCGTTTCGTTCAGCAGAAGGAACGCTTTTTCGCGGCGCTGGTCCGCCCGCTGGTCTGGCTCTTTATCTTCGCCGCCGGGTTCAGGGGTGTGCTCGGCCTCTCGATCACCGAGCCCTACGAGACATACATCCTCTACGAGACCTATGTGGTCCCGGGCCTCTGCGCCATGATCCAGCTGTTTAACGGCATGCAGTCCAGCCTCTCGATGGTCTATGACCGCGAGACCGGCGCCATGCGCACGCTGCTGGTCAGCCCCTATCCGCGCTGGTTCCTTCTGACCTGCAAGCTCTTTGCCTCGGTCGTTGTCTCGCTCTTTCAGGTCTACGCGTTCCTATTGATCGCCTGGCTCTGGGGCGTCGAGCCTCCGCCACTTGGCTTCATCACCGTGCTCCCTGCGCTGATCATGTCGGGGCTGCTGCTCGGCTCCATCGGGCTTTTCCTCTCATCCGCAATCAAGCAACTCGAGAACTTCGCCGGAGTGATGAATTTCGTCATCTTCCCCATGTTCTTCGCCTCGTCGGCGCTTTATCCGCTCTGGCGACTGAAGGAGGGCTCGGTCCTGCTGCACGACATTGCGGCATTCAACCCGTTCACCCACTGTGTCGAGTTGATCCGCTTTGGTCTCTATATCGACGTGAACTGGACGGCGCTGGCCATTGTCACAGGCTGCACCGCGCTCTTTCTCGGTGCAGCCGTCATTGCCTACAATCCCTCGCGCGGTTTGATGGCCCGGCGCGGGCGGGGATAGCCCCTACTGCACCGCGATTTCGCGCTCGGCCAGAACCGCCCTGTTGTCCCCGTTATAGTACCGAAGCTGATAGGTGCCCGGCTTGTCCGGCGCCTTGATCGTCACCTTGTTGTTGTCATAGTCGTCATTGCGCAGACGCCGCCCCGTCAGCTTCTTGCCCTCACCGCCCTTGGCGTTCGGATCCCAGATCTGGATCTCGTCATAACGCGCACCAGGGCCTTGCCAGGTCACAGCAAACTTCGTCTCGACCTCAACCGCTTCGGGCGCCTCGATCCCGATGTCAATGGGCACGATCTCGATCTGACGGGTTGCCATGACCTTTCTGTTGTCGCCGTTGTAATACAACAGCTCATAAAAGCCCGGCTTCACCGGGCTCGGCAGCGTCACCTTCTGGTTCTCGAAGTCATCGTTGCGCACCCGTACGGAGAAGAGCTTCTTGCCCTCCCCACCCTTGGCGTTCGGGTCCCAGACGTGAACTTCATCATAGCGGGCGCCCGGCCCCTGCCAGTCCACCTTGATGACATAACCCTGTCCAATCCGGTCCTTCGCCTCAAGGGACACAACAGCCTCTTGGACCGTGATCGGGCGGGTGACCATCACGAGCCTGCTATCTCCATTGTAGTACCGGAGCTCATACTCTCCACCGTTCGCGGGCCCGGGCAGGGTGACGGCCTTGTTCTCGAAATCACCCTGGCGCACGCGTTTGCTAAAGAGCTTTTTGCCCTCGCCCCCCTTCGCGCTCAGATCCCAAAGCTGCACTTCGTCATAGCGGGCACCGGGTCCTTCCCAGATCACGTTGATCGGCCGGGCAGCCTCTATCTGGTCAAGCGCGACAAGCGAGACTTCCACCTCGTCGATGTCGATGGGCTGGGAAGCGATGATCAGATTGTTGTCCCCATTCCAATAACGCAGCTCATACGCCCCAGCCTCCGCCGGCGCGGGGAGTGTCACCTGTTGATTATCGAAATCATCCTGGCGCAGGCGTTTTGAGAAGAGCTTCTTGCCGTCGCCGCCCTTGGCCTGTGGATCCCAAAGCTGTACCTCGTCATAGCGGGCACCCGGACCAATCCAGTCAATCTTGATCATACTACCGGCAGCATGCGGCGGCTCGGTCTCCATCTGCACCAGCGCATCAGTGACCTCGAGCGGTCGTGTCGCAAGCGCTGTCTTGTCGTCGCCGTTCCAGTACCAGAGCTCATACGTTCCAGGCTTGCCCGGGGCGGGCAGAGCCAGCGCGTTTTTCTCGAAATCACCCTGCCGCAAACGGACCTCGCGGACCTTCCTGCCTTCTCCGCCTTTTGCGGACGGATCCCACAGCCAGATGGAATCGTACTTCGCACCGGGGCCAATCCATTCCACCGTGATCATCTTGGCAATCGGCACGCTGTCGGGCGCCAGAATCGCGACTTCAACAGGCGTCGCTTCGAACTCATGGACCGCAAGGAATTTCTTCTGGTTGCTATGGTAATAGCGCAGCTCGTAGAGGCCGGGGGAGGCCGGAACGCGGATCTGCAACTCACGCGACGCGACATCGGTCGTGTGCAGAGTCTGGATGCGGATGACCTTGCCCTCCCCGCTGTTTGCGTTGGGATCGTGGATCTGAATCCGATCGAACTTGTCGCCCGGCCCTTCCCAACCCACGGTCATAAGCTTGGTGATCTCGATGCTGTCGGGCGCGGTCAGGGAGGCCGTCACCTCGACCGGGGCTTCCTCCTCGACCGGAGCCTCGGCCTGCACCGTCTCGTTCAACGCCTCCTGCAACTCGGTCGCATCGGCGGCGGAGAGGTAAACACCGCCGGTTTCATCGGCCAGACAGGCGACCTCCCTGCCCTCTTCCTTCGAGAGACCGAAGCCTACGACATGGGCGGTGAAGTCGACGCCGGTCTCCTCCAGCTCCCGCGCCAGCGCGCAGGGGTCGGCATTGCAAGTCTCCAAACCATCCGTGATCAGCACGACAGTCGCCTTGTCCTCGGTGAACTTCAGCGACTCGGCAGCCTGGCGCACGGAGGCGGTCAGCGGTGTCTTACCCTTGGGCTTGATCTTCCCGACCGACTGATTGATCAGCGACGCTGCGCCCGCCTGTGCGGGAACGACCAGCTCGATGTCCTTGCACTGACCCTTCTCGCGGTGCCCGTAGACCAGAAGACCGAGCTCCTTGGTGGGATCGTAATCGGTCACGACCCGATCAAGCGCCTCCCGGGCAATTTCGATCTTGGCCTTTCCTGCGATCTGACCCCACATCGAGCCGGATGCATCCAGCACAATGATCGTCCGCTCCGCAGCAATTGCCGCTGAGCCAAGCGTAATCGAAGCCGCAAAAGCGGCAAACATCCGGGGAAAATACATCTGGTCGAACCCTCGTCTGAACCCAAGTCGTCAACAATTGTACCGCACTCGCCGGTGCTTTCAAAATCGCGGTTGGAGTGCGTGGAATGCCCATAAACGCAAGAACCCCGGCACATCGGTGTGCGCCGGGGTTCAGATCATTGGGCTTCCGAGAGGTGGTCCGCCAGAGCGGACGGCCGCTTAGCCGTCCAGCACCGAAAACTCGATGCGCCGGTTGCGCCGCTTGTTCTCGGCGGAGGTGTTCGGCCGCACCGGACGCGCCTCGCCGTAGCCGACCGCGCGCATCCGGGTACTCTCGATGCCGCGCTGGGTGAGATACGCCTTCACCGCTTGCGCCCGCGCTTCGCTGAGCCGCTGGTTGGCCGCGGTGCTACCATCGGTATCGGTGTGACCTGCGACTTCGATCTTCATCTCGGGACAGCGCTGCACGACATCGAGCAGGTTGCTCAGCAACGCGTCGCTGGCCGGGTCCAACCGCGCGCTGCCTGAGTTGAAGTAGATGTTCCCGGCCCGGGACAGGATCTCGAACCGGCCAATACAGGCCTCCGCGTCGAAGTTGCCTTTCGTCTCAAGCGCGGCCTGACTTGGCGCAGCAGCGACCCGCGTGGCACTGGCCAGTTGCGGCGTGCCCGGCTTTGCCCGGCGGAAAAGGAAGTTGAAGCTGATCGTCCCCACCGGCACGATATCGACGCTGGCCGCTTCCTGCAGCTTCTCTCGACCCCCTTCGAGGTTGAAATCCTCTAGCGCAATCGGGATCGGATTGGCCGACGAAATCGACACGGTGTCGTTGTCCATCAGCGTCGCATAGACGCGATCCTTCCGGTCCATCGCAATACCATGCAGGTCCAGCCGATAGGGTAGATCGATGGCCACACGACGGTCGCCCGCCAGATTGCCCAGCATATCGGGCGTCAGCTCGGTCGTGATCGTCGCCTCGGGAAATTTGAACGTCTCGAAGAACAGGAACCGCATCCGCACGTTGCGCAGATCGACTTTGGTGTCGATGGAGTCGAGCAGGATCGAGATCTGCGCGCTCCCGGTTTCGCTGATCGCGCCGGAGAACGTCGCAAAGGTGCTGCTCTCGGCAACTTTCGCGCGTTTGATCGACATCACACGCAACTCAGACGCCGCTGCGTCAAGGTTCCAGCCATGCTCAAACGGGCTCTGCGCCTCGCCCACGCCGGGGCTGGCAACCAAAACACCGAGGATCAGCGCGAAAAGGACGTGGCGGGCTTTGTAAAATAGGCTCTGGATCGACATTTTTGCCTCAGAATCGAACAGAATTCTCACATGTTCAACGAAACCACAAAAACGCTTCATTCTCAATGAATGTACTGTATTGGTTTGAGCACTGCCCGGGGGGATCGGGACGTTAGGTGAGCTCGGGAGCCGCGTATGCATCGGATGCTGTTCATCCTGCTGGCGTTTACAACTTTCATGTCGATATCGGCGCATGCCGAGGATCGGATCGCTTTGGTCGTGGGGAATGCGTCCTATGAACAGATCGGTCCGCTCGATAATCCGGTCAACGATGCGAAACTGATCAGCGAGAGCCTGCGTGCTGTCGGGTTCGAAGTGACCACGCTGCTCGATGTCAGCCAGCAGGATCTCAAGTTGGCCATCGCCAGGTTTGGGCGCGAGCTGCGCGAAGCGGGCAAGGATGCGACCGGGCTCTTCTATTATGCCGGGCACGGCGTGCAGTCCTTCGGGAACAACTACCTCCTGCCCGTGGACACCAGCCTGAGCGATCAGGCAGATCTTGATCTTGTGGCCATCGAGGCACAGACCGTGCTGCGCCAGATGCACTCGGCCCGGAACAAGACCAATATCGTCATACTCGACGCCTGCCGGAACAACCCGTTCGAGAACATCGCAGCCTTCAACGATAACGGTCTCGCGGAGATGAAGGCCCCGACCGGCACCTTCCTCGCCTATGCCACGGCTCCGGGCGCGGTTGCCTATGACGGCAACACCGACAATAGCCCGTTCTCGGCAGCGCTGGCGCAGGAGATCACGGCGCCGGGCCAGCCGATCGAGCAGATGTTCAAGAACGTCCGGGTGGCGGTGCTCGAGCAGACCGAAGGCGAACAGACCCCGTGGGACACGTCGTCGTTGACCAGTGACTTCGCCTTTGTCGCGGAGAAGCCGCTCAGCCCTGCCGAGATCGAGGAACGCCAGCTGTGGGATTCGATCCAGATCAGCCGCGATCCAGTGCAGGTTATGCTTTTCCTTCGGGCCTATCCGAATAGCACTCTCGTGCCCGCGGCACGCGCGCTTCTGGCCGAGGCCATGCAGGAAGAGCTGGCAACAGCGGACTCCGCCGGCAAGGAACCCGCTGCGGCTGTCCTGCAGGATCCTGACGCCGCCGACCGGGCCGCGTTCGAGGTCGCCCAGGAACTTGCGACGCTTGAGGGGTATGAAAGCTATCTCGACCGTTTCCCCGAAGGTGTGTTTGCCGAGTTTGCCAAGACGGAAATCGCTGCACTCGAAGCCAAGGTCACTCAGGACCCGATCGCCGAGAAGGAAGAGACCGAGGTTGCAGTCGTTGCGCCCGCCGAACCGTCGCAACCGGCCCAGTCCACGCCGCAACCGGAAGA
>CAYYZH010000249.1:0-5627 GCA_964475765.1 uncultured Limibaculum sp.
ACATGAACGTGCGGCGAAACATCTCCTACCCGCTGATCAGTCAAGGCATGCCCCAGGCGCAAGTCCGCGCGAAAGTCGCCGAGGTCGCACGTATCCTCGGCATCGAGGACATTCTTGACCGCCCCGTCAGCGGGCTCTCGGGAGGGGACCGTCAGCGCGTCGCTCTGGGCCGAGCCATTGTACGCGAGCCTGCATGTTTCCTGATGGATGAGCCCCTGGGCGCCCTCGATGCCGAGTTCCGTGAGCATATGGCCGAGGAGCTGCGCGCCCTGCATGACCGGATGGGTGCGACCACGGTTTACGTCACCCATGACCAGCTCGAAGCCATGCAGATGGGCGACAAGATCGTCGTCATGAACCATGGCGTGATCGAGCAGTTTGGCACACCGCTCGACATCTACGACAAACCCGCGACGATGTTCGTGGCGGAGTTCATCGGATCGCCGTCGATGAACTTCCTCAAGTTCCACGGGGCGGTGACGCCGGGCACCACCGCAGTCGATCTCAACCATCAAAGCCTCGCGATCCCCGCCATGCAGGAGGCGTTCGAGGGCGATCTCGTCTATGGCGTGCGCCCCGAACATATCCGGCTCGACGATGCGGCGGGCTATCGCGGCGAAGTGCTGGCGACCGAATATCTCGGGACCACGCAGATCGTGACGCTGGAGACGGCAGCCGGAGAGGTCAAGGCCCGCATCGCCGCCGGCCAGCCCGCGCGGATGGGCGAGACCGTGGGGCTCAGCTTCAACGGGGCCACAGCGACGCTCTTCGACAATCAATCCGGGCGGGCGCTGCGCTCGGACCTGAACGCGGGGGTGCTGCATGGCTGATGTGGTCCTCTCAAACGTGTCCAAGACCTTCGGGCAAACGCAAGCCATCAAGGACGTCTCGCTCGAGATCGCCGACGGCGCGTTCATGGTGCTGCTGGGCCCCACGGGCGCGGGCAAGACGACGACGCTGCGCCTGATCTCGGGGCTAGATGCCCCGGACGCAGGCGACATACAGATCGCCGGGCGGTCGGTCATCGGTGACACCCCGGCCCAGCGCAATGTCGCGATGGTCTTCCAGCAATACTCGCTCTACCCGCACATGACGGTGCGCGAGAACCTCGCCTTTCCGCTGAAATCGCCCGCCCTGCGTACGCCCCCGGACGTGATCGCCAAGAAGGTCGCCGAGACTGCCGAGATCCTGCACATTGCCCACAAGCTCGAAAACAAGGCGACGCAGCTTTCGGGCGGCGAGATGCAGCGGGTCTCCATCGGCCGCGCGCTGGTGCGAACGCCGGAGATCTTTCTGATGGATGAGCCGCTGAGTTCCCTCGACGCCAAACTCCGTGCCGACCTGCGCATCGAGCTGAAACGCATCCATGAAAGCCTCGGCGCGACGCTCCTTTATGTCACCCACGACCAGATCGAGGCGATGACCATGGCGACCAGCATCGGCGTTCTGGACGAGGGCAAGCTCGTGCAAGTCGGCACGCCGCGCGAGATCTACGAGAACCCGGTGAGCCTTTACGTCGCCGGACGGCTTGGCCTGCCCCGCATCAATGCGCTGCCCGCAGACATCTTTGCCGGGGCGCCGAAGGGAGCCAGGACCATCGGTCTGCGTCCCGAACATATCCAGCACGGGGCGGGCAAACCGGCAGAGGTCCAGCGCATCGAACATCTCGGCGATCACACACGCCTGCACCTGAACCTCGACAGCCACGACATCATCACACTGACCGACGCCCATACCGAACTGGCGCCCGGCGACACCCTCGCCATTCAACCGACCAACGCCTTGTATTTCGACGCCGACGGCGCGCGCATCACCTGAGGAGATACGGCCATGAAGCAGTTTATGAACGCGAAGGACACGCTGGTCACGCAGGCGATAGACGGTCTCTTGCGCACAGCTGGCGGTCGGCTGGGCCGTCTTGACGGCTATCCCCACATCAAGGTTGTGGTCCGCACGGATTGGGACAAGTCCAAGGTCGCGCTGGTCTCGGGCGGCGGGTCCGGGCACGAACCCTCCCATGCCGGGTTCGTCGGACAGGGCATGCTGACCGCGGCGGTGTGCGGCGAGGTCTTCGCTTCGCCGTCTGTGGACGCCGTGCTGGCGGGCATTCTTGCCGTGACGGGCAAGGCGGGGTGTCTGCTTATCGTCAAGAACTACACCGGCGACCGGCTGAATTTCGGGCTTGCCGCCGAGCGCGCGCGGGCACAGGGGCTGAAGGTCGCCATGGTCATTGTCGATGACGACATCGCGCTGCCGGACCTGCCGCAGGCGCGCGGTGTGGCGGGCACGCTCTTTGTGCACAAGATCGCGGGCGCCATGGCCGAACAGGGCGCCGATCTCGAAACCATCGCCGCGGCTGCGCAGAAGGTGATCGACGGCGTGATCTCCATCGGCATGTCGCTCAACACCTGCACCATTCCCGGCTCGCCCAAGGAGGACCGCATCGGTTCAGGCAAGGCAGAACTTGGCCTCGGCATTCACGGCGAAGCGGGCATCGAACAGGTCGATTATTCCACCGCCAAGGCCGCCATGGAAATGGTGGTCGAGCGGCTGGAGGCTAAGATGGCACCTGGCCCACATGTGGCTTTGCTGAACAACCTTGGCGGGGCAACCCCGCTGGAGATGGGCGTGTTGGCGGATGAGCTGACTCATTCGCGGATCGGCGAGCAGGTGCGCTGGCTGGTCGGCCCTGCGCCGATGATGACCTCGCTCGATATGCAGGGGTTCTCCGTCTCGCTGCTGCCCTTTGCGAAATCCGATGAGGCGGCCTTGCTGGCCCCGGTCGCGCCGTGGTTCTGGCCCGGATGTCTGCCCATAGGCGAGATCGACGTCCAGCCCCTGCCCGATGGCCTCGCGCCGATTCAGCCGCTGGCCTCGGCACAGCCGGAGACCCGGGCGTTCATCGAACGCTGCTGCACCATCATGATCGAGGCGGAGGCAGACCTGAACGCGTTGGACGCCAAATCCGGCGATGGCGATACCGGCAGCACGTTGGCGACCGCCGGGCGGGCCCTGGTCGATGCTCTGGATCGCTTGCCTTTGGCAGATCAGACGCAGCTTTACCGCGCCATCGGTCTCGAGCTGAGCCAGACCATGGGCGGCTCCTCCGGCGTCTTGCTGGCAATCTTCTTTGCAGCGGCGGGCGATGCCTCGGCCAGCGGCAAGGACCATGTCGGTGCGCTGCAGGCCGGGCTCGACCGGATTCAGCAGGTTGGCGGCGCAGCGCCCGGCGACCGGACAATGATCGATGCCATGCAGCCTGCGTTGACGGCGCTGCCGGGTGGTCTCGCCGCAGCGGCCAAGGCAGCGCGCGAAGGCGCCGATGCCACGGCGCTGATCACCAAGGCGCGGGCGGGGCGGGCCAGCTATCTGCCGGAGGCCAGCCTCGCCGGTCACAACGATCCCGGCGCCGAAGCCGTGGCGCTGTTGTTCGAGAGCCTGACGGGCTAGACCCGCCCAGCCTCAGGGATCGACCAGAAATTCCGGGTCGACCGGAAGCTGCAACGCGGTGGCCAGCGCGTTGGTCGAGGAGGCCAGCGTGACGATGGAAATCAACTCGGCGTACTGCGCGTCGGTCATGCCCTTGGCGCGGGCGAAGGCCGTGTGCGAGTGCACGCAATACTCACAGGAATTGGCGATCGAGACCGCGACATAGATCATCTCGCGCGTCAAAGGGTCGAGCGCACCGGGCTTGGCCATCACCTCCTTGGCCTGCTCCCATGTGCGCTTCAGAAGCGGTGGGTCCCATGCCAAAGCGCGCCAGACATTGTTGATGAAGTCCGAGCCGCGGGTGGCGCGGATATCGTCAAAGACGGCCTTGGCCTCGGGGCTGAGATCTTCGTCTCGGGCAAGTTTCGTTGTCGGCATTTCGGGTCCTTTCTTTTCGGCGGTTAAAGGGGCATCTGGCCAGCGGCCATGTCGCGTTTGCGGCCAAAGCCGGGGCGTTTTTCCACAGTGAACCCTGCCTCCTGCAGGGTACGGCGCACCGCACCCGCCGCGGAATACGTGGCAAACGTGCCGCCGGGCGCAGTGTGGGAGGCGACAGCATGCAATAGATCTGGGGTCCACATCTCGGGGTTCCGGGCAGGGGCAAACCCGTCGAGGAACCACGCGTCGGCCATGCCCTGCCACTTCGGCAGGGCGGTGCGGGCGTCACCAATGATCAGGGTCAGGTGCGCCCGGGGGAGCGCAATTTCTGAGGTTTGTGCAGGGCCGTCGGGGCCGAACGCGCGATAGGCGGTCGTCAGATCTCCGGCGAAGGGCGCGATGTCGGGGAAACGCAACAGCGCCTCCTCCAACGCGTTTGGGGTCAGGGGGAACTGCTCGAACGACGTGAAGTGCAGAACGCCGCCCGGCGTGGCGAGCCTGTGCCACGCCTGAAGCGCCGCAAGAACGTTTAGCCCCGTGCCAAAACCCAGCTCGGCAACGCGGAAGGCCTTGGCCCCTTTGAACCGCCGAGGCAGATCGTTTCCGTCCAGAAACACATGCCGGCTCTCGGCCAGACCGTCGCTGCGCGCATAATAGGGATCGTCGAACCGGGCCGAGACGGGGACCCCGTCCTCCCATCTGAGCTTGGCAGTTTCCCGTGGCTCTGACATGAGAACGGGTGTGCTTGAGCGAAGCGGAAAGGGCAAGTCTGTGCGCACGGCAGATGTCATCGTCATCGGTGCAGGCGTGTTCGGCCTGTCGGTCGGCGTCGCGGCGCAGCGCGCGGGGTTGAGCGTGCTGGTGCTCGAGGCCGGCACGACCGGGTGCGGCGCCAGCGGTGGCCCGGTGGGCGCACTTTGTCCCCATGCGCCGACCCGCTGGCGGCCCTTCAAGCAGTTCCAGTTGGATGCCCTGCTGACGCTTGGCGATCACATCGCCGGGCTAGAGGCGGAAACGGGTCTGGCCACCGGGTATGCCCGGTGTGGACGTCTCACGCCTTTGGTGTCCGACAAGGCCCGGGCGCGGGCGGAGGCTGAGGGTTATGGCGCACAGGATATATGGGGCGGGGTGGCCCGGTTCGAGGTTTTGGATACCCCGCCCGATGGCACCGAGGTCGCGCTCCCAGAGGGCTGCACGGGGTGGATCCACGAGACGCTGTCGGCGCGGATCTCGCCTCCCTCCTACATCCACGCTTTGCAGACGATGCTGGGAGACGCGGTGCTGACCGGACACCGCGTGACGGGGCTGGATGCCAACACCGGCACAGTCTCGACCGAAGCCGAGACGTTCACCGCAGGGACCGTCGTGGTGGCGGCAGGCTGGCAGGGCTGGCCACTGGTCGAGCCGCTGCAACCGGGGCTGAACGGTATGCCGGTCAAGGGTCAGGCGGCGCTCATGCAAGCCGCCCTGCCCGCTGGACCGCTGATCTATGCCGACGGGTTCTATGTCGTCGGGCATGGCGACGGGACGGCCGCCATCGGATCGACCAGCGAGAAGGTGTTTGAAGTTGCCGAAGGGACCGATGCGCAACTCGATGATCTCATCGCACGCGCACGCCTCGTCTGCCCCGCTCTGCACGATGCTCGGGTCCTCCGCCGCTGGGCCGGGCTGAGACCCAAACCGCCGGGGCGCGAGCCGGTGGTCGGGCCGGTTGGCAACACCCGGGTCTGGACAGCCATGGGCGGGTTCAAGATCGGGTT
>CAYYZH010000250.1:0-5607 GCA_964475765.1 uncultured Limibaculum sp.
TGTCCTGAGACTTGCGGGCCGCGATCCGGCTGCTGTCGACCCGGCTCATCTGCCCTGCGCCGATGCCGACGGTCGCGCCACCCTTGGCATAAATGATCGCATTCGACTTTACGTGTTTGGCGACCGTCCAGGCAAACAGCAGATCGTCCAGTTCGGTCGCGCTCGGTGCGCGTTTGGTGACGACCTTAAGATCGTCGCGGCTGACATGGCCGTTGTCGTGGTCCTGCACCAGAAATCCGCCGGAGACCTGACGCCAGGCCGTGCGCGGCGCGCGCGGATCGGGCAGACCACCCGTCACGAGAAGGCGCAGGTTCTTCTTCGCGGCAAAAACCTCGCGGGCTGCATCGTCAGCTTCGGGCGCGATGACAACTTCGGTCAGGATGCTGACAATCTTCTCGGCGGTCGGACCGTCCAACAATCCGTTCATCGCGATGATCCCACCAAAAGCCGAGACGCGGTCACAGTCGAACGCGCGCTCATAGGCCTGGGCAAAGGTGCTGGCTGTCGCCACCCCGCAAGGGTTCGCGTGCTTGATGATCGCGACGGCGGGTTTGGCACGGTCGAACTCGGCCACCAGCTCGAACGCGGCGTCGGTGTCGTTGATGTTATTGTAGCTGAGCGCCTTGCCCTGAAGCTGCGTGGCGGTCGCAACTCCGGGCCGCGCGGTGCCGTCGGTATAGAACGCCGCCCCCTGATGCGGGTTCTCGCCATAGCGCAGCGGCTGCGCAAGCGTCCCGGCAAACCCGACGCGCCGCGGTGCCTCTTCGCCAATGGCCTCTGCCATCCAGGTCGAGACCGCGACGTCATAGGCCGCCGTCCGGGCATAGGCCCGCGCCGCGAGTTGCTTGCGAGTTGCCAGCGCCGTGCCGCCCCGTCCCTCGATCTCGCCCAGCACCAGATCGTAATCCTCGGCATCAACGACAACGGCAACGCCCGCATGGTTCTTGGCCGCGGCACGGATCATTGCCGGCCCGCCAATGTCGATGTTCTCGACCGAGGTCGCATAGTCCGCGCCTGCCGCCACCGTTGCCTCGAACGGGTAGAGATTGACGACCAGCAAATCGATCGGTCCGATGCCGTGTTTGTCCATCGCCGCGAGGTGGCCTGCATCGCCACGATCCGCCAAGAGCCCGCCATGAACCATCGGGTGCAGCGTCTTGACCCGCCCGTCCATCATCTCGGGAAAACCGGTGAGTTCGGAGACATCACGCACCTCGAGCCCCGCCTCGCGCAGGAGCGCTGCCGTACCACCGGTCGAGACCAATTCAACCCCAGCCGCTGCCAGCCGGGCGGCAAACTCTGCAATCCCGGTTTTGTCCGAGACCGAGATCAGGGCACGGCGAACGGAAAGCGGATCGGCAATGTCGGTCATTGGGGCGTCCTCTGCGGCAGGCGGCGCAGACGCGCCGGGGATTAGTCGGATGGCCCGGCGGATTTCCGCGCGAGCGACCATGAGATGCGCCCCCAATATTCCATGACGGCGGTTCTGACCACAATCTGCTGCGTCGCACGCGGGGTCGGGCGGGCATCGTCAAAAAAAATGCTAGGCTCAAGCGTGATATCGGGCTGGTCTGCTGTCATCAGCCAGTGACTGCCATCGGGCAGTTTGAGCGCCACGCCCCGCCCCGCCAGCGCCATGCGGGCCTCGATGTCGGGGTGCAGGTGAAAGCGGGCGACAAACGGACAGGGCGGCCCATCTTCGGGAAACTTTTCGCTGGCCCTCGTGCGTGTCGCCGCCGAGGGGGCGAGCGCGGTGTCTTCTCCCGACAGCATGAGCCCATCCGCCGAGAGATGCAGCCGACGCTCGCAGTTCAGACCAAAGCGTTTCTGATAGGTCGTGCTTTCGCAAAGCGCCCAACTGCCGTCGGTGGCTTCATTGATACGGGCGGTGAGCTTGCCGCTCATCGTCAGGCTGGCACCGCGGCGCTCGCCCTTCACCGGCGAGAGCGTCGAGGCACAGCGCCCGCCAAGCTCCAGCGTGGAATGCGCCGCACCGCGCCGTGAGGCGTTGGCGAACTTGCGCCCGAAGCCAGCGCCCGATCCGCAATTGACGATGATCGGCTGGCCCTTGTGCCAGAACTCCAGCGCCAGAGCACTGGCATGAGCGGTCAGGGCATGCGGCCCCTTGGCGGGCAGCGCCCCGTCGACGATCAGCTCGGCGTCTTCCATGCTGAGCTTGAGATAGCCCATGACGGAGGCCTCATCGCCAAGCACCACCCGCTGTTCAGACCCGGTGGTGCGCGTGTTCTGCCAGGCCCGCCCGGAACGGGATCCGTGGAAGCGGGCGATCCGGCCATCGCCATAGCGCACGGTGCTGAGCGCGCCGAGCCCGCGTTGCAGGGCCGCGAGGTGTCCGGCATGGGCATTCAGTCCGGCATCCGAGATCACGCTGGCCGTCCAGTCCAGAAGCGTCGTGATGCGCGCAAGATCCTCCGGGTTGCGGCTGGCGACGGCGCCATCGGCCGAGATCATCCGCTGAGCAAGCTCGCCAAGTTGCGCCAGCGCCCGGCGCACCCCGCCTGCGCCCGATCCCTCGAGGCTGAGCTTGGCATAGACCAGCCCGCACAGCGCCTCGATCCGGGCGATCCCCGTCTCGGCCCGCGGCCAGCGCAGTTCGAGATAGCGCGCATGGGTGCCAAGGGCGGCGAAGAAGGCATGGGAGCGCTCGGTGGGCTGCCCCGCCAGAAAGCGCGCGGAATAGGCGATCCATCGGGTCAGACGCCGCGCGGCCAATTCGGGCTGCCAGCCCGGCCCGCTGCCGTCGCCGTAGTGCTCAATCCAGGTCCAGGCCCAGTCCGACAGGGTGTTCCAGGTGTCACCATCCTCAGCCGTGGCAGCATCATCCAGCCAGCCGTGGCCATGCAGGTGATCGCGCCAGACGTCGTCGGGCGGCTCCAGCGCCCAGGGGTCCGGCGCGGACGTCTCGACAAGACGGCCCTCGAAGAGCAGCAAGCCGTTGACCAGCCGCCGCGCCGCCGCGCGGTCGCCTGCTACCGGTGGTTCGGGCTGCCAAACCAAAGTGCCCGGCCCGCTTTGCAGCCGTGCCATTCGAACCGCAAAGCGGTTCGGCATCCGCGATCTCGCGATGGCCCCGATCATGTGCTCTGCCTCTTGTCGCCCGTGTGTACCCCGGGTCCCTTTCGGTGGAGCCTACATCAATCTAGGGGTGTCTGTCATCGCTGCGGTTAGCTTTTAGCGATGCGGGCGGCGAAAAACCCGTCGATCCCGCCGTGATCGGCCCACATGTCGGGACGCGTGCGGAGCCAGCCATCCTTGGTGACCAAGTCGGTTGGAACCTGGTCTTCGGCTCCTAGGGCAAGGGGTTTCGCATCCGTATGGCGGCCGAGAAACGCTGTGATGCGCTCCTCCCCCTCTGCCTTGAAGAGCGAGCAGGTGCAAAAGACCAGCGTGCCGTTCGGCGCCAACCATCCATAGGCCTGATCCAGCAGCGTGTCCTGAAGACCGATAAGCTCGGTAAGATCAATCTTGCCGCGATGCGCGAGATCGGGATGGCGCCGGAGGGTGCCGGTCGCCGAACAGGGCGCGTCCAACAGAATGGCATCGAATGGCTGATCCGGCGTCCAGTCCAGCGCGTCGGCCACGACCGTTTCTGCGGTCAGCTTCGTGCGGGTGAGGTTCTCGGCCAGCCGTTCGAGCCTACGGTCGGACCGGTCTAGTGCAGTGACTTCAGCCCCTGCAGCGGCCAATTGCATGGTTTTACCGCCCGGAGCGGCGCAAAGGTCGAGCACTCGTTTGCCCCTGACATCGCCTAGCAGCCGGACCGGCAGCGCGGCAGCGGCGTCCTGAACCCACCACTGGCCCTCCTCGTATCCCGGCAAGGCGCTGATCTGCGGTCGCCCATGCAGGCGCAGACTGCCGGTCGGCAGCACGGAGGCCTGCAGGCCGGGCACCTCATCAGGGTTGCGCAGCGTGAGATCATGCAGCGCGGGTGTCAGATGTGCCTCAGCCAAAGCATTGGCGATTTTGCCGCCCCAATCCCGCGTCAGATGCTGGCGCAGCCACCGAGGCATGTTGAGCTTGGCCGGGTCCTGACCGGCGACGATCTCCGCCCCCTGCTCGGCAAGGCGTCGCCCCACCGCGTTCACGAGACCGGAGAGGCGGCTGGTGCCGCGCCCCGCGCGGGTCAGCCGAACACCCATGTCCACAGCAGCATGGGGTGCGTTGCCGGCGAACAGCAATTCAGTGGTCATCAGGCGCAGAATCTGCTGGCCGGAGCCTTTGGGCGGGCGATCAACAAACCGGCTGAGCACATCGTCTATCTGACCAAGACGGCGCAAGGTCAGATCGGCAAGGCCCCGCGCTTCGGCCCGTTCGGCTGGTGTGCCGATGGGCGCGCTGTCATCCAGCATCTCTCCGCCCAGAAGCACCGCATCGAGCGCCGCCAGCGCCCCACGCCGGGCCGCCAGACCCGGAACCGTGCGATCCGAATTCGGCTTGCGAGGCCGGCCCGTCGTCAAGATCTCCGGTTCCGCTGCACCGTGGGCGGACCCCATTGACGCTCTTGCGCCCCTACCGAAGCCGTACGACCCATTTCGGCGGCCTGCTTTTTCAGCTCGGCAATCCGCCGCTCCGCCGCGGGGTGGGTCGAGAAGAGGTTGTCCATACGCAATCCGGCCAGCGGGTTGACGATGAAGAGATGCGCAGAGGCAGGATTACGCTCGGCGCTGTCCATCTGGATGCGGCTCGACATGCCCGAGATCTTGCCCAGCGCCGAGGCGAGCCAGAGCGGGTTACCACAGATCTCTCCGCCCAGACGGTCGGCGGAGTATTCGCGCGTGCGGCTGATCATCATCTGGATCATGCCCGCGGCCATCGGGGCCAGCATCACCGCCAGCATCGTGCCGATAAAGCCGAACGGATTGTCGCGCCCGCCCCGGAACATGAAGCCGAACTGGGCCAGCATGGTCAGCGCACCGGCGACCGTGGCTGCCACTGTCATAATCAGGGTGTCGCGGTTCTTGATATGGGCCAACTCATGCGCCATCACGCCGGCCAGTTCCTCGCGGCTCAACATGTCCATGATGCCGGTCGTCGCTGCAACCGCGGCTTTCTCCGGACTACGCCCCGTCGCAAAGGCGTTCGGCTGCGGGTTGTCGATCACATAAACCGCAGGCATCGGCATGTCTGCGTTGCGGGCCAGGTCCTCGACCATACCCACCAGTTCAGGGGCCGATCCGCGCGTAACCTGCCGGGCGTTGTGCGACTTGAGCGCCAGCGTGTCGGAGTTCCAGTAGGCATAGGCGTTCATGCCGATTGCCACGATCAGCGCGAGGATCATGCCGGTCGTCCCGCCCAGCATCGCGCCAACTGCCATGAAGAGGGCCGTCAGCCCCGCCAGCAGCATTGCCGTTTTCACCAAATTCATGGGCGTCCATTGCCTCCCGCACTCACAGCGATACAATCTACCCCCGAGGAGATATATATGCCTGAAGACCAGCCCCGTGAAGAGCAGGCCACCGAGCGACGCCAGGAAGCAGCTGAGCGCGCCCTAGCAGAGGCCGAAGCGCGCCGCAAGGCGGACGCTGCCGCCGCGCTGCCTCCAGAGCTTGGCGGGCGCAAGGGCCCGGAACCCACGCGATTCGGCGA
>CAYYZH010000251.1:0-3365 GCA_964475765.1 uncultured Limibaculum sp.
AACTTTGGCGATATAGGGGATCAGTGGCAGGTTGAGGATCAGCAGCACCAAGTTGCCGATGAACATTGACATGATGACGGCCCAGAAAATCTGCGGCTCGTCGATCATCAATCGCGGACCGGGCGTGACGTTCAAGGCGATGAGTGCACCCAATAAGATGGCCGTGGTGCCGGAGCCAGGAATTCCAAGGGTAAGAAGCGGGACAAAGGAGCCGGTGCAGGCCGCGTTGTTCGCTGTTTCTGGTGCGGCCAAGCCCTTTATCGAGCCCTTTCCGAACTCCTCCTGCTCGGCTTTTGGGGCGATGTTGCGTTCGACCGCATATCCAAGAAAGCTGGCGATCGTAGCACCTGCGCCTGGGAGAACGCCGATGAAGAAGCCTTGTAGAGATTGTCGCCCGATCACGGGCGCGATGGCCTTTGCTTCCGAGCCGGTGATGCGAAGGTCCTTTATCTCGCCATCGTCGCCCTGAAGGTTTTTTGGTTTCAAGACAAGAAACAGGGCTTCCGGCAACGCAAACATCGCCATAGCAAGTGTGATGAAGCCAAACCCGGACTGCAGGTCCATTATTCCCATTGTGAAACGCGGCAGGTTGAACAGGGCACCTTCGCCAACGGTCGCCATGATCAGGCCGAGAATGGTCATGATCATCGCCTTGGCAACTTGCCCGGTGCCCGCAAAGGCTGCGATTGCGGAGAGACCCACGACCATTAGTGCGAAGTATTCAGCGGAGTGAAACAAAAGTGCCACCGACGACAGCGCGGGCGCGAAGATCATGAGAAGCAGCGCACCAATCGTCCCGCCTGCAAAGCTGGCGATGGCGGCGATGGTCAGTGCTTTTCCTGCCTTGCCTTGTCGCGCCATAGGGTAGCCATCGAAGCTTGACGCGACAGTGCCCGCGACGCCCGGCGCGTTTAGGAGAATCGACGAGGTTGAGCCGCCGAAAATTGCCCCGTAGTAGACGCCCGCTAGAAGGATCAGTGCGGCCGACGGGTCTCCCATGGAGATGGCGACAGGGATCATGATGGCGATGATGGACATCGGGCCCAACCCCGGCAACATGCCGATGAAGGTGCCGATAAGGCAGCCCGCGATGACCATCAGAAGGTTTTGGATGGACAGGGCTGTCGTGAGGCCGATCAGCAAACCTTCAAGCATATGTCAGCCTCCCAGAAAGCCCGGCAACGGGCGCATGTAGATGCCAAGAACTTCCTGCACGAGATACCAGACCGAAATCGTCGCGATCAGCGCGACGGGTAGCATGATGTGCCATTTCCGTTCGCCCAGGATGTACGAACCGAGCACGAGAAACGCCGATGTCGAGATGAGAAAGCCCAATGGTCGCAGGCAAAGCGCGTAAGTCACCATCAAACCCAGCAGTAGCAGGGCCTGGCCAATGTGGTATTCGCCAAGTCGGCGATAATCGATGTCGGCTTCTTTCGGCGTGCTTTTCTCAATTCCGAGCAGGATGAAAAGCGTGGCGAGGATACCGAGAATCGAAAGGACTTTTGGAAATGTGCTTGGCCAGATCGGGTTGCGTTTCATAAAGGGGGCCAGGCTGCCGTCCATTGTGAACCAGGCCGCGTAGCCATAGGCCAGACATATCCCCAAAAGAACCAGCGCTATCCAGCGATCCAGAGCCATATTCCCCTCCCAAAGACTGGCTGGATCAGAGCGGCGTCCGCTCCGATCCTTTCGTTTTTGGCCACTTTAGAGGAAGCCCAGCTTCTTCATCAGGTCGCCGATGACCTTTTCCTGTGCCTCGAGGAAGGTCAGGAAGTCGTCGCCGGAGTTGTGGATGTTGACCCAGCCATTGCGTGCACGCACGGCTTCCCATTCGGGGGTTTCGTACATCTTGGCGATGGCATCCTGGTACATGGCCAGTTTGTCGTCCGGCAGACCTGGTGCGGCAAAGAACCCGCGCCAGTTGACGAAGGCGGTGTCGATACCCTGTTCCTTCATGGTCATCGCATCAGGTGCAGCATCGACGCGTTCGTCAGCGGTGACACCGATGATTTTCACTTCGCCAGCGTTGGCGAGGTCAACCGCTTCCGAGAAACCGGTCGAGAGCGCTGCGATTTCGCCCGATAGAAGCGCGGCCATGGCCTTGCCGCCCGCGTCATAGGGGATGTACTTGACGCCAAGGGCATCCTTGCCTGCAGCTTCCATCACCATGGCGGCAACCAGGTGGTCCATTCCGCCAGGAACGGAACCACCACCGATTGCAGTTGCACTCGGATCGGCGTCATAGGCCGCGATCAGGTCGTCCATCGAATTGATCGGGCTGTCCTTGCCGACGACGATAGCGGCATAGTCACCGATGGTTCCCGAGACCAGCGTCAGGTCACGGAAGTTGTGCGGGAACACACCCGTCAGCGACCGGATCACGATGGGGGTGGAATTGACCATCAACGTGCCGTGGTTGCTGTCGGCGTTCTCGATCAGAAACCCGATGGCCTTGCCGCCACCACCGCCCGACATATTTTCGAACGACGCCGTTCCAACGAGACCGGCTTCGGTCAGGGCTTCGCCTGTTCCACGCGCCGTTCCGTCCCAACCACCGCCGGCACCGCCGGGGATCAGAAAGTGAATGCTGTCCAGTACCTGGTGGCCATCGGCGGCCGCAGGGCCAGCAAGACCAAACGCGGCAACGGCCGCAATCAGGGCCCGACGGCCCAGTTCAAAATTCGACATATTGTCCTCCCATTTGACAACTGTCCGCATGGCGGCTCAGTTGACGGTGAAGAGTGCACGTTAACCTGACACCAACCTGTCACACCGAAAAATGCGTCCGGAGGGGCGATGAAGTTTCTACTGGTCGAAGACAATCAGGACCTTGCCAATGCCATCCTCTCCCGCATGGAGATGGCTGGCCATGTCATTGATCATGCAGAGAATTTAGAGGACGCCTCGGCTTTCGTTGAGACCGGGCAGTACGACCTGATCCTTCTCGATATCATGCTGCCCGATGGCGATGGCCGTACGTTCCTGGAACAGCATCGCGCCAGTAATTTGAACACCCCGGTGATCATTCTGACCGCCCGAAGCCAGGTGTCGGATCGAATCGGTTCCTTGGATCTGGGCGCCGATGACTATGTCACCAAACCCTTCGATCACGCCGAGCTTGAGGCCCGCTGCCGCGCCGTTCTGCGGCGGAAATTCGGCAACGCCAAGACGACAATCGAGGTCGGCGGCGTCGTTTTCGATCCCGTCGCGGGCCATCTGACGGTGGGGGGTGATGCCGTCATGATGCGCAATCGCGAGCTGCGCCTTCTGGAGTTGTTCCTCAACGCACCGGGCCAGATTTTTTCCAAAAGCAAGTTGGCCGACCGTTTGTTCTCCTACGACGACGACGTCTCGGAAAACGC
>CAYYZH010000251.1:3465-5578 GCA_964475765.1 uncultured Limibaculum sp.
GGCTACGAGGAGCTGACATTCTCGGAAAGTCAGCCTTTCCAATCCGACCAGATGCGTGGCTCGGGCGTTCGAAAGATCAGCGCAAGCCGGACCTTGATCGGAGCGAACCGCCGCACCGAGCTTCAGATCGTACTTGCCCAAACCCAGGACGCGCTATCCGAAACCCTTGATCGCATTTCACGCAATGCAGCCCTTTTGGGCATAGGTTTTTTTGCGCTGGCGGTGGCTCTGTCCTTTTGGGCCACGTCGTCCACCATCGGCCAACTTGGCAAGCTGACAACCTCCGTCACACGAAGGGGACCACAGGACTTGAGCCCATTCACCAAACCCGTCCCCAGGGAGATGGTACCCCTGGTCAGTTCGCTGAACTCGCTGATGGGGCGGCTGGACCAATCCCTAAGCCAGTCGGAAGACTTCATCGCAGAAGCCGCGCATCGGGTCCGAACGCCGCTGGCGACCGTTCGGTCCTACGCTGAAGCGACCTTGCAGCGCGTCGAAAAAGAGGAAAATCGCGAGGCAATGCGGTCCATGGTGAAAGCGATTGATGAAAGCTCGCGCGCTGCAGGCCAACTTCTGGATCACGCGATGATCACGTTTCGGGCGGACCATCTGGAGCGAGACGAGATTGAACTCGTCGATCTGGTGCGCGACCTTATTCAGAGAATGACTCCGATAGCAGAAATGAAGGACCTTTCTATCTCGCTGCTGGGTGATCCGTGCGTGCCCTACTTGGGCGACCCTGTCTTGATTCAGAACGCCGTGCGCAACTTGATCGACAATGCGATGAAATACGGACCTGCAGAAAGTTCCATCGAGATCACCGTTTCCAAAAACCCCGGACCGCGGATCACGATTTGCGATCACGGCCCGGGCTTTCCAACAAACGAAATTGAGACCCTGACCACCCGCTTTCAGCGGGGGGCAAATGCGAAAGACACGATTGGCTCGGGCCTAGGGCTGACCATTGCCCGAGATGTCGCTATGGCCCATGGCGGCGGGATCGACCTAGAAAACCAGCCGGAGGGCGGCGCGTGCGTAACCTTGTCGCTTTAGTTCTGGTCTTCCTCTGTCACGCCGGATGGGCGCAGGATTGGGAAGATCGGCAGGTTTTCAACGAGGCAGGAGCAACAACGACCCTGCGTATAATTTCAAGTACAGACACGGATTTGTTTGCTCCGCTGATCGAGGCTTTCGTCTCCCGAAATACGGATATCGCCATCGAGTATTTGGTTACGGGCACGGCGGATATCGACCGGCGGTTTCGGAAAATGCCCGACGCTTTTGACATTGCGATCTCCAGCGCCATGGACTTGCAGTTCAAGCTGACAAACGATGGGTACGCCCTGGAACTGGAAAGCGTTTCGCACCCGGCCTGGGCACAATGGCGGCAAAGCTTGTTCGCCTTCACCTCAGAACCGGCCGCTATTGTCATCAATCGGGCCGCTTTTGAGGGGCTACCGATCCCTGAAACCCGGCAAGAGCTGATCGAGGCATTGCGTGCGCGCCCCGATGTATTTCGAGGTCGCATCGGCACTTACGACGTTCGTCAATCAGGGCTGGGCTATCTCTTCGCGACACAGGACGCGCGGGCGTCCGAGACCTTCTGGCGCCTGATGGAAGTGATGGGCGGGCTCGATGCCCGGCTTTATTGCTGTTCTGGCGAGATGATCGACGACCTTACCAACGGAACCATCGCGGTCGCCTACAATGTGCTTGGCAGCTACGCCGAAGCGCGCACCGAAAGCCAGAACCTCCTTGAAATTGTACTACCTTCCGACTTTCCCACAACAATGATGCGGACAGCATTGGTCTCTAGTGCATCTGACGAACCAGTAGTAGCCCAACGGTTCATTCAATTCCTGGTCACCTATCAATCCAACCCAACCGATGAAGCACGAACGCTGCCACCGATCCACGATCGAGAGAATGGCGCCGAGCGCGCGGCCATTGCGCTGGAGCCTGCCTTGATGACATTTCTAGACGAGCTGAAGCGAAACAAGTTTCTTTCAGAATGGGAGAACGCGCTGATCCAAAACTAAGGCCGTTAAGCGCTCTGCGATTTCTCGTTTCCGGACATTGGTTGATCTTGCAGCATTGTGGGTTTTTGGGCTCA
>CAYYZH010000252.1:0-5536 GCA_964475765.1 uncultured Limibaculum sp.
GGCCATGTGCCCGCAAAGCTGGCGACAGCCATAGCACGCAGGCAGGGCAAGATGATGTCCGCCCGCCAATTCGCAGCGTCGACCCTTTTTTTCGGAGGACTGAGCAGGGGCAGCACGCGCAGCGCGGCGCGGGCGGCGATCAGGACCGCGTCTTCGCGGGGGCGGTCCTTGAGCCATGCCTCAAGCTCGTCGCGATTGTTGATTTCTACCAAAAGGTGATCCCCGCCTGCTTCTTCGCGGGAGTGTCCCCGGTTGGGGCGGGGTTGGTCAAGATCTGTCGGACGCCCTGACCAACACGCAATTGCGCTTGTCAAATCACAACTCGGGCTGATCACAAACGCTGTTTTCACGCGCATGTCAGCCAGCGTGATCCCCCGTTCGTGGCACGGTCCGCGCGGGCGCCGCGTGCGTCCGGTGTAGACGACATGACAAAGAAGACGAACCGACAAAGGGAGTTCAAACCATGTCTTTCAAGTTGCGGACCGTTGTGGCCGCGTGTGCGATCTGTTCAGCCGGGGCTGCGTCCGCTGCGTCGCTCAGCATCACGGTGACGAACAATCAGGGGGCGGACGGGTTGTCGCTGACGCCGCTTTACACGGCGTTGCATGACGGCAGTTTCGATGCGTTCAATGTGGGCGACAGTGCGTCGCCGGGTGTTGAGCTGATTGCCGAGACCGGGATGCCGGGCACGGTTATGGCCGAGCGTCTGGCGGCCGATCCGGGGTCGGTTGCCGAGTTCATCACGGCAGGTGCCCCGCCGCCGATCCAGCCGGGCGAGTCGTCGACGGTGACGATCGATGTCGATCCGCTGTCGAACCGGTTTCTGACGTTCCTTGCGATGGTGCTGCCGTCGAATGACACGTTCATCGGGAATGACGATCCGACGGAGTTCGAGATTTTCGATGCGATGGGGAACTTCCTCGGGCCGCAGTCGATCGAGGTGACGGGTCTGGATGTGTATGACGCGGGCACCGAGGCGAATGCGCTTTTGGGTTCGGCGTTCGTGGCTGGTGAGGACATCACGCTGGGCGGTCTCGAGGACGAGCCGATCTCCCCGGTGACCGTGGGCCGGACGGATCTGAGTGCGTTCATCGGTGCGGCGCTGCCCGATGGCCGGACGCTGGGGGCCGATGCGGTGAACGGGCTGTTGCTGGATCCGGGTGCGGTGAGCCTCCTGACCATCGACGTGGACTTCATTGCGCCGACCCCGGTGCCGCTGCCGGCCACTGCGCCGCTGTTGCTGTTTGGGCTGGGGGCTGTTGGTCTCTGGTCGCGTCGGCGCAAGCAGGCCGCCTGATTTGCCAAGTGGCCGCGCGCCGAGGTGCGCGGTCATGCACGGGCGGCTGGGAGTGGTCCCGTGACGTCGCCTCTTTCCGACATCTCCGATCCGTGAAACAAGCCGGGCATGCGCGCGGTGCCCGATACCCCTCAGGCCGGTCTGGTGCTGGTGACGGTCGGGTTCCTGATCGCGCCGGGGCTGGATGTGTTTGCCAAGCTGCTGACGGCGAACCACACGCCGGGCATGGTCGGGCTGCTGAGGTTCTCGACCGCGAGCCTGATCCTGCTTTGCCTGCTGACAGTGCTGGGTGGGTGGAGCCGTCCGTCGCGCGGGCACCTCGTTGGCGGGCTGTTTCTGGGGCTCGCGCTGATCTCGATCAACGCGGCGCTCGAGGTGATGCCGATTGCCAATGCTCTGGCGATCTTTTTTGTCGAACCGCTTGTGCTGACGGCCCTGTCGGCGCTGATCCTGAAGGAGCGGATCGGCTGGCGCCGGATCGCCGCGGTGGCGGTCGGTCTGATCGGCGCGATGGTCGTGCTGAGGCCGAACCTTGCGGAATACGGCCCGGCAGCGGCCTGGCCTCTGGTCACAGCCCTTTGCTTTGCATGCTACATGCTCGTGACGCGGGTGATGACGCTGGGCGGGCATCTTCTGGCGCTACAGTTCTGGACCTCATGCGCGGCCGTGATGGTCATCGGGACGATGGTTCTGCTGGCGCCCGCGGGGGTCGAGCACCTGCTCGCGCCGAGTTGGCCGACCGGCAGCGAATGGACATTAGTGCTGGCGATGGGCGCGCTGGGCGTCGTCGGTCATCAGACTTTGGCGCACGGGCTTAAGCGGGCCGAGGCGAGCCTGATCGCCCCGATGCAGTATCTCGAAATCGTCTCCGGCACACTATTCGGCTGGTGGGTCTTTTCCGACTTCCCCGATTTCTGGACGTGGGTCGGGACGGGGATCATCGTCTCCTCGGGCATCTATGTCCTGCATCGTGAGCGGCAGCTCGGACGGAAGCGCAAGACGTCAGCGCACTAGCATTGGGAAATTCGACCCTGGATCGCTCGGGTCAGCGCGTTACTGCCGTCGAGCTGATAATAGATCGTCTTCTTGGTCACACAGAAATCGCGGACCACGCGGTGCTGGGTCAGCCACCATTCCCGCTCGGCCTGCAGGGCATAGACCAGTGGCTCGCCAGGATCGCGGCGCAACTCGGCCTCCGATTGCAGAACCCGCGGCCCCGGTCCATAGCCGCGTTTATAGAACCAGCTCTCCAGATCGATCACCGAGGTACCGGGCGGCGGCACAGGCTCAGGGAAGGCGCCGAAATTCGCGATGTCGGATGTATACGGCACCCGGCATCCGGCCAGAGCCAGCGCCGCAAGCGCGATGAAAGCGAAACGCATCCGGGTTCTCCCGTCAATCTGAACGGGGAGGGGGAATCGCACGCGCGGGTTTAGATTCTGCTAACGCCGCCCCCCGGATTCAACCTCAGAGCCCGTCGTCAGAAGCTTGAGATTGCCCCTCCAGCGATTTCGAATGATTGACGTACCTCAGGCACGCCTCTACGGTTCCGCCTCTTGAGATAGACCCATGAACAAACCGACCGTCCACGATATTGCCCGCGAAGCCGGTGTCAGCCTGGCAACGGTGGACCGTGTTCTGAACGCGCGGCCCGGCGTGCGAGAGAACACTGTCGTCAAAGTCCAGAGCGCCGTTGCGCGGCTCGGCTATGTGCGGGACACGTCGGCGGCGAACCTGTCGCGTCAACGCCAATACAAGTTTGCCTTTCTGCTGCCGGAGGGTGCGGGGCAGTTTGCGACGACCCTGAGGGCCGCGGTGCGCGAAGCCGGCAAGTCCCAGATTGCGGATCGCGTGCAGATGAAGGTGCACGATATCCCTGCGCATGACCCGCACGCGATTGTGCGCAAGCTGCGTCAGCTCGCGGCGAGCGACCTCGATGGCGTCGCGATCATGGCGCAGGAAACGCCGCAGGTCCGGGATGCGATTTCCCGGCTGAAAGAGAACGGGACAGCGGTCGTGGCGCTTGTCTCGGACCTTCCAAACACCGCTCGCGATAACTTTGTGGGTATCGACAATATCGCGGCTGGGCGTACAGCAGGGCTGCTTATGGGCCGATTTCTGGCGCAAAACGGCGAGATTCTGGTCGTGACGAACTCGATGCAGTCGCATGACAGTCTGGAGCGGCGGCTGGGGTTCGACACCGTACTGGCCTCCGAGTTTCCGCATCTGACAGTGCTGCCGTCGATCGAGACCTTCGACGATGCAGGTCGTGCAGCGCGGGTGATCCACGAGGTTGTGACCGAACGCCCAGCGCTGGCCGGGGTCTATCTGATGGGGCTCGGCAATGCACCGTTGCTGGATGCACTGCGCGGGACTGAACGACTGAGCGAGCTCACCGTTCTGGCGCATGAGTTGACGCCCGCGACGCGCCAGGCGCTCATGGCAGACGAGATCGCGGCGGTGATCATGCAGGACACCGGCCACCTCGTGCGAAGCGCGATGCGGATCCTGCGCGCGGTCTGCGACAGCCAGCCGATTTTCGGGGCGCAGGAGCGGATTCGAATCGAAGTGATCCTTCGGGAAAACCTGCCCTGACTGCGAAACCTGCCTGAAGAGCGACGGTTTGGCAGATTTGCCCGCCTCTTCGGGAGCCGTCTCAGCGCGGAAATTCCGACAGTCATATCATGCATTTGACTGGCGTTGGCAGTGGTGAAGCGATGAGCGCCGATGATTTTTGAGGCACGTACCTCAGAAATTCCTCGACTCCAAGGGGACCCCTGATCTAAGCACGAAGCACGCGCCCGCAGTTGTGATGAGGCGCGACAATCATGGAAATCGTCCGTTCGGACGGGAGGAGACGACCGATGAGCATGACGCGATGGGCAGCCGCCGGGCTGCTGGCCCTCGGCGGCGGAGCCGTGGCTACCCCTGACGCCAAAGCTGACGATCTGACGCTGTGTTGGGCAGCGTGGGATCCGGCAAATGCCCTGATCGAGCTGTCGAAGGATTTCGAGGCCAAGTCCGGGCACAACATGAGCTTCGAGTTCGTGCCGTGGCCGAACTTTGCCGACCGGATGCTGAACGAGCTGAACTCGGGCGGGCAGCTCTGCGATCTGCTGATCGGCGACAGCCAGTGGATCGGACTGGGTGCCGAGGCCGGGCATTACATCAAGCTGAATGACTTCTTCGAGGCCAACAACATCACCATGGATGACTTCATCCCGGCGACCGTGACGGGGTATTCGGAGTGGCCGAAAGGCACGCCAAACTACTGGGCGCTGCCGGCGTTTGGCGATGTGGTCGGCTGGACCTATCGCAAGGACTGGTTCGAGCGGCCTGAGCTGCAGGCCGAGTTCAAGGAAAAACATGGCCGCGATCTGGCGCCTCCCGCCTCGCTCGCCGAGTTGAAGGACATCGCGGCGTTCTTCCAGGGCCGCGATATCGACGGCACCACGGTCTATGGCGCGGCGATTTACACCGAGCGCGGTTCCGAAGGGATTACGATGGGCGTGACCAACGCGCTCTACAACTATGGCTTCAGCTATGGAACGGCGGACGAGCCCTACAAGCTGGAGGGTGTGGTGAACTCGCCCGAGGCCGTAGCAGGACTGGAGTTCTACAAGGAGCTCTACGACTGTTGTGTGCCGCCGGGATCGTCCGACTGGTACATGTCGGAGAACATCGACGCCTATAAATCGGGACAGGTGGCGCTGCAGATGAACTTCGCGTTCATCTGGCCGGGCGTGCATGCGGATCCAAATGTGGGCGGCGAAAAGTCGGGCTACTTCCCCAATCCTGCCGGGCCGAATGGGCATTTTGCTCAGCTTGGCGGACAGGGCATCTCGGTGGTTTCCTACTCTGACAGTCAGGACGCGGCGCTGGAGTACATTCAGTGGTTCGCTCAGCCGGATATCCAGGCGAAGTGGTGGGAGCTGGGTGGCTACTCCGCGCTGAAGGCGGTGGTCGAAGATCCGGGCTTTGCGTCGAGCCAGCCCTATGCTCAGACCTTCCTCGACAGCATGGCGATCGTGAAGGACTTCTGGGCGGAGCCTGCCTATGCCTCGCTGCTGCTGTCCATGCAGGACCGGGTGCACAAGTTCGTTGTGGCCGGTGAAGGCACAGCACAAGAGGCGCTGGACGGTCTGGTCAAGGACTGGACGGAAGTCTTCGAAGACGAAGGCAAGCTCTAGGTACAGCACCTTGGGTGGGGGCACTCACCCTCCTCCCGACCTAAAGGAT
>CAYYZH010000253.1:0-5533 GCA_964475765.1 uncultured Limibaculum sp.
CCTTGATGTCGTCGGTCGTGACCGTCTTGCCATCCTCGAACCGCAACATGTTCTCCAGAACCACCTTCAGCACCGCAGGCAAGCGCGAGAAATCGCCAAGGCCCGCGCTTTCGGCGGCGGAGATGGAATAGTACGCTATCGACGATCCGCCCGCGCTGAGATCGCGGCGGGTTTTGGCCGTGTCGGTTCCTACGGTGATTGGCATGGCGGATCCTTTCTAGGCGTTTGCGAGCAATCGGACGGAGAGGGTATTCTGCGCGCCGAACGCTTATTCTGCTGGCTCTGGCTGCCTTTTGCAGGGGAATCAGCCGGATGACAATGGGTCCAAATCGCGCGGCACATCACGAAACGGCAACGGCCAAGTGCGGTTTGTGCCACAGGCTTAGCAACGAAGAGATTTCAACGGGGTTTATGTCACTCCGGTCCAGGACCCCACCAGTCCGCCGGGAGTTTTCTGATTCAATACGGTCTGAATTCGCTCTAGTAAGGCGGGAATGGAGCTTGTCATCGAAAACCTCTCGGCCCGTCGTGGCGCGCGGCGGGTCCTGTCCGGGCTTGAGTTCAGACTGCCCGGCGGGCGGGCGGCTCTCGTACGCGGACCCAACGGGGCGGGCAAGTCGACCTTGTTGCGGGTGCTTGCAGGGCTCTTGCCGCTGAAAGACGGCGACGTACGCCTCGGGGCGTTGTCCCTGAAGGACGACCGGTCCGGGTTTCAAGAGCAAGTGACATATGCGGGCCATCTCGACGCGGTGAAGCCCGCGTTGACGGTGGCGCAAAACCTTGGCGTCTGGGCTGGGCTCTATGGGGCAAACGCACCCCGTGTGGACGACGCGCTCGAATATTTCGGATTGGAGCAGATCGCCGACCGACCCGCCGCGCAGTGCTCTGCCGGGCAAAAGCGGCGTCTAGGTCTCGCACGCCTGATGGTGATCGACAGGCCGCTCTGGCTGCTGGACGAGCCGACCGTTTCACTGGACGCACACTCCTCTGGCCTTGTCGCCGATCTGGTGAACCAACATTGTGCCGCTGGCGGGTCTGCGATGATCGCCACGCATATCGATCTCGATCTCAACGACCCCGACGTCCTGACCATCGATCCCGTTGGCGACACACCGCCAGAAACGGAAGGGGAAGACGACTTTCTCGCGGGGTCGTGGACGTGAGGGACGCCCAAGCATGAGCAGCCTTATGGCCCTTCTCCGCCGCGACGTGGCGTTGGCGCTGCGCTTGGGTGGCGGCGGCGGGATCGGCATCGCATTCTTTGTTCTGACCGTCGTGCTGGTCCCGCTGGGCGTTGGGCCGGAAAGCGGCACGCTCGCCCGCATCGCAGGCGGTGTTCTCTGGATCGCGGCATTGCTGGCGGCATTGCTGTCGCTCGACCGCTTGTTTCAGGCGGATTTCGAGGACGGCTCGCTCGACCAGTTGATCCTCTCGCCGATGCCACTGGAGCAGGTGGTTCTGATCAAGGCGATTGCGCACTGGCTCACGACCGGCCTGCCGATGATCGTCGCAGCGCCGATCCTCGGCCTATCGCTCAGCCTGCCCGTCGAGGTCTTGCCGGTGCTGATTGCCAGCATGGCGGTTGGCACACCGGCCCTCAGTCTGATCGGAGCCATCGGGGCTGCCATCACCGTGGGCATCCGGCGCGGCGGGCTATTGCTCTCGATCCTTGTGTTGCCGCTCTATATTCCAACGCTGATCTTTGGGGCGCGGGCGGTCGAGAACGCTCTGCTGGACCTCAACTATGTGCCCGCCCTAGCGTTGGCCGCTGCGATCACGCTGCTGGCGGCAGCCATCGCACCGTTCGCTGCCGCCGCTGCCCTCAGGATCAACGCACAATGAGCAACCTTGCCTCGGGTCACTGTCCCGGGCTTGACCCGGGACCTCCTCGTGGCGCGCAAAGAGGTCCCGGATCAAGTCCGGGACAGCACATTCGGACATGACGGGCGCCACCTCAGGGGTATCTGCGCGTGGCGAGGCCCTGCGCGGACACGGCGCGATGCTGCTGTTTGCGGTGTTGATCTCGGGCTCGTTCACAATGGGCGATCTTTCCGCCCCGCATATCGCGCCTGCCGCGGTGACCGCAGCGCGCTTCCTGCTCGCAGCCGTGATCATCGGCGCGCTCGCTGCCCCGCAGATCCGGGCCGCGCATCTACGCGCCATCTGGCGGTACCCCGTGCTGGGCGGGTTGCTGGCGCTTTACTTCATCCTGATGTTCGAGGCGCTGCGCCTGACCGATCCCGTCTCGACCGCGGCGATTTTTACCCTGATCCCGGCGATGAGTGCGGTCTTCGGCTGGCTCCTGATGCGCCAGATCACGACGGCACCGATGGCGATTGCACTGCTGCTCGGTGGGCTCGGGGCGCTTTGGGTGGTGTTCCGGGCGGACATTGAAGCCATGCTGGGTCTGAGACTAGGGCCGGGGGAGCAGGTCTTCATGGTGGGTGCGGTGCTACATGCGCTCTACACGCCCATGGGTCGCAAGCTACACCGGGGCGAGCCCCTCGTCGTCTATACGTTTTTAGGAATTTGCGGCGGGCTGATCGTCACGATGGCCTATGGTCTCGGCGATGTCTTGGCGACAGATTGGCCCGGCCTGCCCGGCATTGCCTGGGCAACCGTGATCTATGTGGCAATCGCGGCCACAGCGGTGACGTTCTTTCTGTTGCAGTACGCGACGTTACGCCTGCCCTCGGCCAAGGTCATGGCCTATGGCTACCTCGTCCCAAGTTTGGTGATCCTTTGGGAGGGACTTCTCGGCCACGGATGGGTTGCGGCTCCGGTCTGGCTGGGCGTTGCCGCCACTGTCGCCGCCCTTTTGATGCTGCTGCGTGAGTGACGCCGGTGCCGCGCCAACTTTGCTCCCGGTTGCTGAGCCATTGAAATATAATTTCGCGAGTTACCTTCTCAGGAAAACCGGAACTGAAGCTGCGGTCAGACCAGTCTTTGCTTTGGTCTGAACCCTAGGCCGGTGGACGGGGGGAAGAATGAAGGGAATTCTGAACGGCCTGCGCGTGGTCGAAGGATCCGCTTTTGTGGCGATCCCGTTTGCAGGCATGAGCCTTGCCCAGATGGGGGCCGACGTCATCCGCTTCGATCGCATTCAGGGCGGGCTGGATTACGGTCGCTGGCCGGTCACCAAACGCGGCGAAAGCCTCTTTTGGGCCGGGATGAACAAGGGCAAACGCTCAATCGCGGTGGACATGAAGTCGCCGCGGGGGCGCGAGCTGATCACCGAAATTGTTTGCGCGCCGGGAGATGACGCCGGGCTTTTCATGACCAATTTGCGGGTTCGCGGATGGATGGACTACCCAACCCTGTCGAAACGGCGCGCCGATCTGGTTATGGTCACGCTGCTCGGCGATCGCCGTGGCCGCCCGGCAGTTGACTATACCGTCAACCCTGCTGTCGGATTCCCGGAAGCGACGGGGCCTGCCAATTCCACCGATCCCGTGGCGCATGTCCTGCCCGCGTGGGACTGTATCGCAGGACAGATGGCGGTGTCCGGTCTTTTGGCCGCGCTCTGGAAACGCGCCCGCACGGGCAAGGGCCAGTCGGTTGAGTTGACCCTGAAAGACGTGGCCGCCGCAATGGTCGGCAATCTCGGCATCATCGGCGAGGTCGCAGTCAACGGTACCAGCCGGGCCAAGGCGGGCAACGCCCTCTACGGCGCGTATGGGCAGGAGTTCACCTGTGCCGATGGGCGGCGCGTGATGGTGATCGGCCTGACGACACGGCAATGGCGCGGGCTGCTGAAAGTCACGGAGACGGCAGCAGAGATGGACGCTCTTGGCGCCCGGCTCGGGTTGAACCTGTCTGACGAGGGCGCGCGCTGGCAGGCCCGCGAGGAAATCACCGAGGTTCTGAGACCCTGGTTCGCTGCCCGAACCGTTGCGGATTTTGGGGATGCGTTCGACGCGGAGGGGCTGACCTGGTCCGAGTTCCGCACCTTTGCCGAAGCGCTGGAGCAGGACCCGGACTTCACAGATGACAATCCAATGTTCGCCAACGTCAACCAACCCGGGATCGGGACGTTTCCGGTGCCTGCGTCGCCACTGGATTTCTCTCGCGACGGCCGTCGGCCCCCGGCGCCCGCGCCGGTTCTGGGCGCGAACACTGAAGAAATTCTCGCCGATGTTGTAGGGCTGCCCGGCGTCGAGATCGGTCGTCTCTTCGATCACGGGATCGTCGCGGGACCGCGGGCCGGTTAGCGCGGCCGCAATCCCTGCAGGAAAAGAACGCGCAGCGCTTCAGCCGCGTCGTTGAAGCGACCCTCCCCTTCATCGCCGAGAACCGCCCGGACTTGCACGTCGAAGTCCGCGTAATGTTGGGTCGTCGCCCAGATCGCGAAGATGAGGTGATAGGGATCTACGGCGTTGATCCTCCCGGCATCGGCCCAGTCTCGCAACACATCGGCTTTTTCATCGACCAGCGTTTTCAGATCGTCGCCCAGAATATCATTCAGGATCGGCGCACCGCGCAGCATCTCGTTCGCGAACAATCGGGACTCGCGGGGATAATCCCGGGCCAGTTCGATCTTGCGTTCGATATAGGCTGCGATCTCCCGCAGCGGGTCGCCATCGGGGTTCAGGGCCCGCAAAGGGTCGAGCCACGCGTCCAGCAGACCCTCCAGAACTGCCCTGTAGATCTCGTCCTTGGAGGAGAAGTAATAGAGCATGTTCGGCTTGGACATGCCCGCCTCGGCCGCGATCGCATCGACGGTGGCGCCGCGAAATCCGTCCCGCGCGAACACTTCGAGGGCCGCTGCGAGGATGCGCTTGCGGTTTTCCAACTGGATTCGGGTCGGGGCGCGGCCGGCCATAACAGCCCTTTCAATGCGTCTGGCTCGCGTCTTTTGCGCTTGACGCGGCGACCTCGGTTGCTAGCGTCGATTTGACCAAGTGGTCAAGACAGCCAATCAGCCAAACGAGGCCATCCATGTCCGCTCCCGGTGCCAATCTTCAGATCGACGGTCAACGCCTTTGGGACAGCCTGATGGAAATGGCCAAGATCGGCCCCGGCATCGCTGGCGGGAACAACCGCCAGACGCTCACCGATGACGATGCCAAGGGTCGCGCGCTGTTCCAAACGTGGTGCGAGGCCGAAAACTGCGAGATGGGTCTCGATCAGATGGGCAACATGTTCGCCCGGCGCGAGGGCACAGACCCCGATGCGCTGCCGGTCTATGTCGGCTCGCACCTCGATACTCAGCCGACGGGCGGGAAGTATGATGGCGTTCTGGGTGTACTTGGCGGGCTTGAGATCATACGCACCCTGAACGATCTGGATGTGAAGACGAAGCATCCGATCGTCGTGACCAATTTCACCAACGAAGAAGGGACGCGCTATGCGCCTGCGATGCTGTCCTCGGGTGTGTTTGCGGGGGTGCATACGCAGGATTGGGCCTATGCGCGCGAGGATGCAGAGGGCAAGACATTCGGCGAGGAACTGGCGCGGATTGGCTATGTCGGGGATGAGCCGGTCGGCACCCGTAAGATGCACGCGATGTTTGAGTTGCATATCGAGCAGGGAC
>CAYYZH010000254.1:0-5519 GCA_964475765.1 uncultured Limibaculum sp.
AGGGAACAAAGTCCCGGCAGCGCCCATGAAATCGGCACACGCAGCCCGCCAGTGTGTCTGATCAGAGGCGGAAAACTATAACCCGTCGCGAGGGCAACTTTGGTCGCAGCGCAATCAATCGACGGATTCTCCCAACGACTGGAGGGATTTCAGATCTCAGGTCAGGAGGTGCAACCGCGCGTATTGGTCGTGCAGTTCACAGATACGGAAGAGTATTCTGTTTCAGAGGGTGAGGAGGGAGAAGCGGGCCTTCCAGTGGAAGGATCGCCCGACGAACGGGTTTGCGAACTTTGAATACACCAACGGCTTCTAGAATCAGGGCCGACAGTGCTCAGCCCGGAGCTTGAGTATCCATATTCTCTTGAAAGCTTAGGCCGCTCAAATGAAACCTTGGATTTGCATCATGATGTGACAGGTTCAGTTTCAGGCCTTTGTCCTTGGGCAGAACCGTTTCCCCTTTATCGATCTCGGACAAGTGGTCGACTTCATGACCGTGATCACTTACGCCATGGAAGATGCCCGTGCCCAAGTTCGCGTTGTCGCAGGTGAGCGCAGTCTAAATTGTTATCGGCTCAAGAAATCCTGCACTGTACGGTTGACGCAGGCGGAGACTGACACCAAAGCAAGACCAACCGGTGAGATCACTTTCCGGAGGAGCAAAATGGGAGGGCCAATCGCGGACCGATGGCCCGTGCCTCCTATCTAAACAATGATCGGGAGAAAAAGATGACAGAGATCGCTAAATTGACACGCCGCGCCTTCGTTGCACTCGCAACTGCTTCGGCGCTGGTCACTGCTCCGGCCTCGGCTCTTGACCTTAGCGGAAAGACCGTTGAATGGACAATACCGTTCAGCGAAAAGGGCGGATCAGCCAAATGGGCCAACTTCTTCGCGCCGCTCCTATCCGAAGCACTTCCGGGCAATCCAACAGTAGTGGTCAAGTTTATGCCAGGTGCGGGCTCAACCAAAGGTGCAAATTGGTTCCAGAACCAGTCGGATGGCGACGGCACAGTACTGTTCGGATCGAGCGGTTCGACCCAATTCCCGTACCTATTGGGCGACCCGCGTGTACGATACGAGTATAACGACTGGGAAGTCGTGATGGCCTCTGGCACCGGAGGCGTGGCGTACTTGACCCCGGATATCGGGGCAAAGTTCGATGGCTCAGCCAACGGTCTGAAGGGTGAGAGCTTCATCTATGGCAGCCAGGGCGCGACACGCCTGGATTTGGTCCCGTTGCTGGCCTGGAAGATGTTGGGCATGAACGTCGAACCGGTCTTCGGCATCAAGGGTCGCGGTGACGGGCGCCTGATGTTCGAACGGGGAGAGGCGAACATCGACTACCAAACGTCCTCGGGCTACCTGAAAGGCTCGGCTGCCCTGGTAGAGGCTGGCACTGCCACGCCAATGATGACTTGGGGCGCTCTGGACAGCGATGGCAACATCGTGCGCGATCCGACCTTCCCGGACATGCCAACCTTTAAGGAGGTTTGCGAGGCGACCGACGGCTGCGAGACCAGCGGAGAGCAGTGGGATGCCTGGAAAGCGTTCTTCGTTGCGGGTTTCCCGGCGCAGAAGATGGCCTTCCTTCCCAAGGGCACAGCCCCAGAGATTGTGGCAGCCTTTGCCGAAGCGTTTGCCAAGGTGCAGGCCCGTCCGGACTTCGCAGAGATTTCGGCCAAGCGGCTGGGCAAGTACCCGATGTACACGGGGGAAGGTGCAGAGAGTGCGATGAAAACCGCTATCACGGTAAACGATACAGCCAAGGCTTTCGTCAAAACCTGGCTGGCTGAGGACTATGGCGTCGTTCTCGAATGACTTGAGTTAAGGGTGGGCATAATGGCCCACCCTGAACAGACACGGGAACAGTCATGGATATTCTCGCCACAGCCGGGCCTGCACTGGCCGACGCCTTCGGCCTGATTATCCAGCCGCAGGTCCTGGGCTTTCTGGTCCTGGGCGTTGTTATGGGATTGGCGGTTGGTGTGTTTCCCGGCCTTGGTGGCATTGCCGGGCTATCGCTTGTACTCCCCTTCATGTTCGGCATGGACCCGATCCTCGGTCTTGCCTTGATGATCGGCATGGTTGCCGTCGTGCCGACCTCGGATACGTTTGCCTCGGTTCTGATGGGCATTCCCGGTTCTTCGGCCTCTCAGGCAACGGTGCTGGATGGTTTTCCGATGGCAAAGAATGGTGAGGCAGCACGGGCGTTGTCGGCTGCTTTTGCCTCGTCCCTTTTTGGCGGACTGGTGGGCGCCTGTTTCCTGACAATCTTCATTCTGATCGCCCGACCCATCGTTCTAGAATTCCGCACGCCCGAAATGCTGATGATTACTATCTTCGGCCTTTCGATGGTCGCAATCCTTGCCGGACGGATACCTCTGAAAGGCCTGGCCGCCGCGGGCCTGGGCATGATGATCGGTACCATCGGTGAGGGTGCCTCGGCCGGGGCACTTCGCATGTCCACTTATGACACGCCATACCTGATTGACGGCTTGAAGCTGGTCATCGTCGGTCTGGGCATTTTTGCGATTCCGGAGATTGTCGCCTTGCTGCGCCAGGATCGGTCGATCTCAAAAACCTCGACGCTCGGCGCTGGCTGGTTCGACGGCGTCAAGGACTGGTTTGCCAACAAATGGCTATCGATGCGGTGCTCGCTGATCGGCGTGGTGGTAGGTGTGATCCCAGGCCTTGGCGGTTCCGTGGTTGACTGGATCGCCTATGGCCACACGGTACAGTCGACCGGGAACCGCGAGAACTTCGGCAAAGGCGAAGTCCGCGGCGTTATTGGACCTGAGTCCTCGAACAACGCGAAGGAGGGTGGGGGTCTGGTGCCGACCTTGCTGTTTGGTATTCCCGGATCAGGTTCCATGGCAATCTTCATCGGAGCGATTGCGCTGCTGGGGTCCGGAGATATCGAGGTCGGTCCCAACATGCTGCGCGACAACCTCGATGTCACCTACTCTATCGTCTGGCTATTGGCGCTGGCCAATGTGGTGGGTACGGTCCTGTGCATCGCGGCGTCGGGCGGCATTGCGAAGATGACCACCATTCGCTTTACCCTGCTGGCACCATTCCTGTTCATGCTGATCTCGTTTGCCGCGTTCCAGTCGGGGCAGAACCTGATGGATCTGGTAGCGCTGTTCTCAATTGGCCTGATCGGCATCCTTCTGCGCAGGTTCGACTGGTCGCGCCCGGCTTTCCTAATCGGTTTCGTATTGGCGGATCCGGCGGAAACGTTCGCCAATCAGGCTGTTCAGATCGCAACCTTCCGCTTCAAGAAGGGCATGGCCGAGGGCTTGGAATTCATCTTCTCGCCCATTGTGATCGTGCTGCTGATAATAACAGCCATCTCGGTTGTGATCGGGTTGCGTCAGGCCAAGAATATCATGCCCGAGGGCGATGTGCAGTCGAACTCGAAGCGCGCGCCAATGATCTTCGCAGCCGCCATTCTGGCGTATGTGTTTGTCGCGTTCACCAACGCTTGGATGATCCCGGTCAGTCAGCATGCCGATCGGGTATTTCCGATGTTCGTTGGTGCGGTGACAATTGTCGCGCTGGTGTTGCTGTTGATCCAGATGATGCGGCGGCCCGAGACACACACGATCTTCGCCGACAAAGAATCGCATGGAGATGACGCTGAGGCGCCCCACGGGCTTTGGGGCACGCTCGCGTGGTTCCTTGGCCTTCTCGTACTGAATTCGCTGATTGGGTTCATTCTGGCGCTGGCGATCTTCCTTATCCTGTTCTTCCGCTTGCGGGCAGATGAAACCAACAGCCGGGCGCTGGTCTTGACAGGCGCGGGGATCGCCTTCATGTGCTTTATGGCTTGGGTGTTAAACCGAGATTTTCCGCCTGGTTTGTTGCAGGCTTACACAAACCTTCCTTGGCCGTTGACCTGAGACGCAAATGCCTCAACGCGCGATCCCCTATCTCTTCATGCGGGGCGGCACCTCTCGCGGGCCGTTCTTCAATCGGGCCGATCTGCCGGACGATCTGGACGAACTGGCCGAGGTTTTGATCAAGGTCATCGGCGCGGGCCATCCTCTGAACATCGACGGAATCGGCGGCGGTGCAGCGGTGACCACCAAAGTCGCCATGTTGTCACCGTCGAACGATGACTGGGCCGAGATCGACTATTTCTTCGCCCAGGTCAGCGTCGAGGACAGGCTGGTTGATTACAAACCCACTTGTGGAAACATGCTAACCGCCGTTGGACCCGCCGCTATAGAAATGGGGATGATCCAGCCCACAGGTGATGAGACGCAAGTCCGCATCCGCGCGGTGAACACCGGGGCGGCGGTGGTGTCATTGGTCCAAACTCCAAGCGGTAACGTTGAGTACCAGGGGGACTGGAAAGTCGACGGCATCCCAGGCCACGCCGCCCCGGTTCGGTTGGACTTTCGCGAGGTGACGGGTGCCGTGACCGGCGCGCTGTTGCCCACCGGCAATTTGCGGGACGAGTTCGGCGGCATCGAGGTTACCTGCATGGACGTGGCCATGCCGGTCGTCATGGCGCGTGCGGATGCATTTGGGCTGACGGGGTTTGAAACCCGCGAGGAATTGGACGCCAACCGGGATTTCTTCAGACGGATGGAAGCGATACGCCTTCAGGCGGGCGAAGCCATGGGTATGGGCGACGTTACCACGTCAGTCACGCCGAAATTCGCGATCTTGTCTCCAGCGCGCGCCGGTGGATCAATCTCGGCCCGGTATTTCATGCCATGGCAAACTCATCCGACATTGGCGGTGACCGGTGCACAGTGCATTGCGGCCTGTGCGCTGGCACCGGGCTCGGTGGCAGACGGGCTTTGGATCCGTCCCAATGCGAATCCTGTAGACATGAGACTGGAACATCCAACCGGCAGGATCGACGTTGCGATAGACTTTGAGAATGACGTTGATGGCTTTCGGGTCCGTTCTGCGGGTCTTACACGAACCGCACGAAAAATCGCCTCCGGACAATTGTTTGTCGCCGTTGAGTAGCAGATTTTCTAGGGCTGGCTCTTTCAGGTCGGGCGCCACCATTGCCTGAAACTATCCACCATGTTTCCTTCCTTGTGCGAAAGTTTGGTAGGTACGAACTCGGACTACTCAGGACTATCGCTTGAGCCGCGTAGCTGAGCGTGCCGCCTTCAATGATCAGAGCTGGATGGTCCGGCTAGTGGCGTGCGACTGTGTGAAGGGATATACGTCATTCGCCTGGATCGACCGCCTGCGCCCGTCTGGCGTACGCATATCGATGGACGGCAAGGGCCGGCTCCTGGACAACATATTCGTCGAGCGGCTGTGGCGGTCACTGAAAAACGAATGCGTTTATCTGCAAGCATGGGAAACCGGATCGGATGCCCGTGCCAGGATCAGAAAGTGGGTTGGGTTCTACAATCATAGGCGACCCAACAGCGCACATGGCGGCAAGCCGCCAGCCATGGTCTACTGGTTAGAGAAAAGTGAGATGCAACCCGGTCAGCAGGAGCGGAGAGTAGCTTAAGGAACCTCCGAAACTGTCCAAGGATTGG
>CAYYZH010000255.1:0-5498 GCA_964475765.1 uncultured Limibaculum sp.
CCGATCAGATCCCCGAACATGTCCGTCCCGCGATTGCCGCGGCCACCGATGGCGGAGTGACAGGATTGCCCGGAGGACTGCCGATCTGGATCGATGGAGCGTTGCTTGGCGGCATTGGTGTCGGGTCTGGCACGCCGGACAAGGATCTGGCTGTGGCACACGCGGCTCTGGCGGCCATCAGCGCTGAGATCAATCCAGCCTGACCGACGGCGCACAGGACGCTCCCCCCGATGGGGACAGCTGGTGCTGGGATCAGGGCGTATGGCAGCCGTATGGCTCGCGTATGGCATCTGTACCGCAAGCGTATGGCTCGTGTATGGCAGGCGTATGTACACCAAGTCGACCCGGCGGCGTCTTATCCAAACGCGATTTGCGCCTTCATCGCCTGCGACCGGTCGCCTGCAACCTGGAATGCAGCCTCCGCTTCAGCCAAGGGCAGCGTCTGGGTGATCAGCGGCGCGACATTGATCAGGCGTTTTTGCATCATCGCAACGGCGGCGCCGAATTCTTCGTGAAAGCGGAACGAGCCACGCAGGTCGATCTCTTTTGCGGTCAGCGTCTGGACCGGCACCGTCATGTCGCCGCCAAGACCAAGTTGCATGACCACGCCGCGGGGGCGCACCGCGTTGATCCCGCCCGCCAGTGCCGAGGCGACCCCGGTGGCCTCGAACAGCACATCGAAATGGCCCTTGTTCGCGCCGTAGGCGTCGAGCGCGTCGGCCTCTTCTGCGATATTTATCACCCGGTCGGCGCCGCTGCGTTCGGCGTGTCCCAGTGCATTCGGGGCCAGATCCGTCGCGACGATTTCGGCAGCCCCGGCCCGGCGCGCGGCAAGGATGCAAAGGACGCCGATCGGCCCGCAACCGGTGACCAGCACGCGTTTGCCCAGCATCTCGCCGGCCCTGCGCGTCGCATGCAGACAGACCGACAGAGGCTCGGCCATCGCAGCCTCGCCGGGTGTCAGCCCTTCGGCGCGAACGCACTGGGCGGCATCGGCGATCAGCACCTCGCGGAACGCGCCCTGAATGTGCGGAAACGGCATGGCTGAGCCATAGAACCGCATGTTGAGGCAATGATTGGGTAGCCCCTCGGCGCAGTATCGGCAGACCCCACATGGCCGGGAAGGCGAGACCGCCACAAGGTCGCCCTCGGACAGACCTTCGACCCCGTCGCCGACCGCAGAAATATGCCCGGAGACCTCATGGCCGAGGATCATCGGCTCCTTCAGGCGCACTGCGCCAAAGCCACCGTGATTGTAGTAGTGCAGGTCCGAGCCGCAGACCCCGCCGGTGGCGAGACGGACCGCGACCTGACCGGGGCCGGGCGTCTCGGGCGTGCGGTCCTCGATGCGCAGATCCTGCGGGGCGTGGATGACGATTGCTTTCATCGGGTGGCTTTCATGAGATGGCCTTGCTGGGCAGGCTGCCAAGGGTTCGCTGTTGAATATGTTACCGATAACATATAGGCAACAGCAGAGCTGCGACACCATAAACGCAGCGTCGAGACTCTCGCAACCGAGGGACGGGCAAGGGACATGACAGAGGACGGGGCATGAGCACGCAACTTTTCGATCTGACGGGCAAGACCGCGCTGATCACCGGATCAAGCCAGGGGATCGGGTATACGCTTGCCGAGGGGCTGGCAGCGTCAGGCGCGCGCCTTGTGCTGAACGGGCGCGATGCGGGCAAGTTGGCGGCTGCGATCGACGCGCTGGGTGGACATGCGCTGGCGTTTGATGTGACGGACCACGGGGCGGCCCGCGCGGCTGTGGACGGGTACGAGGCGGATCATGGTCCCATCGACATTCTCATCAACAATGCGGGAATGCAGCACCGCACACCGCTTGAGGATTTCGAGCCGGATGCGTTCGAGCATCTGATCCGGACCAATGTGACCAGTGTGTTCAATGTCGGGCAGGCTTGTGCCCGGCACATGATCGGACGCGGCGCGGGCAAGATCATCAACATCGCGAGCGTACAGACCGCGCTGGCCCGCCCCGGGATCGCGCCCTATGTCGCGTCCAAGGGGGCGGTGGCCAACCTGACCAAAGGCATGGCGACGGACTGGGCGCCCAAGGGGTTGAACGTCAACGCGATCGCGCCGGGGTATTTCGACACGCCCCTGAATGCGGCGTTGGTGGCAGATGCAGAGTTTACCGCTTGGATTTCCAAGCGCACCCCGCAGGGACGGTGGGGTCAGTTGCCGGAACTCGTTGGCGCTGCGGTGTTTCTGTCCTCGCCCGCTGCAAGTTTTGTGAACGGTCAGACACTGTTTGTGGATGGCGGGATGACCGCCTGTTTGTAGGGCACAACGCCTCCGGCGCTCCCTGGCAGGCGTGGTGTTGCTGGAGGTGTTGCACGTTGCCCACCCACCCCGCGCCGGAGGCGTTGCGCCCTGGCCGCCCTTTCCGAAGGAGTGAGACATGACAAAGGTCGCCCTGATTGGATGCGGTGCCATGGGCGGGGCCATCGGGACCCGACTGGCCGAGACCGGCTGCGATCTGACGGTGTTCGATCTGAACTCAGAGGCCGTTGCAGCGCTTGTGGCCAAGGGCGCGAAAGCCGGGGCCTCTGCGGCGGATGCGGCGGCGGACAAGGCGTTCGTGATCCTGTCGCTGAACTCGGCAGAGATCGTCCGCGTGGCGGTCTTCGGCGCGGGCGGGGTCGCGGAGGGGGCGGCCCCCGGCGCCATGATCATCGACATGTCGTCCATCGATCCACCCGCCACCAAGGCTTTGGCTCAGGAGGCTGCCGCCAGGGGGCTGGCATGGGTCGATGCGCCCCTGTCGGGCGGCGCGCCCAAGGCGTTGGTCGGGGCCCTGACCGTTATGGCGGGCGGGGAGGCCGCGCATTTCGAGGCGGCGAAGCCTGTCATGGACAAGCTTTGTGCGAACTTCACCCATATGGGGCCGTCAGGCGCGGGCCAGACCACCAAACTGATCAATCAGCTCCTTTGCGGGATCGGGTTCATGGCCGTGGCCGAGGCGACCCGTCTCGCGCAAGATGCCGGGGTCGATGCCGCGATGATCCCGGTGGCCCTCAAGGGGGGACGGGCCGACAGCGCAATCTTGCAGGAATACATGCCGCGCATGGCAGCGAAGGACTATACCCCTACGGGGCGCATCGCGAACATGGTCAAGGATCTGAACGGGGTGCAGGATCTTGCGCGGTTGAGCGATACGGCGATGCCGTTGACCGCAGCTTGCGCCGAGGTGCACCGGCTGTTGACCGCGGCGGGCCTTGGCGATGCGGATCAGGCCGCGTTGATGAAGTTCTTTGAAGGCCCGGACGGACGCGACGTGCCGACCTGAAGCATCCCGGTCGATGACAGGGCACCGCAAACCAACCATGGCTGATGTCGCCCGGCGGGCCGGGGTCTCGCCGATGACCGTCAGCCGGGCGCTGAAACCGAACACCTCGGTCAGCGCAGCAACGCGGGAGAAGATCCGGGCGGCCGCCGATCGCCTCGGCTATGTGCTGGACATGTCTGCGGCGGCGTTCGGTTCCGGCCGTTCCGGGTTTGTCGCGATGACGATCCCGTCGATCAGCAACGCCAATTTCGCCGAGACCGCGCGGGGCCTGACGCATGGCCTGCAGGAGGCCGGGTTCGAGCTGCTGCTTGGCTATACCGATTACGACATGGCCGAGGAGGAGCGTCTGATCGAAGCCTTTCTGCGCCGCAGGCCCGAGGCGATTGTCGTCACCGGCGGCGCGCATACCGAGCGGTGTCGCACGCTCCTGTCCGGGTCGGGCGTGCCGGTGGTCGAGACCTGGGATCTGCCGGAAACGCCGATCGACCATGTGGTCGGCTTCTCCAACGCGGAGGCGGGTGCGCGCATGGCGCGGCATCTCTTTGACCAGGGGCATCGGCGGATCGGGTTCATTGGCGGCGATGGCGCGCGCGACACACGCGGTGCCGACCGTCAGCGCGGATTTCTGGAGGCGCTGGCAAAGCTGGGCGTTCCGGGGGACTGTACCGTCACCGATCTCGCCCCGCCGATCACGATGCGTGAGGGGGCGCGGGCGATGACCCGCCTCTTGGAGCGCTGGCCGGATACGACAGCGGTGATGTGTGTCTCCGATCTGTCGGCCTTCGGCGCGATGAACGCCGCGATCCGGCAGGGGCGGCGGGTGCCCGAGGATCTCGCGGTGGCAGGGTTTGGTGCCTACGATCTCTCCGAGCACGCGCTGCCCGCGATCACCACGGTCGGTGTCCGGGCTGAGCGGATTGGTGCGGAGACCTCGCGTGTGATCCTGTCGATCCTGAACGGGGAGCGCCCGGAGCGGGTGGTCAATCTTGGCGTCGAACTGCTCCCTCGGCCCAGCACGGCCATTACTTGATCGTCGTGCTGCCCTCCTCAACGATCCGCCATGCGGTCTCGGCGCGGGACCGGGTGAGGTGGCCAAGCTTCAACGCCTTCTCCGACGAGGCGTTCCCATCGAGCCCGCGCTTGAAGACGCCCTGCACGATGGCCGCACTGCGAAAGAAAGAGAACACGACATAGAACCGGTAATCGTCGATGGATGTGCGCCCGCTGTAGCGGCAATAGAGATCGACGAATTCCTGTTCGGTCGGGATACCAAGCGCGGCGTAGTCGAGGCCCCGGAACTGCCCGGTTGCCAGCGTCTCCGCATGGTAATTTGCACAGCAATATCCAAGATCGGCGAGTGGGTGACCCAGCGTGCAAAGCTCCCAGTCGAGGATCGCGACAATGCCGGTATCGCTCTGCCGGGCAATGGTGTTCCCGGGCCGGTAGTCGCCATGGACAATCGCGGCCTGATCGTCGTCGGGGATGTTGCGGGGCAGCCAGTCGATCAGCGCGTCCATCGCTTCGATGGTCTCGGTCTGGCTCGCTTGATACTGCTTGGTCCAGCGGGCGATCTGCCGGGCGATGAACCCTTCGGGCCTGCCAAAATCGCCGAGACCCACGGTGTCGGGATCGATGGCATGAAGCGCCGCCAGCGCGCGGATGAAGCCGTCATAGAAGTCGCGCCGCTCGTCCGGACTCAGGCCGGGCAGGGAGGGATCGTGGAAGACCCGGCCCTCGACCATCTCCATGACGTAGAACTCGGTGCCGATGACCTCGGGATCCGTGCAGAGATGCAGCACGCGCGGCACCGGCACATCGGTGCCCTGAAGCGCTGCCATCACGCGGTACTCGCGGTCAACGGCATGGGCTGACGGGAGCAGCGTGCCCGGTGGCTTTTTGCGCAGGACATAGGCCGCGTCCGCCGTGCCCAGCCGGTAGGTCGGGTTGCTCTGGCCCGCGTTGAACTGTTTGACGTCGAGATCGCCTGAGAATCCGGGCAGATGATCGGCAAGATACGCCTTCAGCGCGGCCTCGTCGAACTTGAGCGCGGCGGAGACGTCAATCAGTGGCGCGGTGCCGTCAGTCATCTGCTACTCCGGTCGGCTATGGCACGTCTTTGCATGTGTTCAGGCATCGGCGGTCACGTCTTCGGTGCCCAGCAGGTCGGCGAATTCCTGCGCCAGCCGGT
>CAYYZH010000256.1:0-5482 GCA_964475765.1 uncultured Limibaculum sp.
GATCGAAGGGATTCGCCATTCCCGTGCCGAAAAGCGGATCTGGCAGCACAATGATCTCGAGGATCTGCGGCGACAGTTGTCCGAAATCGATCCCGATCGGCCCAAGATCATCGCCTTCGAGAGCGTCTACTCCATGGACGGCGACATCGCCCCGATTGCCGAGATCTGCGATCTGGCAGACGAGTTCGGCGCGATGACCTACCTCGATGAGGTCCACGCGGTGGGCATGTATGGCCCACGCGGCGGCGGGATCGCCGAGCAGGAAGGCCTGATGGACCGGCTGACCGTCATCGAAGGCACGCTCGCCAAAGCCTACGGGGTCGTTGGCGGGTACATCGCGGCCTCTGCCAAGCTCTGCGATTTTGTCCGCTCGTTCTCCAGCGGCTTCATCTTCACGACGGCCTTGCCGCCTGCCGTAGCCGCTGGCGCCGCCGAGTCGATCCGTCACCTCAAGCTGAGCGGGCAGGAGCGCGCGTCGCAGCAGGCCCGTGTGGCCGAGGTGCGTTCCCGGCTTGATGAGATCGGGATCCCGCATCTCGACAACCCCAGTCACATCATCCCGGTGATGGTCGGCGACCCGGTCAAATGCCGCTATATCTCGGATCTCCTGATGGACGAGTTCGGCGTCTACATCCAGCCGATCAACTATCCGACCGTGCCCAAGGGCACCGAACGGCTGCGCATCACGCCCGGTCCGCTGCACTCAAAGGCCGACATCGACCATCTGGTCGGCGCGCTGGAGGAGCTTTGGAACCGCTGCCAGCTGGCGCGAGCCGTGCCGCGCGCGGCGGAGTGACATTGCGAAAACGCGACTGCGCCTTCCGGCCGTAGCATTCCAATGGTGGCCCATCGGTTTAACCCGATTGGGCTATGACAGCCCAGCACGACCCGGTTACGTCCACTCCATTGTTTAAATGGAGTTTGGATATGACCGATTTGAATGTCGAGGTCGCTGGCAGCGGCCCTGCGCTGGTACTCATTCACGGGCTTGGTGCGACCCTCTTTTCCTGGCGGCATGCCGTCGCCAGTCTTCAGGCCACCTGTAAAACCTACACTGTCGACATGCTGGGGTTCGGCGCATCCGGCGCGCCGACGACCTATACGCTGCTCGAGCAGGCGAATGCAGTTGCCGGTTATCTCGAGAAGGCCGGGATCAAAAGGGTCTCGCTGGCCGGGCATTCCATGGGTGGCGGCGTCTGTCTGCACCTGACCCAAATCCTGCCGGACCGGGGGATCGAGATCGATCGCATGGTTCTGGTTGCACCGGTTTGCTACCCGGTCGATGGCTCGGTCTTCGGTTTTGCGGCCGGTCCCGTTGCGGCGTTGGGCGCGCTGGTGGATTTCATCGATCCGGAGAAGCCAACCCGGCGTCTGCTCGAGAAGGGCTATTTCGACGACAGCAAGATCGAGCAGGCTCAGGTCAACGCCTATAAGGTCAACTTCGATCCGGTCTTCGTCAAACTGCCGCTGTTCATCCAGCACGCCGCCAATCTCCAGCAGATCCGCAAGATCGTGAAGACCTACCCGTCAATCACCAATCCGGCCCTATTGATCTGGGGGGATCATGACGAGGTGCTGCCGGTTGGCGGATATGGCAAGCAACTCGCCAGTGATCTGCCCAATGCCCGGCTCGAGATCGTTCCAAAAGCCGGTCACATCGTGCACGAGGAATGGCCGGACGAGGTCGGCAAGCTTATGATGGAGTTCTTGGGCTGAGGTCGTCGCGGTACCGGACCTGATCGTCGCCATCGTCGCCATCGTCGCTCGGACCGATGGCGCGACGAAGGTGACCCTCTGCGTGGCGCAACGAGGAGGTCCCGGATCAGGTCCGGGACCGTGCCCTACATGAAGGCCGATTGATCCGCCCGATAGGCATCGCGCAACTCGACTTTGCGCAGCTTGCCATTGGGATGGCGGGGCATCTCGTCGATCACCACATAGTGTTTGGGCTGGCGCAGTTTCGGAAGCGCCTCGGCGCAGTGGGCTCTCAACTGATCGACCAGGGCGGCCGCATCCACGCCGCGCTTGGCAGGCTCCACCACCGCCAGCACGACCTCCCCCATGTCCGCATCTGGGGTGCCGACGACACCGGCATCCCCGACCGCGTCGTGCATGGCCAGCACGTCCTCGGTCAGTTGCGGGTAGATATTGGTTCCACCGCAGACGATCAGGTTCACGTCGCGATCGGTCAGGAACAGGTAGCCGTCCTCGTCCAGATAGCCGATATCGCCCAGGGTCGATCTCTCGCCCAGATAGGCGGCGGCGGTCTTCTCCGGTTCCTTGTGGTAGGCAAAGGGCGGACGGCCCGACCACCAGACCTTGCCGATTTCACCCGGAGGCAGCACGGTGCCGTCATCGTCAAGAATGTCGATCTTGCCGACCAGCGCTTTGCCGACCGACCCGGGCCGCTCCAGGGCCTCTGTTGCCGAGATATACGACAGCCCGTTACCTTCGGTGCCGCCATAATACTCCTCGACGATGGGTCCCCACCACGCGATCATCTGGCGCTTGGTTTCGACCGGGCAGGGCGCCGCCGCATGGACGACGCGCTGCAGCGCCGACAGATCGGCGGCGGCCTTTGCTTCATCGGGCAGCTTCAGCATCCGGATCATCATCGTCGGCACGAACTGCGCTGCGGTGACCCGCTGCTCGGTCATCAGCTCCAGGGCCCGTGCTGCATCGAAGCGCTCCATCGAGACGACCTTTCCGCCGCGACGCACCGCCGACATCGACCAGCGCAGCGGGGCTGCGTGATAGAGCGGGGCGGGGTTCAGATAGACACTGTCTGGGCCCAGCCCGAAATGGTCGAACATGGGGCGGGCGGCATCGGCTTCGTGACCGAAAGGCGTATCGGCCAGCGCATGCAGCACGCCCTTGGGCCTGCCGGTTGTGCCCGAGCTATAGAGCATGTCGCGCCCCTCACGGGTATCGGACAGCGGCGTGACCGGTAGGGCGTCCAGGGCTGCTTCGAGATCCTCGTATCCGGGGGCGTTTGTGTCCAGTGTCAGCCAGCGCCGCACGCCCGGGCATCCGCTGCGTGCCTCGGCCAGCTTTGGCAGAGTGCGGGCTGAACCGATCACCAGCTCCGCCTCGCAATTATCGACAATGTAGGCGATCTCACCGGCATGCAGCCACGGGCTGACCGCCGTGTAATAGACGCCGGCATAATGCGCCCCGAAGAGGACCCAGAAATAGTCGAGCCGGTTCTCAAGGCAGAATGCGACATGGCCGCCTGCTTCGATCCCGGCATCGCGGATCAGATGCGCCAACTGCCAGGCGCGCCGGTTCAGCGCGTCGAAGGTCAGTTCCTCGCCGGTGTCGTCGATGACGGCCACCCGGTCCGGGTCGCTCGCAGCAAAATCCAGCGGTAGCGCCATGCTCTCCCCCGTCAAATAGGCTCAGCGCCAAGCAAAGCGCGGTTGGTCGTATTTGGCAACACGGGTGGGCTGTCTGCGCAGCGCCACTTCGCGAAATTGATAGAGGATCGCCGCTGTGGGCGCATACATCTGGTGGCCCAGCGTCGGTAGACGCGAGAAGAGGACGGGCCGTCCGGGCTCCATACCCTCTTCGAAACAGGGCAGCGCCGCGTCGTCATCCAGTTCCGCGAAGGGAATGTGGAAGACCTGCGCAACTTCGTCTGGAGATGGCGTCAGAGCCGGATCGGTACCGCCCCACATCACGAAGGGGATGATCCGAAAGCCCGACCGTGTGGCATAGTCATCGAGCCTGCCAAGGATGGCATCGGGGCCGAGCCTCAGCCCCATCTCCTCGTCCAGCTCGCGCAAGGCGGCCTCTTCGGCTGTCTCTCCCGGATCGACCTTGCCGCCTGGTAGCGCGTATTGCCCCGCGTGGCGTCCCATCCGGCTTGGGCGCAGCGTCAACAGCACCGCAGGCGTACCCGCCCTGTCGAGGGTCACCACGATGGTCACGGCCGCGTCGCGTAGATCAGCGTTCTCGATCTCGTGCCGGTCGAAAGCTGCAAGCGCCGCGGTGATCTGGGCTCGATGGTCGGTCATCCGCCGGAGAAGAGCAGGTTCGGCAGCCACAAGGCAATGGCTGGGAAGAGCACGATCAGGAAAAGCCCGCTCAGTTCGACAATCGTGTAGGGCCCGACCGACCAGTAGATGTCCTTCATCGTGACCTCGGGCGGCGCGACGGATCGCAAGTAGAAGAGATTGAACCCGAAGGGCGGCGTCATGTAGCTGATCTCCATCATCACGACAAAGAGGATGCCGAACCAGATCGGGTCAAACCCGTGCGCATTGACCAGCGGCAGGAACACCGGCAGCGTGATCAGCATGATCCCCACGGGGTCGAGCACCATGCCGAGGAGGAACAGCACGAACATCATGAACGCGAGCGCGCCCCATTTGCCGCCGGGGATCTGCTGGACCAGCCCGTTGATGAACCCCTCCGCGCCCATGGCCGTGTAGGCGGTGGAGTAGGCGTGCGCGGCAAAGACGATCCATGTGATGATGGTCGTGAGCCGGAACGTGCGCATCGAGGCCGTTCGGATCAGCGTGAAACTGAGCTTGCGGTTGACCGCGCTCGCGATCAGCGCGCCGAGGACACCGACGGCGGCGGCTTCCGTCACGGTGGCAAGGCCGGAGAAGATCGCGCCCAGCACCATGAAGATGATCATCACGGGCAGGATCACGGCGTAAAGCGCGCCCATTTTCTCGGACCAGTTGCCGCGTTCTTCCTGGGGGAGGGCAGGGCCTAGCTCGGGCTGGATCCAGCAGCGGATGCCGATATAGAGCGAGACCAGCGTGAAGAGGAGGAGGCCCGGACCGACGCCCGCGGCGAAAAGCTTGCCGACCGAGACCTCGGTGATCAGGGCGTAGATCACCATCAGGATCGAGGGCGGGATCAGGATGCCCCAGCCGCCACCGGCGTTGATCGCACCAAGGGCGAGGCGCTTGTCATAGCCCCGGTCCAGCATCTGCGGCAGCGCGATCGTGCCCATGGTGACGACGGCGGCGCCGGAGATCCCGGACATCGCGGCAAAGATCGTGCAGATCAGCACGGTCCCGATGGCCAGCCCGCCGCGCAGGCCGCCCCACCAGAGATGCATCATCCGGTAAAGATCATGCGCGACCCCGGATCGCTCCAGCACCATGGCCATGAAGACATAGAGCGGGATCGCGATCAGCGACGAGGTCTCCATCAGGTCCCACATCTTCGAGGCGACGAGGTAGAAGCCCACGGGACCCATCTCGAAATAGATGAAGATCACGGAGAGCCCGCCGAGGACGAAGGTCAGCGGCACGCCAAGCATGATGAAGAGGAAGAGAAGCCCGAAGAAGAGGAGTGTCAGGACCTCGATTGAGAGAAGGTCATACATCGACGCTCTCCGTATCGCCGTCCTTGATCGGGCCAAAGACCTCCTCGTCCACAGGTAGGCCGAGGAGGATGCGGATATCAGCTATCAGCTTGACGATGCCTTGGGCCAGAAGGAGGGCTGCGGCCACCACGATGAGGC
>CAYYZH010000257.1:0-5466 GCA_964475765.1 uncultured Limibaculum sp.
CAGGCGGGCCGGTCCTCGCCATGCACGATCAGCTTGGCGATCAGGCTGTCGTAATTGGGCGGGATCGAATAGCCTTCATAGATGTGCGAATCCATACGCACACCTAGGCCGCCAGGCGCGTGAAAGGTCTCGATCCGGCCGGGCGAGGGCGTGAACTGCGGCACCTTCTCCGCATTCACCCGGCATTCGATGGCATGGCCCTGCGGCACGATATCGCTTTGGGTGAAGCTGAGTTTCTCACCGGCGGCAATGCGGAACTGTTCGCGCACGAGATCGATGCCGTAGATCATCTCGGTCACGGGATGTTCGACCTGAAGCCGTGTGTTCATCTCGATGAAGTAAAATTCGCCATTCTCGTAAAGAAATTCGATAGTGCCGACGCCGCGATACCCCATCTCGCCAATCGCATCGGCGCATGTCTTGCCGATCTTTGCGCGCAGATCGGCATCGATGACGGGCGAGGGGGCTTCCTCGAAGACTTTCTGATGGCGCCGTTGCAGCGAACAATCGCGCTCGCCGAGATGACAGGCATTGCCATGCGTGTCCGCGATCACTTGCACTTCGATATGGCGGGGCTGACCGAGATACTTCTCGATATAGACCGCATCATCGCCGAATGCCGCTTTGGCTTCGGCGCGGGCCGAAGTGAACGCTTCGGAAATCGCTGCCTCGTCCTTTGCAACCTTCATGCCGCGACCGCCGCCGCCTGAGGCCGCCTTGATCAGTACCGGATATCCAATGTCCTTGGCGACGACCTTGGCATCCTCGACCGTGTCGACGCCGCCATCGGACCCGGGCACGCAAGGTACGCCCAGACGTTTCATCGTGTCCTTGGCAGCGATCTTGTCGCCCATAACGCGGATGTGCTCCGCCGTCGGGCCAACAAAGATCAGCCCGCTTTCCTCGACCTTTTGAGCGAAGCCTGCGTTCTCGGACAAAAAACCGTAGCCAGGATGAATCGCTTCGGCCCCGGTGATTTCGCACGCGGTGAGTATGGAAGGTTGGTTGAGATAGCTGTGCTGGCTCGGCGGCGGGCCGATGCAGATGCTTTGATCGGCCAGTCGAACATGCATAGCATCGCGATCTACCGTCGAGTGAACGGCCACCGACTGGATGCCCATTTCGCGCGCAGCACGGATCACGCGCAGAGCGATCTCTCCGCGGTTTGCAATCAGGAGTTTTTGGAACATGCGGCCGAGGCTCCGGCAGTCTTATTCGATGATCATCAGGGCTTCGCCGAACTCTACCGGTTCCGCGTTATCCACCATGATGGTTTTCACGACCCCAGAGCGGGGTGCGGGGATCTGGTTCATCGTCTTCATGGCCTCGATGATCAGGATCGTATCACCTTCGGCAACAGTGTCCCCTGTGCTGACAAAGGGTGGAGTTCCCGGTTCAGCCGCAAGATAGACAGTGCCGACCATGGGCGAGGTCACGGCCTTCGAAAGATCCGGCCCCGAAGCGGCAGCAGCCATTGGCTGGGGGGCTTCAGGCTGTGCGACCGGAGCAGCCGTAATCGCAGGGGCCGCAGCCGGTTGCTGATAGACGACGGGTGCTGCTGGTGCACTGTTGCGCGACAAACGGACTTTCAGTTCGTCATTCTCGCCGTACTCGCGTTCAACATCGATCTCGCTCAGTTCCGACGATGTCAGCAACTCAGCAAGTGCTGTGATAAAGGCGACATCCTGCTCGGTATTTTTCGCCATGGTTCGGGCCTCCGGACGTTCCGCCAGGGGCGGTTCTTCTTATTTCTTGCGCGCCTGCGTGCTCTTCGGGCGCAGGGTTATACTCTATTGGCGCACCCGTCAAAGAAATGCGAGCGGTGTCACTGCTCAACCACAGACAGGATGGCTGCGACCGGGTTGATCAGTTCCCGGCGGTCAGCCGGGCATCATTTACCGCACTCAGCATGTCATCGACGGGCAAGTATCCACGGATGATCTCGTTGCCAACGATGAAGGCCGGGGTGCCCTGAAGCCCCAGAGCCTGGGCGAGCTGGTAGTTCTCATTCAACTGGTCCTCGATCGCTGAGCTGCCAGCAAGTTCTTTCAGCTCGGGAATGTCGTAGCCGATGCTGCTGGCAATCTGGTAGGCGACCTGCTCCGTCAGGTTCCCGCGATACTCCATCAGTTCATCGCTGAGATCCTTGTAGAGCTTGGAGTCGATCTCGAGCGCTGCAAGCGCCATTTTCCCAGCCTCGACAGAATCCGGGCCAAGAATTGGGAATTCCTTGACGATCAGTTTGATGTTGGGGTCGCGCTCCAGCATCTCGGTGATCTCGGGGTGAGCGCGTTTGCAAAAGCCACACCGATAGTCGAGGAACTCTACTACTGTCACGTCTCCGTCTGGGTTGCCGCCCTCCCATGAATGACCGTCGGCGAAGATGGCTTCCGCGTTGTTGGCGACCAACTGGCGATCCGCATCCTGCGTCACCTGATTGCGCCGTTGCTCGAGGATCTGGATGGCTTCGAATATGACCTCGGGGTTTTGCAGAAGGTAGCTGCGCACCTCGTTCTGGAACTGGGCGCGCTCATCCTCGGTCATGTTCGAGAAATCGATGCTGTCGGCCATGACCGGCGAGGTGAGCGTCAGTGCTGTCGCCAGCGCCGCTGATCCGAAGACAGATCTAATCCGAGACTTCAGCATCGTATCCCCCTGAGCTTTCATCATTTTGCAGGATCAAGTTTTAGGATGTCCTGCGCCCTCAGCCAACCCGGTGATCCGTTCGGGAGGAGTTTTGCCGCACGTTGTGCCATTCGCGAGGCGTCCTTGAAGTTGCCAACCAACGCAAAACGCTCTGCGGTTGCAAGTGTCGCCATGCCGCGATCTCCCGCCCGGTCGTAGGCGGTGGCAAGATCGCGCAGCGCCGCGGCGTCCGCCAGATCGTCGCTGCGGGCGTCCTGCAGGACCGCCAGTGCCTCCGAATTTGCGCGGGAATCATTGAGTTGAAGCAGGGCCCGGCCAAGCGCCGCCTTCAAAAGCGGCTCGTTCGGGGCAAGGCTGACCGCACGGCGATAAGACGACACAGCCTCCGCGGAACGACCGGACTCGTGCAGGACCTGACCCTTGAGTTCTACATAATAGGGATCATTGGGGCGGGTCGCGATCAAACGGTCTAGGGCTGCAATCGCGGCCGGCGGGTCGGGCAACCGATGCAGCGCAATGGCCTTCGTGTAGAGGGCCATTTCGTCTTCGGGCTCATCCTCCAGCTTGTCCAGAACCCGCGTGGGATCATCGAGAAATCCGATCAGCTTGGCTCGCATCCGCTTGTGCCAATACGTGCGTTCGGGGTTATCCGGCCACGTCCGGCCCTGGGCCGACTGAACGCTGCGTTCCAATAAGGACATGCGTTCGGTACCCAGCGGGTGCGTCAGCACATAGGGATCGACGTTTCCAACGGACAACACTTCCTGACCTCGGAACCGTTCGATCACCTGCAAAAGCCCACGCGGGTTCACACCGGCGCGTGTCAGATAAGACAGCCCGGCCTGATCGGCGGAGGCCTCTTCCGCGCGATTGTAGCGAAGGAGCGAGCGCAGGATTGCGCCTTGTGATCCGGTCGCGAGCGCAGCACCCACTTCGGGCGATCCACCGGCGACGCCTGCTGCGATACCTACAAGAAGGCCCAATAGTGCAGGTCCTTGGGCGTTGCGCACATTGATCGCGCGGCGCGCCTCGTGCCCGCCTGCGATATGTCCGGCTTCATGCGCGATCACCCCCAACAGTTCTTCGGGGGTCTCCAGGTCCATCATCAACCCGGTGTGGAGGAAGATCCTCCGCCCTCCGACTACGAAGGCGTTCAGCGAGCGATCATTGACCATGTAAAGCTCGACCGAACTGGGTGCGAGCCCCGCTGCCTGGAAAATCGGAGCGGACATGCGTTTGATCGTGCGCTCGATCTCTGCATCCCGCACCAGCGACCGTGCATCAGCCGCTGTCGCAGCGGCGATCAGGGCGACGATGCCGAGGGCTATTCCGGCGACGGAACGCAGTGACATGAAGGATGCGGCTCCTGGCTTCCGAATTGCGGCGCATGTGCTACGCAGTCGACGTCAATCTAACGTCTCGGAAGATAAGGGCAATGACCGTGAAGATTTCAAGGCGGAGCCAGATCGATCCCTTCATCGTGATGGATGTGATGGAGGCGGCGCGGCTGCGGGAGGCTGACGGCCACGATATTGTGCACATGGAGGTGGGACAGCCGGGCACACCGGCCCCGCGTGCAGCGACCGATCGTCTGGAGGCTGCGATCCGTCGGGGCGATCCACTGGGATACACAGTGGCGCTTGGCCTGCCGGAGCTGCGCGAAGGTATTGCGGGCCTCTATCGGCGGCGGCATGGCTTGGACCTCGATCCCGCCCGCGTGGTGATAACGTCGGGCTCGTCCTGTGCGTTCATTCTGGCGTTTCTGGCCTGTTTTGATGCGGCAGACCGGGTGGCGCTGGCAGATCCGGGCTATCCCGCCTACCGCAACATACTGCGCGCGCTGGATCTCGAGGTTGTTCGGATCGAAACCGGGATCGGGTCCGGGTACCAGCCGACAGTCGCGGATCTCGAAGCTGCCGGAGACATTGATGGGCTTCTGGTCGCAAGCCCGGCCAATCCGACAGGGACCATGCTCGATCGCACAGCGCTGCAAAGTCTATCGGGCTGGTGTGCGGCAAATTCGGCCATATTCATCTCGGATGAGATTTACCATGGGTTGAGTTATGGCGCGCCCGCTGAGACAGCGCTTGCCTTTTCCAATGACGTGATTGTGATCAACAGCTTTGCCAAATATTTCTCGATGACGGGCTGGCGTGTTGGCTGGATGGTGGTGCCGCCCGGTCTTGTGCGCACGATAGAAAACCTCGCTCAGAACCTGTTCATTTGTCCCTCACATGCCAGCATGGTGGCGGCATTGGGCGCGTTGGATGCCGAGGATGAACTTGAGGCTCATCGCGAAGTCTATGCCCGCAACCGCGCCATGTTGCTCGATGCGTTGCCGGGTCTCGGGTTCACCGACATCGCACCGGCGGATGGCGCGTTTTACATCTATGCCGGGGTCTCCGGTCTCACCAATGATAGCCGGGAGTTTTGTGCCCGATTGCTGAGCGACGCGGGCGTGGCGGCGACGCCCGGGCTCGACTTCGATCCGGTGCGCGGACACGCGACGATGCGGTTCTCCTTTGCCCGTACCGAGGTCGAGATCGCCGAAGGGATCCGGCGGATAACGCGGTTTCTCGGCTGAACCCTAGCGGCTCTGTGTTTTCAGGACGCTAAGAGAGGAGGTCCCGGGTTGAGCCCGGGACATCGCATCGTGGGTGAAGGTATGCGGCCTCGGTCAACGACCGAGCGACCACCATCCCCTGCGCTTGGGCTTTGGCGGCGCATCGGGCTCGGCAGGTGCGCTGACCGCCGGTTCCGCTGTCGCCTCTGCCATCACCGGCTCAGGCTCGGGCGCGGAGACAGGCTCCTCGACTGGGC
>CAYYZH010000258.1:0-5410 GCA_964475765.1 uncultured Limibaculum sp.
ACGTGCTGGTTCTGAACCACTACGGCCGCGATATGGTGAACTCGCTGACCCAGGCCGTGCAGTTCGGTCTGCGCGACAAGCAGGTGAACGGTAAGGACTTTGGCATCGTGGTGCCGCTCTACTCGCGTCTCATGGCACAGGGTGCTGGCGAGAACGTTAAGGGCATCTACGGGTCCACCAACTGGCACTGGTCGCTGCAGGACGAAGGCTCCAAGGCATTCGTCAAGGCGTTCGGTGAGAAGTACGGCTTCCCGCCGTCGCAGGCCGCGCACACCACCTACTGCCAGGCGATCCTCTATGCAGATGCCTGTCAGCGTGCCGGTACGTTCATGCCGTCGGGCGTCGGTGCGGCTCTCGCCGATTTCGACTTCGACGGTCTCGGCAACGGTCCGACCACCTACCGCGGTGCAGACAACCAGTGCTTCAAGGACGTTCTCGTCGTGAAGGGCAAAGAGAACCCGACCTCGAAGTTCGACGTTCTCGAAGTTGTCGAAGTCACGCCGCGCGCGCAGGTCGAGTACCCGACCGACATGCTGGGCTGCAGCAAAGGCGCGATCAACGACGGCGCATAAGCGCTCGTTTTTGAGCAAACCGGTCGCCCCAAAAGGGCGGCCGGATCACACCACACGGAGGGGGTCATGGACGCAATCCTGTTGCAGGTTCTCAACGGGCTCGACAAGGGCGGGGCCTACGCCCTCATCGCTCTTGGGCTGACCATTATTTTCGGCACACTTGGTGTCGTCAATTTTGCCCACGGCGCTTTGTTCATGCTCGGCGCATTCTGTGCAGTGACCATGAAGCATGTCCTTCAGATCTCCTACGTGACTGAGAGCGCCACTGAGACTGACTTTCTCGGTAAGCCTCTTAAGATCGAAACACCCTATGTCGAGCATTGGTTCGGGGACTTTGGATCCTTCCTGATCGAATACTCAGTGCCCGCATCGATCCTGATTGCGATCCCTGTGATGGTGCTCATTGGGGTTATCATGGAGCGCGGCCTCGTCCGCTTCTTCTACAAACGCCCCCATGCTGAGCAGATCCTCGTGACCTTCGGGCTTGCAATCGTTCTGGGCGAGATCATCAAGAAATTCTACGGAGCCAATCCCATCCCCCAATCTGCGCCCGAGATTGCCAAGGGCATGGTCGATTTTGGGGTCATGATGGGCTTTGACCCCGGGACCGTCCCCTATCCGACATGGCGGCTGGTCTACTTCCTGTTCTCGCTCCTCGTTATTGGCAGCGTCTTCGCATTCCTCCAGTTTACGACGTTTGGGATGGTCGTTCGCGCAGGCATGGCCGACCGGGAAACCGTGGGTTTGCTCGGGATCGACATCGACAAGCGTTTCACAGTCATGTTCGGACTGGCGGCCGCCGTCGCCGGGCTTGCGGGCGTTATGTATACGCCGATCCAGCCCCCGGATTATCACTGGGGAATGGACTTCCTTGTTCTGTCCTTCGTGGTTGTCGTCGTGGGGGGTATGGGAAGTCTTGGCGGCGCGGTCGCTGCCGGCTTCCTGCTGGGTATTCTTCAGAGCTTCGCATCGATGAACGAGGTCAAAGAGATCTTTCCCGGTATCGACCAGATCATCATCTACCTCATCGCAGTGATCATCCTGCTGGTCCGCCCGCGCGGGTTGCTGGGCCGCAAGGGCGTGATGGAGACCTGACCCATGAGCATGCCAAAATCCAACCCAACCCTCGATCTTATGCTGTTGCTGGGCTTTGCCGCGTTCGTGCTCGCGGCCCCGGTTATCTTGGCGCCGCTGGGACTGGGCTACCCGGACATCCTTCAGAAGTTCGCAATCTTCGGGATCTTTGCCGTCGGCTTCAACATCCTGTTCGGCCTGACTGGGTACCTGTCGTTCGGACATGCCGCGTTTCTAGGGGTTGGTTCGTACACGGCAGTCTGGACGTTCAAGCTGTTCTCGATGAACCCGATCCCGGCGATCATGCTTTCGGTGGTCATGGCCGGCCTGTTTGCTCTGGTTATCGGTTTCATCAGCCTGCGCCGGTCAGGCATCTACTTCTCGATCCTGACGCTGGCCTTCGCCGAGATGAGCTATCGCCTCGCATATTCGGTGCTGACACCGGTTACCAATGGAGAAACCGGTCTGCAGCTGGTTCAGTCTGATCCGCGCTGGCTGGACACGGCGGTATTCGGCGTCGACTATGGCAGTGCACTCCCATCATCCAGCCTCTTCGGGATTGAGATGACCGGATATTCCGGTTTCTACTTCTGTGCCGCGGTGCTGATCATCTGCTTCTTCATTTCTATGCGGATCTTCCGATCGCCCTTCGGGATGAAGCTGCGGGCGGTCAAGTCAAACCAAAACCGCATGAACTATACCGGGCTGAACACCAAACCCTACACGCTCGCCGCCTTTGTGATCTCCGGCATGTATGCGGGTCTGGCTGGTGGCCTGATGGCTGTGACCGATCCCTTGGCTGGAGCCGAGCGGATGTTCTGGACCGCATCGGGTGAGGTCGTGCTGATGACTATTCTGGGCGGCACCGGCACACTGCTTGGTCCGATCCTGGGAGCGGGTATCCTGAAAGGAGCCGAGGCCCGGCTTTCGGCGCTCAATACCGATGATTTGATGCAGACCTTTTCGTTCCTGCCCGAAGGCCTTCAGAGTGCTGTTGTTTCTCTCAGCGAGGTCTTCGTCGGTGGCGGCTGGCATCTCACGATCGGATTGATGTTCATGATCGTCGTGATCTTCTTGCCGGGCGGCCTGATGGAAGGTGTCAATCGGCTCTGGCGTTGGATTGCCTCTTTGGGTCGGCGCGGCGGCAAGAAGTCCGACGCCCCCGGCATCCCGGCTGAGTGAAGGAGAGCGCAATGAGCATCCTTTCCGTACAGAACATCAACAAGCGTTTCGGTGGTCTCAAGGCGCTGAACGAGGTCAACCTGGAGATCCAGGAAGGCACGGTTCATGCCATCATCGGGCCCAACGGCGCTGGCAAATCGACACTCCTCAATTGCTTTGTCGGCAGACTCGAACCCGATACCGGATCAGTGACCTTCAACGGCACGTCCTTGCTGGGGATCAAGCCGCACGAGATCAATCAGGCCGGTGTCAGCCGCGTTTTCCAGACACCGGAGATTTTCGGCGACCTCACATTGACCGAAAACGTCATGATCCCGGCGCTCGCCAAACGCGACGGGGCCTTCAAAATGAACGCATGGTCGTCGGTGCGCAGCGAAGCGGAGCTGCGGGATAAGTCCCTGCATATGTTGGAAGATGTCGGGCTTGGCGAAAAAGGTGAGGAAATCGCCAACCAGCTTTCGCGCGGAGATAAACGCCGCCTCGAGCTGGCGATGTGTCTCGTGCAGGAACCGAAACTCCTGCTGCTCGACGAACCAACCGCGGGCATGAGTCGAGCGGACACCAACAACACAATCGACCTGCTCAAGCGCATTTCCGAGCGTGGCATCACCACGGTCGTGATCGAGCACGACATGCATGTCGTGTTCTCCCTGGCGGACAAGATCTCGGTCCTCGCGCAGGGCACTGTGATTGCCGAGGATTTGCCTGAGAACATCAAGGGCAATCCAAAGGTTCAGGAAGCCTATCTCGGCGGAGCACATCTATGAACGCGCTCTTCAAGATCAATGACGGCGCGGACGTGAAGGAGAGCACTGGGATGGATCAGAATACGGGCGCGGGGGCGTACTTTTCGGCACAGGATATCCATGCCTATTATGGCGAGAGCTATATTGTGCAGGGTGTCAGCTTTGATGTGGCCGAAGGTGAGATCGTAGCGCTTCTGGGTCGCAATGGGGCGGGGAAGACCTCGACACTCAGATCCATCGCGCGGGTTGATGACCCCTATCTTCAGGCCGGACAGATCTGGCTTGATGGCCAGCCGCTGCACGAGATGAAGTCGCATGAAGCCTCGCGTGCTGGTATCGGTCTGGTGCCCGAGGACCGGCGCATCATCCAGGGCCTGACCGTTGAGGAGAATCTCAAGCTTGCGCAGATCGCGCCGCCCGTCGGTTGGTCGTTGGAGCAGGTCTACGAGCTCTTCCCGAGGCTCGGCGAACGCCGCAAGCAGGAGGGCACAACGCTTTCCGGTGGCGAGCAGCAGATGCTGGCGATCAGCCGCACGCTGGCCCGCGACGTCAAACTCCTGTTGCTGGACGAGCCCTATGAGGGCCTGGCGCCAGTGATCGTTCAGGAGATCGAGAAGACACTGGAGCGGATCAAGAGCCTTGGCATGACCACCATTCTGGTGGAACAGAACGCCATCGCAGCTCTGCATCTGGCAGACCGGGCGATCATTCTGGACATTGGCGAGAAGGTCTTTGACGGCACCGCGCAAGAGGTGCTGGACAATGCCGATCTGCGGCAGGAATATCTCGCGATCTGACAATCGCCAGTGCGTCCCGGTCTTGATCCGGGACTCCCTCCGGACTGAACCGGAGGTCCCGGACCGACCCCGGGGCGACACAGGATCAAAAACAGGCGTGCGCCACCACGCGATGGCAGTGCGCTGCTAAAAATTGGGGGAGACAGAAATGTCCGATCTCGTACCTGTCCCGGCAGATGCCGCTGCGCATGCTTTAATCGATGAGGCAAAGTACAGGGAAATGTACGCGGCCTCAGTGAGCGACCCGGAGGCATTCTGGGCCGAGCACGGCAAGCGGGTGGACTGGATCCAGCCGTTCACCAGGGTCAAGAACACGACGTACGCCCACCCCGATGTCTCCATCAAATGGTTCGAGGACGGCGTCCTGAACGTCTGCGCGAATTGCGTGGACCGGCATCTGGACAGCCGAGGCGACCAGACCGCGATCATCTGGGAGGGCGATGATCCCACGGTCGACAAGCACATCACTTACCGCGAGTTGCACGAGCACGTCAGCAAGCTTGCCAATGTTTACAAAGGCTTGGGCGTTGGCAAGGGCGACCGTGTGGTGCTCTACATGCCGATGATCCCGGAGGCGGCTTACGCCATGTTGGCGTGCGCGCGGATCGGCGCGGTGCACTCCATTGTCTTTGGCGGGTTCTCCCCTGATGCGTTGGCCAGTCGGGTCGAGGATTGCGGCGCGAAGCTGATCGTTACCGCGGATGAGGCCCCGCGCGGCGGGCGCAACACGCCGCTGAAAACCAATGTCGACAAGGCCTTGGCGATCTCAGGCGATTGCCAGGTGCTGATGGTCGAGCGCACCGGCGCGGCCATGGATATGAAGGCCGGACGCGACCACTCCTACACAGCACTCATGGCTGAAGCTTCGGCCGATTGTCCGCCGGAGCCGATGGGCGCCGAGGATCCGCTGTTCATTCTCTATACCTCGGGCTCGACCGGCAAACCCAAGGGTGTTCTGCACACGACGGGCGGCTACATCGTCTATGCCTCGATGACCCACCAATACACGTTCGACTACCATGATGGCGACATCTTCTGG
>CAYYZH010000259.1:0-5407 GCA_964475765.1 uncultured Limibaculum sp.
GGTCATGGCGGCATCACCCTTTTCAATGTCACCACCAGTCTATCATACGTTGAGTAAGTTCTGAGCCTCGGATGGCGAAACACCCATCCTGTTGCGCCCAGCCCAATCCCGATCCCCTGCTGCCAGTTCGGTTCTGTCGCAAACTTTTCTGGACGCTGGCAGATACTGCTTTGAGATGAGGTTCAGCCTGCCAACATAGCGAACTGCTCAAAACCTGATCGACCCGTGTCACCGAACTGACCTTTGCGGATCATGCTGGCGAGTTCAATCCCGCCCAAGGTTGAAGCTGCTGCATCAAAGGATTTGAATCCTAGCATCGGGCGGGTTCGTCGCTTGATGAACCGGTGATCCTGTTCAACAAGATTGTTGAGATACTTACGTCTAACCATCTCGATCGGGACGGGGCAACCAAACCGCTTCAACATCCGATTGATAGCGTTGATCGGCTTTGGTGCATCGCGTGGGTTGTATGAATTCGCCTCACCCCGCTGAGATCATTTCACCCTGATTGTCACCGGCTTTGCCGCTCGAATTTGACGGTTCAGGACCGATATGTCGATCGCGACTTCTTTCTTCTGAGCGCCGAATGTGCGGGTACGCAGCCTCCCTCCGGAGTGACCTTTCAGCCGCCCGATGCCAGTTTCCGCCAGTGATCGCAGTCCGTAGTCGTGTTCCTTCTGCCAGGCCATACGTCCGTGTTCGGCGATCTCGGCGCAATGTCTCTCGCGCTCGGTGCCACCGTGTGGCGTCGCAGGGGGTGGGATGGAGTTGACCGGCGGCGGCACAATGATTTCCGGTGGTGAATTCGCAGGGCGGGCCGCACGGATCTCTTCCGAAACCGGCTCGCCGTCATAGGCGCCGTCAGCGATAACCCTCCTGATGTGACCACCTGAAGCGGCGACCAGGGTCCCGGCCATCACGGCGTCTGAGGCGTCAGAATCCGTCAGCTCATGCGCGACGATCTCGGAGGTTGCTGGATCGACAGATACATGGAGCTTTCGCCAGGCCCTGCGCCGTTCGCCATGCTTGGCGCGATCCCACTCCCCCGGCCCCAAGAATTTCAGACCGGTGCTGTCCAACACGATGTCGGTTGGCTGGGTGTGTGCGCTGGTGTGCATGTCAATCGCCACAGTCCGGCGGCGCCGTGCCAAGGTGGTGTGATCCGGCACCGGGATCACGACGCCCATCAACGAAAAGAGGCTGCGCACAAACCCTTCCGTCTGGCGCAGAGGCAATCGATACACCGATCCCAGCGTCAACGTCGCCACGATTGCTGTGTTTGAGTAGCGTCTTTGACCACCTGGGCCCTTTCGCCAGGGTGCTATCCAGTCGGCAATCACAGCTTCTTCGATCCAAAATCTCACATCCCCGTGGCGGACAAGGCCGCGGTCGTACTCCGACCAGTTCGTTACACGGTATTTTGCCTTCGGGATCTTGTCCCGATGCGGTTCATTCAGCTTGTAGGGCATGGATTCTTCGATCAGCAGTGGAGCGGGCCGCTGCTATACCACCGTGACGGCATCTACGCACCAACGCCACACCGGACATCCGTGACACTTCGGAATGCCGCGGTCGCGTCCTCAGCAGCGGCTATTGGCGGTACCTGCGAAGATCCCGACGGAGTCCAATCAAACAACTGGGGCCCTACCGGACAAGGGCCGAATGGCGGCTTTGTTCACATTGGGTCAGAGCGAATATCTGAGTCTGAGACAGACGCATGGTAACTTGATTGCATCGCAATCAATGATTACACTAAATCGCGTTCCGCAGGAGATACAAATGGCCAGCATCACGATCCGAAATCTGGATGACGGTTTAAAGAAGCGCCTTCGTGTGCGCGCAGCTGAACATGGGCGCTCTATGGAAGAGGAGGCGCGCGAAATCCTACGCCATGCCATTGGCGCAGCCCCGGCACGGCGCAACCTCGCCCAGGCGATCCGCGCGCGGATTGCGCCATTGGGCGGGGAAGAGATCGCCATTTCACCGCGTGAGCCTTTGCGCGAAACGCCAAACTTCGATTGAGCGCTGCGTTGATCATTCTCGATACCAATGTCGTTTCCGAGCTTCTGCGGCCGTCGCCTGAGCCCGAGGTGGAGGCGTGGCTTGCTGCTCAGGATGGTGCAGAGGTCTATCTCACCGCAGTCAACGAAGCCGAGCTCCGCTATGGTGTGGCGATTCTGCCAGAGGGCAGACGGCGCGACGCTCTGATCACTGCGCTCGATTTCATCCTTCGCGAGGATTTTGAGTCGCGCATCCTACCTTTCGACAGTACGGCGGCAGCGGCTTACGCCGTCATTGCCGCCGAGCGACGTGTGGCCGGACGGCCGATCAGCCAGTTCGATTGTCAGATCGCCGCTATAGCCCGCGCCCAGGGGGCAACAGTCGCCACCAGGAATGCCAAAGATTTTGAAGGGTGCGGGATTGAGGTAATCGACCCCTGGAGCGATAGACGAACACCGTTGAGATTGGATTGACCATGGCCTCTCAGTGAGTTCATTCCATGCCCCGCAAAATGGAGCCCAACTCCAGCTCCCGGGCACCTCGCCAACATTTTCGGCATCGCGCAATGCTCATCGGCCAGCGGGACTTTGACTTACTTGAGGTGCCCTGAGCAGATTTTGACCGCCAGCATCTCTCTCGTAGGTGCGGGACGCCAAACCGGTAATTGGCTGCGCCCACGCAACGGTCGGCTCACGCTTGCCACGCGACAGCGTACTCCGGTCCACCCGCCGACGGGGTCGATAGTGCCGCGAGGATCGGCGGGCGCACCTCGCCAGATTTCTCATGACACACCCGTGGATCGGGCTCTACGTTCAGGCCCGATGCTTCGAGGGAAACCACGTGATGAAACCGGGGGACGCAAGTTGAGATGCTGGCTGGGGTTGGCGGTTGCTCTCGGCGTCGTGCTGAGCGGCCACTCTCTGGCCGAGGCGGATCCTTTCCAAGCCTGTGTCGAGGCCCCGCCGCGACATACACCTGCGGTCGAGCGGATCGTGGCGATCAACACGCCCGACGGTAATATCGCCGGCACACTCGCCCAGCCGGTCGGCATCAAACCGCAACTGATCGCCCTTCTGCTGCATGGCTATACCGGGTCACGCAATGAGATCAGGGTGGCCAAGGGCGAGGGCATGTTCGCCCGAACGGCCCGTGCCTTCGCCGAACGCGGCATCGCAACCCTGCGGATTGATTTCATCGGCTCCTGGGCGAGCGATGGAGAGTGGGCGGATACGACCTTCTCGACCCAGGCGCGCGATGCGGTTCGGGCCGCGGCCGCGTTGCGCGATGACTTCGGATTCGAGAACATTCCGGTGGGCGTCCTCGGCTACAGCCAGGGCGGCCTCGTCTCGTTGCGGGCCGCGACGCTGGGCGCACTCTTTGACGCGATTGCTCTTTGGAACCCGGTAATGGACCCAATGGCGACCTACAGTATCATCTTCGGGCGCGAGAAGATCCTTGAGGCAGCCAAGCGCCACGATCCGGGAAACTCAGGCGCCATTGTCGAGGGGACCCGCCTCCGCCCGGGCTTCTTCGCCGAGATCACCACTAGCGAGCCGATTGCGGATGGAGCCAAGATCGCGGCACCGGTCTTCATGGTGACCGGTCAGCGCGATCCCCTCGTGAAGAACGGGACCGGTTTGGCGGCAAATCTGGCGGCGGGGCGCGCGGCCGACACCGTGATCCTTGACATCAATGCCGGTCACGATCTCGGCGCACTCAGAGAGCCAGACCTTCTGGATGACGTCATCGCCTGCACCGCAGGCTTTCTGCTTAGCGCTACTGGGAACTGAGGCCGGTCTCCGCTCCCGATGATTGTAGTGTCGGCCCATTGCTGGCGTCAGTCGACAGACCGGGCTTCGCAGGCGCGGTACGCGAGACCTGCCGTTCGCTGCGACTGCGTTTCGCGTGCTGCGACCAGCCGGAAAGATGGGCTCGAAACTGCAAACCGGGTGAAAGAGCACCTTAGCAACTCTCAGCTCGTTCAGGACGTTCACCGCAGCTGACGCTCGCGGCCGCATGCTGCGGAACCGATGGTACAAGTCTGAAATTTGCACTTGAACCCCAGCACATCTTTGGGTTGTACTCCCTCCTCGTACACGTTGCGCGCCGACGTCTCCAGCCAACCTGAAAGCAAGAGACCCGCTATGACCCTACGTACCTGCCTCTGTTTCACGGTCCTGCTGACAACGACCGCGTTGGCCGTAGAACCAGCGCCCGTCGACCAAGCTGCCCTTGTTGCGCGCGCAGCCGAGGACCCGAATGCAGCTTTCATTGAAGCTTTCGACGCAGGCGACGAACTGACTGAAGCGACATTCACAGTCGCCCGCGGTGTTGGTGCCCATGTCGGCCCGGGGCAGCGCTTTACCAGGATGCCTCGTGCAGATCTCGCGGAGGACGGCGAATGGGCCACGCACACACCGATGCGCGAGGGGGGTCCCCAGGCCCAATCCTGCATCACATGCCACGCCGCCCCCTACGCAAACGGCGCCGGAGCCATGGCGCTCAACGTGGCAATCGACCCGCTCCAGACTGGCGAGCCATCGCTCTACCTCGAACGCAATACACTGCATCTCTTCGCTCTCGGCGCTGTCCAGCGCGTTGCTGAGGAAATGACCGCGGAGCTTCACGCGCAGCGCGACCTACTGGTGGCGCGCGCTTGCGCCGATGGTACACTCGTTTCGGCCCCACTGACGGCAAAGGGCATCAGCTTTGGCACGCTGGCAGCCGCCCCAACTGGGACGCCTTGCGATGGCGCTATAGACACAGATTCAGTCGAGGGCGTGGATCACGACTTAGTCGTCCGTATGTTCGGCTGGAAAGGTACGCACGCCACCATCCGTGACTTCTCCCGTGGTGCCGCGCACAACGAGATGGGGATGCAGGCGGTCGAATTGGTCGGGAATCTGGACGGCGACAATGACGGAGTGACGGGTGAGCTAACGGTTGGTGATCTCACGGCTCTGGCCATCTACATCGCAGGGCTGGAGCGCCCGACCTCCAAGCTGGAGTTGGCCGACCACGGGATCCTGGACCTTTCCAATGGTGAGCGGGCATCAATCGAGAAGGGAATGGTCCTATTTGGGCAGATCGGTTGCACCTCATGTCACGTGCCAGAAATCACGCTGGACGACCCAGTCTTTCGCGAACCTAGCGGTCAGGTGGGCTTCTATGACGAGGTCTTTCCAAGCGGTGAGGCGCCCGCCGCACACGGCCTAGGCATGGCGAAACCCATCAGCTTCGATCTGACGTCCGACCAGCCGAACAATCATGTCGACCTCGCCGACGGTACGACCGTGAACCTAGGCGCCTTCGAGCGGAACGATAAGGGACAGGCGATCATCCGCTGGTACTCGGACTTCCGCCGCCATGACATGGGACCGGGGTTGGCCGACCCGATGGACGCTTA
>CAYYZH010000260.1:0-5363 GCA_964475765.1 uncultured Limibaculum sp.
GTGTTCGCAGGCTGAAGCCAAGCATGTGGCCATGAAAAATCCCGCCGTGCGATGCGCGGCGGGATGTGTCTTTTCGATGCTGCCCTGGGTTAGGCAGCGAAGGGCGTGCCTCAGGCCTTGACCTTGGCGACAGCTTCCTTGAACGGCTTGACCGGCTTGAAGCCCGCCACAGTGGTCGCTGCGATGGTGATTTCGGCACCGGTTGCAGGGTTGCGGGCCTTGCGCTCGGGCCGGGCGCGCGCCTCGATCTTGGCGACTCCGGGCAGCGTCAGCGAACCGTGGCTGTTCAGCGCGCCGAGGATGACCCCTGGCAGCGCTTCGAGCATGGCATCCACTTGGCTTTTGTTAAGATCAGCGGCGCTGGCGAGCGCATCGACAAGTTCTGCCTTTTTCATTGCCTCTATCCTCTATCTATTCGTGGCTCTCTAAAGACCGCCACTTTGCAGTTCCATGACCATTTCTGTGGCTGACCACGTCACAATTTGCAACCTCAACCTGCACAAAAAGGGGCGAATCTTGTCGGATTCGCCCCATTATCTTGTGGGTAACTCGGATTTCGCGGGCAGATATGCCCTCGGAAAGCGGTCAGCGTTGGGAGAGTTTCACCGGATGACGGTAGAAAATGTGCTGCCCGATCTGGGTCGTTTGCACCATTTTACTCGACCAGTACGGCCGCACCGCGGTGGTGTGATAGAAGAGCGCATCGTCGGTCAGATCCCGTGACTTGCCGTTCATCATGACCCAGGCAACCCGGCCGAGTTTCTCGAACAGCCGCTTGTTGGCGATCGTTTCCGGCCGGCCATCGCAGTTATAGGAGAACTGGCAGGCATGGCGCCGGTGCTCGCCCTGGCTGATGACACCGCAGATCGTGTCGGGATAACGCTTGGAGTCGACCCGGTTCAGAATAACTTCCGCCACCGCAATCTGTCCTGTCAGGCTTTCGCCGCGTGCTTCGAAGTAAAGCGCCTCGGTCAGACAGCGCCACTGTTCCGAGCGCTCGCCGACTTCGATCTTGGAGAACGTCGTGTGGCTGAGCGCCTCGCCGGGGCTGATCATCACCTGCTCACGCGCCATGGCGGTGGCCGCCCCATCAACGAGGCTGGAGGCGTTAAGGTCTTGATCATGCTGGGCAACAATCGCTGCGAGTGCCCGGTCCACGCGTGGGCCGGAGTTGATGTCGGGCGTTTCGATGCGCTCGAGACCCGAGGCCCGTGCGAAGTCCTGCGTTGCCGAGAAGGCGCTGATGGCAAGTTGCTCTCCGCCAAGCGCGTCGGCAATCGCGGCATGATAGGCAACCGGGCTTTCCTCGGCAGTCGCTGCATTGGGCAGCGGAGTGTCCGCACGTGCTGCGCCGCCCGCGACGAGCGCGAAGGCGGCAAGCATCAAGCATTTACTGGTGGTCATAAGCATCGCGTGCAGCGCCGGGCTCTGCATGGTCTTCTCTCCGTCTCTGTCCGTGCCCGGCAGCTTCTCCTTCCGCCTGATCGAGCGGAGGGGCACCGGGCTTTTGAACCTGCGCGCACCACTGTGCGGCGGGTCGTCCTTGATTGTCACTCAATAAGGGTTTTAGGGGATTCGACTCGCTTCGTCATGTCTTGAATCTATCGCACCGTGACCTAAAAGCCGCAGTCATTGCGTCAGAAAGACGCGAATGGTGTTCCAGCATTTCGCGAAATGAGAAGTTTGGTGGGTTATCCACAACTTCGGATTTTGCCAGCTTTAGTCCTTCCTCCCCAAACCTCCGCAAGATCTGCGATTCTGACCAGCGAATCATCTGCTGATTCCTTTGCTTGCACGACAAAGGCGAGAATTTGGCAGCAATGGCCGAGATTTCGTCCAAAACAGCGCTGATTCCCGTCCCGGTTGCCGCGGAACAGGCCACGAGACGGCTGTCCGTGGTCAGCGACATCGCCCCTTTCAGGTCGGTGATCGTGCGCTCTGCTATTGGCCCCATATCGGTCTTGGTCACGATCAGAAGGTCGGGAATTTCCATCAAGCCGGCCTTCATGAATTGCAATGCGTCGCCCGAGCCGGGCTGGATGCAGACGGCCGTCAGGTCGGCGGTTTCAGCAATCTCGGTCTCGGACTGGCCGACCCCGACGGTCTCGACGATCACCACATCATAAACGGCCCGCAGCAACACCAGTGCGGGGAAGGTGATTGCCGCGACGCCGCCCAGATGATCACGTGCCGCCATCGAGCGGACAAACACTCTATCGTCGTCGGGATCCGTGTTGAGCCGGGTCCGGTCTCCCAAGAGTGCTCCGCCGGACCTACGCGAACTGGGGTCCACAGCGATCACAGCGACGGATTGCCCGCGGGCGCGCCAGGCGGCGATCAATCGATCGATCAGCGTCGATTTGCCGACACCGGGCGGGCCGGTCAGGCCAAGGCCCAACCCCTTTTGTGCTGTGAGCGCATGGTCAAGCAGATCTGCAGTTTCAACCGTGTCGGGTTGCTGTTCGATCTGTGTCAGCGCAGCTGCCATCGCGCGCTTGCCGCCGGAGACGAGGACCTCGGGTGCCATTCTGCTCAGGCCGACAGAGTGGATCTGATCGCGGCCTGTGCCGCGGCAAGACGGGCGACAGGTACGCGGAAGGGCGAGCACGACACGTAGTCCAGCCCGATGCGTTCGCAGAATTCGATGGAGGCGGGGTCGCCGCCATGCTCGCCGCAAAGTCCGAGCGGCACATCCGGCGCATGTTCGCGGACCCGGGCAATCGCGATTTCAATGATCTCGCCAACCCCATCGGTGTCGAGCGAATGGAACGGGTCATGCGCATAGACGCCCTGCGCCACGTATTCCGGCATGAAGCGCCCGGCATCGTCGCGACTTAGCCCATAAAGCATCTGCGTCAGGTCGTTTGTGCCAAAACTGAGGAACCCGCAGGCGCGCGAAATCTCTCCCGCCTGCAGGCAGGCGCGCGGGGTCTCGATCATCACGCCGATTGTGTATTCGACCATCGAGCCGTTGCCGTTGCGCACAGCCTCGGCCGTGCGACTGATTACGTCGGCAAGGATCTCGATTTCCCGCACTGCAGAGACCAGCGGGATCATGATCTCGGGCCGCACCGGTTTGCCTGTGGTGCGCCCGGCCTCGATCGCCGCCTCGAAGATGGCCCGGGCCTGCATTTCGTAGATTTCGGGATATGCGATCCCGATCCGACAGCCGCGATTGCCCAGCATCGGATTGAACTCGGCAAGCTCCGCCGCGCGCGCAGCGACTTTCGCCACCGGCATGTCGAGCGTCGCGGCCATCTGGCGTAACTCGGCCTCTCCGTGAGGGAGAAACTCGTGTAGCGGAGGATCGAGCAGGCGCACGGTGGCCGGCCGACCCGGCATCGCCTCGAAGAGTTGCACGAAGTCACTGCGCTGCATCGGCAGCAACTTGTCGAGCGCCGCTCGCCGCTCGGCCTCGGTCCCTGCCAGGATCATCTCGCGCATCGCGCTGATCCGGCCCTGCTGGAAGAACATGTGCTCTGTCCGGCAGAGCCCGATCCCCTCCGCGCCGAACTCGGCAGCGGTGGCCACGTCTTCGCCGGTATCGGCGTTCACGCGCACGCCAAGGCGCCGCATCTCGTCCGCCCATTCCAGCAAGGTCGCGAATGCACCCGTCGCCTCGGGCTGGATCATCGCGACCTCGCCCGCGATCACGTCGCCCGTGGTGCCATCGACAGTGACGATGTCTCCCTCCGACAGGCGCCGATTGTCGGCGGTGCTGAGTTCTCCGGTCTCAGTGTCCAGCGTCAGGTCGCGCGCCCCTACGATGCAGGGTTTGCCAAGCCCGCGCGCCACCACCGCGGCGTGGCTGGTCATTCCGCCGCGTACGGTCAGCACGCCTTTGGCCGCATGCATGCCGCGGATGTCCTCGGGGCTGGTTTCGATCAGCGCCAGGATAGCGGGCTCGCCGCGCTGGGCTGCCGCTTCGGCATCGTCCGGAGAGAAGACCAACGGACCGGATGCGCCGCCCGGGGAGGCTGGCAATCCGCGCCCGACCCGGTCCCGAGGCGCATCGGGGTCGATTGCGGGGTGGAGTTGTTCTTCGAGATGCTGCGGATCGATCTTCAGCAGTGCCTCTTCACGGCTGATCGCGCCGGATTCGGCCAGGTCCACTGCAATCTGTACCGCAGCTCGCGCTGAACGCTTGGCCCGCTTGACCTCCAGAATGTTAAGCGTCCCGGCCGCCAGCGTGAACTCGAGCCCGACCGCATCGCCAACTGCCGCCTCAAGTCGCGTACCAGCGTCGGCCAGTGCCGCGACCGTATCCGGCGCGTCATCCTCCAGCGATGGCTCGTGCAGCCCCATATCCGCGCGCTCCTGCGCAGTCAGGACATGGGGTGTGCGCAACCCCATGAGCGCATCCTCGCCTTGGGCTTGCGGCAGATATCGCCCGGTCAGCCCCGTTTGCCCCGTCATCTCATCGCGCAGGCTCGCCAGACCCGCGCCGGACGGAACGGGCCCGATCCCCAGAGCCATCACCTGCACGATCAGCGCAAGTGGCATGTCGCCTTCAAGCCCCATCGCGAGACGCCTTGCCTGTGCCCGCGGACCGGTCCACGCTGTTCCCATCGCCGCCAATGCCGTCTTGAGCTGGGTTAGCGGGTCTTCGGGAAACGCCTCGCCTGCCTCTTCGATCAGCGCCAGACAGGTGTCGATAGCGCCGTTCAGGTGCCCGGTCTCGAGCGCGGTTTCGTCCTTCGCCCCGGCAAGGCGCAGAACGTCGTGCAGCGCGTATTCAAACTCCTCGTCATCAAGGCCGAGCACACCGGTCCCGTACGATTGGATGAGGCGGCGATAAAGGTGCAGCGCCTCGCGCTCTCCGGTGATGTGTCCGAGTGCTGGCAGGATCGTCCGGGTCGTCCCGATGTTCAGGATGGCCGGTGCCATGCCGCCTGCGCCAATGGGCGCTGAAGGGCGGACAGAGAGGAGAAGGGGGCCGGATTCTGCGCCGAATCCCAGACCAGATGCGGTCTCGAGCTGTTCTACCAGTGGGTCGAGATCATCCTCATGTTCGGGTGGCAGCACGAACGCGGGCGGCACGACCAGCCCAGCACCGGCGGCTGAGGCCAGCAAGGCAGCCTTCTCGCCATGCACCTCTGCGCGCGGGGCAGGGCCGTCTAGCCCGATCCAGCCTATGTCGTCCGAAACTGTCATGGCCGCGTCATACAGCGGTGATGTTGCGCCGCACAAGTCCGGGGTCGTCACGGATTGTGACGCAATTTGACCGCCGAGCGCTATCCTTCGATGGCATCCCAGATCGCAACCTGACGCATCACAGCGCGGACGCGGGAGAGAAGCCGCAGGCGGTTGGCCCGTACGGTCTGATCTTCGGCGTTGACCGTGACCTTATCGAAGAACGCATC
>CAYYZH010000261.1:0-5317 GCA_964475765.1 uncultured Limibaculum sp.
TGCGCGAACGCTCTCCCGCAACGAAGATCATTGCCATCGAGCCCGAGGACAGCCCCGTTCTCTCAGGGGGCGATCCCGGCCCGCACAAAATTCAAGGCATCGGGGCAGGCTTCGTGCCCGGCGTCCTAGATACCGGCTTGATCGACGAGGTCCTGACCGTGGCGAACGAAACCGCGTTCGAGAACGCGCGGCTTCTGGCCCGCATCGAGGGTATCCCGGGCGGGATCTCTTCGGGAGCTGCGATCGCCGCCTCGATCGAGCTGTCCGAGCGTGCCGATATGGACGGCAAGCGCATTGTCGCGATCCTGCCGAGTTTCGCCGAGCGTTATCTTTCGACGGCACTCTTCGACGGGGTCGGCTGACACATGGTCCTCCACCCATGATCGTCATTCTCGAAATCGTGGGCCTTGCCCTCGTCCTCTTTGCGATCTGGGTGGTGTTTCGCGCGGCCAAGGCCCGGCCAGACGAGGCCGGGCTCAAATGGGCGGCCCGCATCGCGCTTGGGGCCTGGGTGATCTTTGCCGCCGATGCGTTGATCGACTTTGGCTGGCTTTGGGCCAATCCGGGAACGGCGCTCGGGTATGTGGCGGTCCTCGCCGTCGTTGTCCTTGTGATCCTTGGGTATCGCCGCTTGCTTGCGCGCGTTCAGGCCATGGCGAACCGCAACTGATGAGCGGCGTCACATGTCCCGGTCGTCACGCCGCTTGATCTCGACAGGTTCGAGTGTCCGCCATGTCTGAGTTCCAGATCGTCGACAATGACGCCGAGATCTATGCCGAGATTTCCCAACGGTTTCAGGTACACAATCAGACGTTCACCAACTGGGGTGGCGAGGTCTTCAGCGTCGTCCGGGTCGATGCCGGACGTATCGTGGCGGCGGCGCGCGGTGCTACCAATATGGGACTGGTCGAGATCCGCGGGCTTTGGCTCGACGAAGATCTGCGTGGACAGGGGCTCGGTCGCACTCTGATGGACGCCATGCTGTGTGAGGCCAAGGCCCGGGGCTGCACGCGGGCCGCGCTCGACACCTATTCCTGGCAGGCGCTCGACTTCTATACCCATCTTGGCTTTACCGAATACGGACGTCTTGATTACCCCAATGGCACCTCTCGGCATTACTTGGTCAAGGATCTGGACTAGGGCGTTCTAGGGAACACCCCGCCGTGTTGGGCGACCCGTCTTCCCACGTCCTTTCCCAAGCCGACTACTTGTAGATTTTCTTGAGCAACTCCGCGGAATAGTCAGCGTCGCCGATGATGACCTCTTCGAGATAAAGGCTCTGAAGGTTTCCGGGCAGCAATTTCATCATCGCCATTGCGGATGGAACATTGCCGAGACGTTTAAGCTCTCTGCCGATCACCCTTACCAATTGGAGCCGACATTGTGGTGCGATGGAGGCCGCGAGAAGCTTCAGTTCAGTCAGAGCGCCCACGGCAAGCATGTCGTTCGATTCCACTGGAACGGTGTTCCCGGTACTCTTGCAATCCTGTTTCAATTTTCCTTGCTCTTCGAGCATCCCGATCACTCTGCGAAACTGCTCGGAGGCGAGAGCGGGTAGCCCAAGCCGGTCATTCGCTTTCGCGATCTTCGAAAGAAGTCCCGAACGCCAAGCTTGGAGATCATCTTCTGTAACCGCAGGCATCGGATTTCCCAGGAAATCCTGTCTTTCGCCCTGGTCAACGGAAAGATCACTGGCGGTCAGCTTTAGCAGCGTTTCAATTTTTCTGAGATCAAGCGCTCCAGTGACAGAGGTGGCTGAGCTTTCGATGATTACATTCGCCGCCTCATCGAGGATCCCAAGCCTTTCCGTTGAATGCAGACTGGGCTCAGTCAAGACACCCCGCAGGGCGTCCGCACATTCATTGACTTGGCAGCTTTGCAACGAACTCAGAATTCGATCTCGAAACAAGTTCACTGTGAGGTCCGAGTACGCGGTGGATGGCATCAACACCAGGGCGACAAGCAGGCATCGGAAAAACGAGGGAGTCATGGGCGTGTTCGCATCTTCGGATCTGTCATTGCAGGACTACCTCGACAATCTTATGCGAACGCAGCTCAAACCTGTAAAGGCAAAGCGCTCGAACCACTGGCAAGATTGGAGGTTGAGTGCCCGGTCGTGGTGATGCTGCGGTGCCGTGAGCTGGTCGACTTTTTGTACATACGCCTGCCATACGCGAGCCATACGCTTGCGGTACAGATGCCATACAGGTGCCATACGCGTGCCATACGGGGTGAATCCCAGCGCCGGGGACAGGCGTTCTCAATGGGTTCAGGACGACAATGTGCGTCGGACGGCGTCCTGCCAGCCGGCATATTTGCGCTGACGCGCGGCGTCTTGCATCGCGGGTTCAAAGCGACGATCCAGCGCCCAGGTGCGGGAGAATTCCTCCATCCCGGGACAGATCCCGGCCTGCATTCCTGCAAGCCAGGCTGCCCCAAGTGCTGTTGTTTCAAGGACTTGCGGGCGATCGACCGGCGCGTCGATGATGTCGGCGAGGAACTGCATGGTCCAGTTCGAAGCGGTCATGCCCCCGTCCACCCTCAGCACAGTCTCGGCAGTTCCGGCCCAGTCGCCTTGCATGGCGTCGAGCAGGTCGCGGGTCTGATAGCCAACGCTTTCCAGCGCCGCACGAGCCATTTCCTTCGGTCCCGTGCCCCGCGTCAGCCCAAACATCGCGCCGCGGCATTCAGCATCCCAATATGGTGCTCCGAGACCCACGAAAGCAGGCACGAGATAGACGTCCTGTTCGGGGTCCGCGATCTCTGCAAGGCCTTGCGTTTCAGGGGCTTGCGCGATCAGGCCGAGGCCGTCAGGGAGCCATTGCACCACGGCGCCAGCCACGAAGATCGAGGCCTCAAGCGCATATGTCGGCTTGCCGCCAAGCTGATAGGCAATCGTCCCCAAGAGCCGGTTCTGAGACCGCACCAGCGTCTCTCCGGTGTTCAGCAGCGCAAAGCAACCCGTTCCATAAGTCGATTTCAGCATGCCCGGCTGGAAGCAGGCCTGACCCACGGTGGCGGCTTGCTGATCGCCAGCAACGCCTAGAATAGGGATCGCCCGACCAAAGATCTCGGGCAACGCTGTTCCGAATTTATCCGCGGAATCATGGACATGCGGCAACATCCTGACGGGTACGCCGATCAGATCGCAAAGCTCCTCGTCCCATTGCCCGTCGCGAATATTGTAGAGCATGGTGCGCGACGCGTTGGTCGCGTCTGTCACATGGGCGGCGCCGCCGGTCAGGTTCCAAATCAGCCATGCATCCACCGTCCCGGCCAGGAGTTCTCCCGCCTCGGCGCGTGCGCGTGCGCCGTCTACATGGTCGAGAATCCAGGCCATCTTGGTGCCAGAGAAATAGGGGTCGAGCAGCAGGCCGGTCTTCTCCGTCACCTCTTCTTCATAGCCCTTGGCCTTGAGTTCTGCACACCGATCCGAGGTGCGGCGATCCTGCCAGACGATTGCGTTGTGGATTGGCTTGCCTGTGGCTTTGTCCCAAACGACGGTCGTCTCGCGTTGATTTGTGATGCCGATGGCAGCAATGCCAGCAGCCTCAATCCCAGCCTTCGCCATGGCTTCTCGGCAGGTCGAAACGGTCGTCTCCCACAGGTCCATGGGATCGTGCTCAACCCAGCCAGAGGCCGGATAATGCTGGGAAAATTCCTGTTGCCCGACCGAGACAATGTTCAGCTCTGCATCGAAAAGGATCGCGCGGCTGGAGGTTGTGCCCTGATCAATCGCGAGAATATGCCCGGCCATCTCGTCTCCCCCTTTTTGCGTTTTCATTTTCTGTTAACTCACCTGCACGGGGTTGCGTGGTCAAGGGAAACACATGAAACCTCATGAAAATCTGGGCTTGGATGACGCGAGAGTTAACCTCGGCATAGCTGAGGTCTTGTATGATGGAGCGATGGGATGGACGAGACGGCTGAAGGCAGGGTTGCCCTTGTAACAGGCGCGGCGCGCGGCATTGGCTTGGCGGCAACAAAGCAGTTTCTGGCCTCAGGCTGCCGGGTCGTGATGGTGGACCGCGACGCGAAGGCCTTGGACGAAGCAGCGTCGGGATTGGCGGGCACACTATCTCTGCCGCTCGATGTCTCCGAACCGGAGGATGTTGAAGTAATCGCGTCCAAGGCCATTGGGGCATTTGGCCGGATCGATCACCTCATCAACAACGCCGGTGTCGCCGATTTTGGACCGCTCGAACAGACTGACTTTTCCCGGTGGCGAGCCGTGATGGCGACCAATCTGGATGGCGTGTTCCTGATGTCTCAAGCGTGCTTGCCTGCGTTGAAGGAGAGCCAGGGCAACATCGTCAATATCGCGAGCATCTCGGGATTGAGAGCGTCCACCTTGCGGGTCGCTTATGGTACATCCAAGGCGGCGGTCATTCACCTGACACAACAGCAAGCCGCTGAGCTGGGTGAGTTCGGGATCAGGGCCAATTGTGTAGCGCCCGGACCGGTGCGGACAAAGCTGGCGATGGCGGTACACACACCAGAAATCATCTCGGCGTATCATGACGCCATCCCGCTCAACCGCTATGGCTCGGAGGACGAGATTGCAGGCGTCATCGTGTTTCTCTGTTCAGAGGCGGCCAGCTACGTGACGGGGCAGACCCTCGCCGCCGATGGTGGTTTTCAGACGACCGGAGTGGGATTGCCGGCGTTGCGTGCACCGCAGCAGGGGTCCGAATAGAAAATGCCGGGACCCGAAGGCCCCGGCATCGCATTGAGTGATCCGGCTTACTGCCAGCGTTTGATGATTTCCTCATAGGCGATGGTCTCGCCCTTGGGTTTCTCATCGACCTTAGCTTTGGCGCCGCCCTTGCCCAGCCATTCGGCAGCAGGCTTTTCTTCGTTCAGCCGCGGTCCACAACCGCCGTAGACATTGGCGCGTTCATCGGCTGACTGCATGCGGGCCATGACCTGATCCATCTCGGCGGCCAGACGGTCCATGGCTTCCTGCGGCGTAAACGCCCCGGAGTTCACGTCACCGATCTGCTGCCACCAGATCTGGGCCAGCTTCGGATAATCCGGCACGTTGATCCCTGTCGGCGACCAGCGCACCCGGTCTGGCGAGCGGTAAAATTCGACCAGACCGCCGAGGTTCGGCGCCCGCTCGGTAAAGCTCTCGTGGTTCACCGTGCTGTCCCGGATGAACGTCAGACCAACATGGGATTTGCGGGTATCGACGGTCTTGGAGACGACGAACTGCGCGTAGAGCCACGCGGCCTTGGCGCGGTCCAGCGGTGTCGAGTTCAGGATCGTCCATGAACCTGCATCCTGATAGCCGATCTTCTGGCCATCTTCCCAGTTG
>CAYYZH010000262.1:0-5261 GCA_964475765.1 uncultured Limibaculum sp.
CATCAGGGCAAAGATCTTAACCGTGAGCAGGCGTGTGTTGATGCCGGAGAGCTCTGCCGCATCCGGATTGCCGCCGGTCGCAAATATATAGCGGCCGAGGCGCGTATTCCTCGCTATCACCGTCATCGCCACGGCGACCATGATCAGAACCAGGACCGAAATTGGCAGGCCGTAGCCTTCGGTATAGCCCTCAGGCATCACCTCTCCGCGCGCCTCGAACATGCGGGCCAGACGGCGGGTGGGTATCTCATATGCGTTCAGCACCGCGACGAAGCCCAAGATCGCGCCGGCGGCGATCAAAACCATCACGGCTTCAGCCCAAACCGGTTTGACCGCGAACCCGTGGGCCTGTTTGCGGCGTCGTGCGTTCAGGATTGCCAGAGCGGCCAGCCCGGCGGCAATCGCGCCGACGATCCAGGACGCCTGCACACCCAATGTGCCGTTGGTGCCGCCGAACATGCGGAAGATCTCGTCCAGTGGGCCGATGGTCTGCCCGTCCGTGAGATACCAGCCGACATTGCGCCAGACCAGCAGGCCTCCCAGGGTGACGATAAAGGCCGGGATCGTCAGATATCCGATCAGCCAGCCGTGGAAAGCGCCAATGATCGTCCCGACGAATAGGCCAGCCAGGATTGTCACGATCCAGATCATCGGATGGCCCAGTCCCAGCCCCAAGGCATTCGGCAGTATGTCGGTCTGGACCACCGCCATGGCCGCCGAGCATGTTGCCAGCAGCGCGCCCACCGAGAGATCGATATGGCGGCAGACGATGATGAAGACCATGCCGGTCGCCATGATCGCGACCGAGACGGTCTGGATTGTCAGGTTGAAGATGTTCCGAGGCGTCAGGAAGCGCCCATCGGTGATCACATCGAAGACCAGGCACAGCATCATGAAAGCGCCGATCATGCCCAGAAGACGCGTATCCAGCTCCAGCGTTTGCGCCAGACTGCGCCGAGACTTGGGCAGGTCGTCAATGCCGGTCAGGTCGGACATGCTGAGACCCTCTGTGGGTGGCCCTTTCGGCCCACCCCCGGGTTAAATCGCCAGGATCAGTTGCAGGGTGCGGGACCGTTGGTCACGCCCTGGCACAACTTGTCCTTGGCGATCCAGCCAGCATCGATCACATCCGTCAGATTGTCCTTGGTGATCGGCAGCGGCGCAAGGAAAACGGCGGTCATCGTCGTGCCGCCGGGCGAGGTCCAGGACGCTGCGCCCTTGATATCCGACATCGCGGTGCCACCGGCCAGAGCGATAGCGATCTCGCCTGCATTTCGGCCCAACTCGCGGGCATCCTTCCAGACGCTGACGGTCTGGGTGCCCTTGGCGACACGGTTCAGAGCGGCGTGGTCACCGTCCTGGCCCGAGACCGGGATCCCGTCCATGCCCTGTCCGGCCAGTGCCGCGACGACGCCACCGGCGGTACCGTCATTTGAGGCCACGACCGCGTCGACCTTGTTGTCCTGTGCGGTCAGGATCTGCTCCATGTTGCGCTGGGCGTTCGCGGGGAGCCAACCATCGGTATATGCCTCGCCGACGATCTTGATGTCGCCGCCGTCGATGGCTGCCTGCAGGATCTCCTGCTGACCACCACGCAGAAAGTCGGCGTTCGGATCGGTGGCAGAGCCCTTGATCATCACATAATTGCCCTTGGGCATCGCATCGAACACGGCACGGGCCTGCATGCGGCCGACCTCGACATTGTCGAAGGTCAGGTAGAAAGCGCGGCTGTCTTCGATCAGACGGTCATAGCCGACAATCGGGATGCCCTCGTCAGCGGCGGCCTGTACGGCGGGGCCGATGGCTTGGGCGTCCTGAGCAAGAATGATCAGCGCGTCTGCACCTTGGGCGATCAGGCTTTCGATATCCGAGAGCTGCTTCGAAGCCGAGGACTGCGCATCGGTCGAGATGTAAGACGCACCTGCGGCCTCCAAGGCGGTCTTGATCGCGGCCTCGTCGGTCTTCCAGCGTTCCTCCTGGAAGTTCGACCAGCTGACACCAACAACCGTCTCGGCGTTGGCGGCGGAAAATGCGATGCCAGCGCCAAGCGCAGCAGTCGCAAGAATCTTGAACAGTTTCATGGCTTCTCCCTTCGCGTCGTGCCGGTTGTGTCCGGCCGAATCCTTCTTTGCCTTACAGGCCTGCACCGAAGCTATGGCAAATTAATTTCGCGAGTCAAATTTATTGACCACCATAGCGGGAAATTTTAGACTCCATCCAGCTCTCCGGTCAAATTCAGGGAGTGAGGTGGGGTAAATTTCTTCGCGAGCGGGTGCAAAAGATGACTGACACGCCGAGAGCACCGACACGCGCAACCGCGAGCTACCCCGATCTCGAAGGCCGCGTCGTGTTCATTTCGGGTGGCGCCAGTGGGATTGGACGCGATCTGGTCGAAGCATTCGCCGGACAGCGCGCGACGGTGCTGTTCGTAGATCTCGACGAAGCAGCGGGAACCGCACTGGCTCGGCTGCTGGGCGGCGGCGTCCAGTTTCTGAGATGTGACGTCACGGATGATAGCGCACTGAAGGACGCGGTAGACCAGGCCGAGACAATGGGCGGGCTGGACGTCCTCATTAACAACGCCGCAAACGATCTGCGCCTTGCTTTGGCCGAAGTGACCGCGGACGACTGGCAGCGTCTTGTGGACGTCAACCTGCGACACCAGTTCTTCGCGAGCCAGCGCGCGGCGCACCATATGGCCCCGCGCGGTTGCGGTTCGATCATTAACTTCGGCTCGGTCGCGCCCGAGATCATGGTGCCGAACCTTGCAGTTTACTCCGCCTGCAAGTCGGCGGTGCGCGGGTTAACCCGCTCGCTGGCGAAGGATCTTGGCCCCAGCGGCATCCGGGTGAACAGCATCCTGCCAGGTGCAGTCCTGACCGAGAAACAGCGGACTCTGTGGTATCCGGATCAGGTTTCGATCGACGCCATGGTCTCGCAGCAATGCATCAAGCGCGAGCTTTCCGGCTGGGACGTCGCGCAGATGGCATTGTTTCTTGCCTCGGACGTTTCGCTCGCATGCACAGCGCAGGACTTCATCGTAGACGGGGGCATCCTTTGAATGCACCGGTTGCAAAGGGCGACACGGCCGCGCTCAGGGCGAACAATCTGAGTCGTGTCTTTGCCGAGATTCGGCGCCGGGGCGAGATAGCGCGGGTCGACCTTGCCGACACGCTGGACCTCAGCGCCGCTACGGTCACGGCGGTCGTCTCGGATCTGCTGGAACAGGGTCTTGTCCGCGAAAGCGAGACGCTTTCGACGCCGGGCCGGGGTCGACCACGTCGCCAGCTCGCGCTCAACCCGGAGGCTGGTTACGTCGCGGGCGCCAAGTTGAACACCGACTCGGTGACCGTCGCGATATTGAACTTCGTTGGCGATGTGGTGGCAGATGCCGAGGCCACCTTGCCGGGTCCCACGGTCCGCCCGGACGACATGCTCGCCGGGGTCACGAGGGCGTTCGAACAGGCCCTGCAGGAGTCAGGATTGGCCGCCGATGCGATCTTGGGGTTCGGGATGGGCGTGCCGGGTTTCGTCGAGCGCGATACCGGCTTTTGTCATTGGAGCCCGCTCCTTCAGGGCGCGCCGTTGAATGTCCGCGATCTGCTTCAGCAGCGCATCGCCTGCCCCGTCTCGGTTGACAATGACGCCAACCTGGCGACGCTGGCCGAGCTTTGGTTCGGTCACGGTCGTTACCACCAAGATTTTCTGGTCGTGACGATCGAGCATGGTGTCGGTCTGGGCGTCGTGATCGGCGGACAGCTTTATCGCGGCGCCAGGGGCCTGGGGGCCGAGTTCGGTCACGTCAAGGTCCAGTTGGACGGTGCGCTTTGTCGCTGCGGTCAACGGGGGTGCCTCGAGGCCTATGTCGCGGACTTTGCCCTTGTCCGCGAGGCGGGTGCCGCCTTTTCAGGGCAAGCACTGCCCAATGATACAGCCGAGGTGATCTCTCTCCTTGCGGACCGGGCACGAGCGGGAGATGGGGCGCCAGCCTCGATCTTTCGCCGCGCGGGACGCATGTTGGGACTGGGGCTCGCCAATTTGCTGAACCTGTTTGATCCCAGTCTGATCGTCCTGACGGGCGCGCGCATGAGCAACCACGGTCTGCTGATGGAGGGCGTTGAGCAGTCACTCCGGGAAAACTCTCTCACCACCTCGCGGCCAAGCGTGCGACTGGAGGCACACCGATGGGGTGATGGTCTTTGGGCGCGCGGCGCAGGTGCGTTGGCCCTTGAAGCTTTGGCAATCCCATTCAAGGCAGAAGCATGACTTTCTCCTGGTGCAGGCACTACCGTGTTTCTCATCGCAATGAGATTTAGTCGAAGCTCGAGAATTGCATTCGTCACATTTTGCTTCGCCGGAAATGTCTGAGACATGTCTGAAGACAGACGAGGTGATGCCATCGACTGAGCAACTATTCGCCTCGGTCTGCTCTCTCTAATCTGCGGCATCGCCAAAGTCTGAAGTTTGCCAAGAACCTCTCCTAGGCGTCGACCGTGTACACTTCGGCGAGTGGCGCAGGTCGCATACACTCGGAATGTCCGCTTTCGGGAAAACGTCAATCCAGAGCATGTTTGTCGAACGGCAGCTTTGATCCCGAAAGCTGAACCCTGGAGAACGCAGCTTGCGCGCCTGCTCTGCAGTTCACGCGAGGGCTGGCTGGCCCGGCCTAGTCCGCGGCTGAGCCATAGGGTACGTTCTTACCGCCATAGCGGCGCACCCTGAGGTTGGCCTGCTCGGCATGACCGACGAACCCCTCGAGCATGCAGAGCCGCGAGCAGTAGGCGCCCATCTCGGTCGCCGCTTCGTCCGTCAGCACCTTTTGATAGCTGTGCGTCTTGAGGAATTTGCCAACCCAGAGACCGCCGGTGTAGCGCCCCGCCTTCTTGGTCGGCAGCGTGTGATTGGTGCCGATCACCTTGTCGCCATTGGCCACATTGGTGCGCGGGCCGAGGAACAGCGCGCCATAACTGGTCATGTTCTCGAGGAACCAGTCGTCCCTGTCGGTCATCACCTGCACATGCTCGGAGGCAATGTCATCGGCGACGTGCAGCATCTCGTCGTAGCTGTCGCAGAGGATCACCTCGCCATAGTCCGTCCAGCTGGCGCGCGCGGTCTCGGCGGTTGGCAGGATCCCAAGGATGCGGTCGATCTCGTTCAGCGTCTGCTCGGCGAGCTTGCGCGAGTTCGTCACGAGAACGGCGGGCGAGTTGTAGCCATGCTCGGCTTGGCCCAGCAAATCGGTCGCACACATCTCGGCATCG
>CAYYZH010000263.1:0-5247 GCA_964475765.1 uncultured Limibaculum sp.
ACATCTCGTGCCAGCCCATGATCCGCAGCGGATAGGCGCGCACGTCGCCATTGATGGACACGCCAAATACGAAGTCCGATCCGACGAGGTAATCCGCCTGCACCCCGTAGACCATCTTGGGATTGTCGAGCGAGGGGATGCCATCCTTGCGCACGCCGCCCCAGGTGACCTCCTCGAACCGGATCTTCATGCGCTCGCGCGCGAGGTGCTCGTCCCGCAGGAATACATCGAAGTTCGGATCGATCGAGAGGAACAGATCCCGCTTGAGATCGACATAACTGGCGTGCGGGACCACCTCCGGGTGGGTCTCCTGCCAGAGCATCCAGTCGAACCAGTCCTCGCGGTCGGCCTCACCCGTCAGCTCGCGCAGCAGCTCGACAATGGGCTTTTCGTCCTGCCGGGTAAATCGCAGGGAAAAGATCAGCCCGGCCACAAGATCGAGCCCGCCGCGCGCGCGCAATGTCTCGATGCCCGCGATGTTCTCCTTCGGCTCGCCATAGATGATGTCACCGAAGGCTTTCGCGACAGCGCGATCATCCGCCTGTGCCTCGGCGCTTGCCAGCGGTCCGGCCACCCCGACCGCGCCAAGCCCTGCCAATGTCGTGCGCCGCGTGATCATCCCATCTCCTCCCGAAACCTCAGGCAAGAGATGGCCCACAACGGCGCGTCTTGCCAGTCAATCGGCCTGACGATTGCGCGAGAGTATGAAAAAAACGGGGGGCTTCGCTCAGAGCGGCGGTGACATCATGCGGGTTCGTCCTGCCACCTGGCGCACGCTGTCACGCACGCCCGCCAGCAGAAACCGCGTCTCCGTATCGAGCCACGTACCATTGGTCAGCAGATACTGCTCGATGGTGTATTCGATATTCTCCAATGGCAGCCGGACATCCGTGAAAACGGCAGTCTCGGCACGGTCATCGGGGGTATTCACCGGTTTTGTCATGCCTGTGTCCTTGGGGTCGCCGCGATCTCGACGATATGTCGCGTTTTGCGAAAATTATTGTCTATATTGTTGGTTAAGAAGGTGTAAACGCAAGATGTAGCGCCGATTTGTTCCGATTTTGTTCTGATAGTATTTTCGTAAAGAACCCCCGCAACCCGCTGGCATCATTGCGGAAAGCTCAACGCTGTTGATAACTTTGGGCGCCATTTCACAGTGCCGTGAGTGTGGATGATCCCGCAGCGGCCTGGCCTTGCGCCGGACCGCCACGGGCGCGTCAAGACAGCCTGACTGGTCTTAGTCCTTCCAGATCGCCTTCCACCAATCATCGTCTCCGCCATCGCCGGGATCGGTCCCGGCCTCTTTCATCTGGGCCCGGATCTCGTCGATGGACCAGCCGGTCAGACTGGCAAGCGTTTGCGCCTCGCGCTCGAACCGGGCGGGCAGGGACGCACGGTATTCTTCCGCCGCCGGACACTGGGCCTCGCCCTTCCAGGGATGACGCATGACATAGCGACCCTGGAAGTTCTGCCGATCGCCGGTCTCCATAAGGCGCAGATCCTCGGGAAAGCTCTCCGCGTCATAGCGCGCGTGCAGCCGGGTGACGAAGACATCCTGCGCTTGGGGGGCAATGCGTTGACCGCTGCCTTGCTGCTGGTCCGGTTTGACCCAGAAGACACCGAGCTGACGCAACTCCCGCGCTGACAGCGGATCGGCCGCACAGGGATCGCACCAACCCATGTCCCAGGCGTATTCGAGCATCACCGCCGCGCCGCCTTCCTTGGTCACGGCCTCGCCATAGATCGCCTTGTAAGCCGGGCCGAACTCGTCCTTCACATAGGTCGGGATCTCGTTACCCGTCGGCATCCGCACCGTGCGGTAGTTAGCAGTCTCGACCCGGCCCTTGCGCGTCAGCGTCCAGAGCAGGAGATCCTGCTTGCCTTTGGCATTCAGAGTGCCGAGCCGGATCGGCAGCATGAACTTCTCGCTCTCGAACGCGATCTGCAGCGGGCGCAGGAAGGTGTTGCCGGACTTCGCATGCTCCTCAAGGTTCACGCGGGCGACGAAAAACTTCATGCCTTGCTTGATGTAGGATCCGAGCACAGGTCCGGCGCCCTCCGGGATGCGATAGTTGTTCTGGGTCAGCCACGTCGCCAGCCCGTCAGATTCCTTGGCCGACAGGATCAGGATGTCGTATTCGCCGACGGTGTATTCCGCCTCGATCTTCACACCCAGCTTCTTGGCAAGACCTGCGCCCACAGCGGCATCCTCGGCAGCCGGGGCCGATTGCAGGGCCAGTGTTTCGAGCCGACGACGGACCGCGCAGGGGTTCGGGTCGAAATACTCGACAAGACGCGGCGCGGTGTAAGCATCGAGATGCTCGACAATGGCGTTCTCGGTCACATGGATCTGCTCGCGCTTGAGGATCGTCGGCGCGGGGATCACCATGGCGAAGTCTTTGACGTCGCCCTGAAAGTCGTTGACCATCGTGATGACGGTACGGTCCTGATCGCGGACCATCACGACCTTGCTGGCCTCGTTGAAGAGCTTGGCATCGCCCTTGGCGACGAAGAACCCGCAGAAGGCATGCGCGGGCTCGACGGCCATGGCCGTCAAAGCCACGGCGCCGACCGCCAGCGTTTTCAGAAATCTATGCATGAAGCTGCTCCTTTTTCTGGGATATCGGGAGAGACGGGCGCCAGTGATGGCGCGCCGACGGGAAAAGACGGTTGAGGATCGGGACCAGCCAGCAGACCGCGACCAGGCCAAAGAGCGGCCCGGCGGTCACGACCCAGGTGGTCTGAAGGGCAAAGCCCGCGATGGCCGCGACGGCGATCCATGCGGCCCGCGCCGTCCCATGCCAGGGCGCGGTCATCGGGTCCGAGATCATGAAGAACGCAAAGACCACCAGCGCGCCGGAGCCCATTTGGTGCAGCGGGATCGACAACGGGTCGCCAAGCCACAGCGCGCGTCCGAAACTCAGCACCGCCCAGGCGGCGAGAAACAACAGCGGCACCTCAAGCCGGTGCGCTCCATAGGTGACCGCAAGTCCCGCGCCCGCGGCAAAGACCACAGCCCAGCCCTCGACACCCCATTGCCCGGGCGAGACCCAGGCGCCGTCAAAGGCGAGCACCGTGATCACGATGGCAAAGGCCGCGGGGTTGATGAAATGCCGCCCGTCGATGCGCAGGATCGCCTTGCTGGAGATGGCCAGAGCGGCAGCCAACGCCACCAATTCCGGCCCGTCCGTGCGGAGCAGCAGGGTCAACGACAAAGCTGTGATGGTGGGAGAACGCCAGTCAAACCTCAGGCCCAGCACGGCGGAGAACAGCCCTTGTGTCATCAGCGCCGTCACCAGCGCCGTGAAGGGCCGCCACCACGGCATTTCGAACGCGAAGAGGCTCATGCCCAGCAGGATCAGGCAGCTTAGCGCTGTAATCTGGCCATGCCGCGGGTCGGCCCGGAATGTTCTTATGCTTTCGATCATGCCCTTTGGACGCGCCGGGCTGGCCGATCCTTGGCGCGCCCGATGCAAATTTCTGCCAACGCCCCCACGTTGCAGGGATAGTAACGCAGAATTGGGCTGAATTCCGGCACGATCCGGCGTGGGTCAGATCGAGCCGGTCACCTCATCGCGCGGCAGATCGGGACGGACCGGGGAGGTCAGACCGTGTGGGGCAGGGATAAACTCGGCGACAAAGGCGGTCTGTGCGGCCTCGCCTTGCTCGATCCGTCTGGCGAGATCGAAAAGACGCGGCCAACGCGCCAGATCCGAGATCAGTCGCCCCGGCTTGGGGTAAATCTGCGCCCATCTCAGGCAGACCACGAGGTAGATATCGAGGATCGTCGGGGCAGGACCGATCAGACCTCCCCGACCAAGCTCCGCCTCGATCAGATCGCAATGCTGGCTGAGACGTGTACCCAGCCCATCCCGAAGCCGCTCGATCTCGTCGGGATCGTGCAGATAACAGTGGGGATAGAACGCGATCCTCAGATCGGCGTGCAGCGTGTTGGAGAGGTAGAACATCCATGTCAGCGCCTCAGACCGCGCCGCGGGATTATCGAATGCCGGCCCCTCCGGCCCGAACCGCCCGGCACGCTCGGCCAGATGCCAGAGGATCGCTCCGGTCTCAAAGATCGCTCGGTCCCCATCCTCCAGAACCGGCAGAAGTCCTTGTGGGTTCAGCTTGAGATAGTTGGCTGTCTTGTGCTCGGCGGCGCCGCGATTGACGCGCACCGCCTCGAAGTCCAGCCCCAGCATTTCCAGCGCCATCCGGATGACCAGATTGGCACTGTCAGGCGACCAGTGGAGGCGCAGGCTCACCTCTCCGGATCAGGTGCGCGGTTCGACCCGCTGGTGCCGCGCCCGGGCGCCACGCTCGATGGCAGCCGCTGCAAGGCGCCCGACGCGGAGCTCATGGCGCAGCTCCTCCAGCATCCGAAGCTCGGTCATCGCGACCGATCCGTCAGCGGCGGCAACATCGCAGGCCAGCGCATAGGCCGTCTCGCGCAAATGATCGGGAAGTGCCGCCTCGATCAGCCCGAGAAGGGCGTCGAGCCCGTCCTCTTCGGTAAAGAGATCCGAGACCAGCGCGCCGACCTGTTGAATTCGATCCTTGTCGAAGCCAACGAACACCGGCAGCAGATCAACGATCGAGGCGATCTCGCGAAATTCCGAGGCGGTCATGGTCTCGTCCGCGGCAGAGGTTGCGATCATGACAGCGACCAGCGCGTCCTGTGGGCTGAGCGGTTCGGTGATCATCTGCATCCCTCACAAGTTCTTTTGGTTCGCGGCGCAACATAGGCGCGCCGGTGCGCAAGGGCAATCGCGCCGCGATCAATTTGGCCGCGTCCCGGGCTCGCAGATTGACGCAACCTGGACCTGCCCCTAAAGACGCGGGCGACCGATGCAAGGACCGAGACCATGACAGACCCCGCGCTCAGAGATGCTGCCCTGACCTCCAAGGCCTGGCCGTTCGAGGAGGCGCGCAAGCTGCTCAAACGGGTCGAGAAAGCGCCGCCGGAAAAGGGTCATGTGCTCTTTCAGACCGGGTACGGCCCGTCCGGCCTGCCGCATATCGGCACCTTTGGCGAGGTGGCGCGCACGACCATGGTGCGCCGGGCGTTCGAGATCCTCTCCGACATACCCACCCGGCTCGTCTGTTTCTCCGATGACATGGACGGCATGCGCAAGGTGCCGGAGAACCTGCCCAATCAGGACATGCTGACCGGGCATTTGCAAAAGCCCCTATCGGACGTGCCCGACCCGTTCGGCACGCACGAGAGCTTCGCCGCCCACAACAACG
>CAYYZH010000264.1:0-4901 GCA_964475765.1 uncultured Limibaculum sp.
ATGCTGTGGAATTCATCGGCGAGGTCTTGGGCCTGACGGAGTTTGACTGGGATCCGGCGCAGATTTCGGTCTGCTACCCCGGCTATCCGCGGCCCTGGGAGGGAGAGAGCGAGGCAGCCTTTCGGTTTCGCCGCGATCGCGACGCGGCCCATGTCGACGGTCTGCTGAGGCATGGGCCTGACCGGCGGCGCAGTCTGGGCGAGGTACACGCGTTCGTTCTTGGTCTGCCGCTGAACGATGTGCCGGAAGGCGCGTCACCGTTAGTGGTCTGGGAGGGCTCGCATGAGATCATGCGGTCCGCCTTTCGTGCGCGTTTCGCCGATCTCGCACCCTGCGACTGGGCGGAGGAGGACATCACCGAATGCTACATGTCGGCGCGCAAGGAGTGCTTTGAGAACTGCCAACGTGTTCCGGTGCATGCGAAGGCCGGCGAGGCCTATCTGGTACATCGGCTGGCGCTTCACGGTGTAGCACCGTGGGCGGCGGAGGAGGAGGGCGCGCGCGTGATTGCCTACTTCCGCCCGGATCCATGTCCGGGTGAGACACCGGAATGGTGGTTAGAGAGGCCTTGAGCTTATCGCCCGCTGACAGGCGTACGCCGATATGTCATTCAGAGAACTGTTTTAGTGGATGCGAAACGGACTTTAGTTGCGCAGAAGCAGTCGATTTCCACGGAATGAGGTTTCATCCAGCTTGTCGAGAAAGCTCATTCCCAGAAGGCCGGTCTTTAACCGTCCTGGGTGGGCCACCGCAGCCTGCACGTCAAAGACCGCAATCGGGCCGATCTTGATCGATGACAGGGTAATCGGGGCGACCGAGGACTTGCCATTGGCCGTCGCGACAGGCAGCGAAAAGTCGAGATTATCCGGGTTGATCCCAACGCTTCTCGCATCTTCGTAAGGGATCAGCACCATCGACGCTCCGGTATCGATCATAAGGTGCAACCGGACGCCGTTCACTTCAGCCTCGGCCCGGTAGTGACCATCCCAGTTGCGGCGCAGCTCGGCCTCACCTTGCGGGGTCGCAAGCGCCACAGAGGGGTGAATGTTGCCCCGCGCCCGGTCGTAGAGCGCGATCATATCCTCGTGCAGGCTGTCACGATGCGTAAAGGCAGTGAACAGCCCGGCGAAAACACCGATCCAAACCACAGCGAAGCGTGCAGTTCGCGCACCGCCCCGCATCAGAAGGCGTCCGGCGCCCGCAATGGTGATCCCTGCCGTCAGTACGATCAGGTAGACAAGCCTAAGCTCGGCGTCCTCACTCGCAATGAACGCACCGCTTGGCGGTCCGACCAGAAACAGTGAGAGTGCCACCAACGATATTATGACCAACGGCCAGAACAGCATTGCCTGCGAGAACCTTTGCCTTCCACTCGATAACAGCCCCTTACCAGGCGCCGCGTCTATGTTCTAATTCAGCATTTTGTAAGAACGTTAATGGATTGTAAATATGGCGAACCAAGGGCGATTGCATTTTGCGAATGTTCGCAATGGATTGCGCGGTTTCAGGGCGTGTTGCGCCGAGCCGCTCTGCCGCCCCGCCGTTTGGTCAGTTTGGCACCTCGATCGGGCAGTTCTTGCATGATTTTCTGGCGCTCTTCCCGCGTCATCTGCGACCAGCGCGCGATCTCGTCGCCGGTGCGATGACAGCCAACGCACAGGCGCGCCTCGGGATGGATGACGCAGATTTTTACGCAGGGGCTCTCGATCTCGGAGCGTTGCCAGATATCGGTGTCGCCTGGCTCAGCCATGCGCGTTGTCCAGCGTGGCCAGGCGATCCAGCGCGCCTTGCAGGATGTAGGCTGCGGCGACATTGTCGATGATTTCAGCGCGGCGGCGGCGGGAGGTGTCGGCCTCAAGAAGCGCGCGTTCAGCGGCAACAGTGGAAAGACGCTCGTCCCAGAAGGCTACCGGCAGGTGCAGCGATTGCGCGACATTCCGCGCAAAGGCACGCGCTGATTGCGCACGTGGACCTTCGCTTCCATCCATGTTCCGGGGCAGGCCGACGACCACCCCGGCCACCTCACGCGACTTTGCAATTTCGGCAAGCCGAGCAGCATCTTTCGCAAACTTGGAACGGCGAATCGTTTCAACCGGAGTGGCGCTGAGGCGCAGTCCGTCAGAGACCGCGACCCCTATGGTCTTTGTGCCGGGGTCGAGCCCCATAAGCGCGCCAGACCCTGCGAGTGCTGTGACATCCTCATGAACGCTGCTCATCGACGCGTCATTCTGTGGGCACGCCCATCAACAGGGACTGTTCCTTGACGAACCCGCGCGAGGGATCGTTGGAAAGCGCTACCTCTGCCAGTTTGTAAACCCGCGCCGCATCGTCCATCCGTTCAAGTTGAACATAGGAGCGGATCAGGCGCAGCCAGTCCTCGGCCAGCCCGCCATCGGTCGTAAGCCGGTCTTCGAGCCGGGCGACCATGCCCTCGATCATCGTGGCGCGGTCCTCAGAGGACATCTGCTGGGCGGCGTTGATATCCTCTTGTGTCGGCCCAGGGGCGGTTGCAGCTGGGACGGATGTGCCGCCCGCTATGCCCAGACGCCCGGCATGGGCGCGCAACGCCTCGGCGTCGGTGCCATCGGGATATGCGGCCAGCGCCAACTCAAGCGCCTGCTCGGCCTCTTCGGTCCGGTTGAGCGTTGCATAGGAGGCCATCAGTTGCGCCCATTCCTGCGGGCTTCCACCTTGCTTGGCCAAGCGGTCGGCAAGCCGCTGGACCATGCCCTCGATCATCGCATTGCGATCCTCTTCGGGCATGTCGTTTGCGGCGGCAATATCGTCCTGGCTGGGCCCACGGGGCGGTGTGCCATCACGCGCCCGAACAGTCTCGGCCAGCATCATGTTAAGCCATTCAAGATAGGGCGCATCCGGCGGGCTGTCGCGGCGCAGCCCTTCCCACATGGTCACGGCATCGTCGAGTTGTCCGGCCTGGCGCAGTGCAAGCCCTGCATAGTAGCGCGCCATTGGCAGGGTCGGGTCAATCTGGAGCGCCTCACCGATGGCCCGTTCGGCGCCAGGCGAGACATAACCGCCCGCCGCCAGAACCATCGCTTCGGCCTTGCTGGCATGGATCTCGGCGTTCGGCACACCGTCGATCAGTGCGAGCAGTTTGTCATAGACCCGCCATGCCTCGCTCCAGCGTCCAAGCCGCATCAGACCATTTGCGAGCAGGCGATGGCCTTCCTGATCGTTGGGCCGCGTCTCGATCATACCTTCAAGCCGTTCGACCAGTTCGAGATACTCCGGGTCGTCCGCAGCCTGAGGGGCAGGGGGTGTAGAGGCGGCTATCTCGGCTTCGGCCTCCTCCTGGGTCGGGCGGTTCAATTCGGGATGGTCGGATGGCAGCGGTGCCTGTGCCTGGGACTGAGCTGCTCCCCGACGTTCGGCCAGAGGCTGATCTTCGGCGCCGGGTGCGCCAAGCCCGATATAGAGTGCGGCAGCCAGAGCAGGCGTTCCCATCATTGCCAGACCTGCGATCAGCCCGGAATGCCCCTGCGGTGCGGGCACCAAGGCTTCGGCAGCCCTGGCGCGGCCCGATGCAGCGAGCAACCGACGGGACACCTCGACGCGCGCGCCTTCAGCTTCGGCCTCGGAGATGGTGCCGCGTCCGAGATCCCGGTCGATTTCGTCAAGCTGGTCGCGAAAGATCTGCGTGCTGGCTTCGTCATGCCCCTCGGCTTCGTGCCGCCCGGCAATCAGCGGGCGCACGATCAGAAACGTCGTGATCACAGCCACACCGCCAGCGATCAGATAGAATGTCAGCATTACGCCTCCCCGGGGCACATTTAGGGCGCAGTCTACCGGCCTTCAACCGATTGCGCACCCCCAAGCGCACCGACACCGGGACGCAGGATGTCGCGGCCTGCGTCTGTCCCGCCGCTTTCGGTTTTGCCTTGCGCAGTAGGTGGGATAGGTAACGGGCAACCCTTGCCCGGAGACGTGCCGATGAAACGCTATTCCGCCTTTGCCCTCGCTCGTGAGGCGTTGAAATACCACAGCGGGTGGGAGCGCGCCTGGCGCAACCCCGAGCCGAAGGCACGTTACGACGTGATCGTGGTCGGCGCAGGTGGGCACGGGCTGGCCACCGCGTATTACCTCGCGGCCAATCACGGCATCCGCAACGTGGCCGTGCTGGAGAAGGGTTGGCTGGGCGGTGGCAACACCGGGCGTAATACGACGATTATCCGGTCGAACTATCTACAACCACCGTCGGCTGCAATCTATGAGCTGTCGCGCGGCCTATATGAAGATCTCAGTCAGAAGCTGAATTTCAACATCATGTTCAGCCCGCGCGGTGTTCTGATGCTGGCGCAGACCGAGCACGAATTGCGCGCGTGGAAACGCACGACCCATGCCAATGCCGCGGCCCGGATCGACAGCGAGATGGTCAGCCCGGAGCGGATCAAGGAGCTTTGTCCGATTATCGAGACGTCAGGCCCCCGGTATCCGGTGCTGGGCGGCCTCTGGCAGCCGCGCGGCGGCGCGGCGCGTCATGACGCGGTGGCCTGGGGCTACGCGCGGGGTGCCTCGGATCTGGGTGTCGATATCATTCAAAGATGCGAGGTGACGGGGATCGACCGCAATGGCGACCGCGTCACCGGGGTGCAAACCTCGAAAGGTGCGATCACCTGCAACAAGCTCTGTATCGTGGTCGCGGGCCATTCGGGCGTGCTGGCTGACATGGCGGGATTCCGGCTGCCGCTCGAATCCGTTGCGCTTCAGGCGCTGGTCTCGGAGCCGATCAAACCCTGCATGGACATCGTCGTCATGGCCAACACCGTGCACGGCTATATGAGCCAGTCCGACAAGGGCGAGATGGTGATCGGCGGCGGCACGGATGGGTATAACAACTACACCCAGCGCGGGGCGTTCCATCATATCGAGGAGACCGTGCG
>CAYYZH010000264.1:4911-5244 GCA_964475765.1 uncultured Limibaculum sp.
CGGCGCTGTGCGAGACGTTCCCGATGCTGTCACGCCTAAAGATGCTGCGCCAGTGGGGCGGGATCGTGGATATGACGGGCGACCGCTCGCCCATCATTTCGAAGACGCCGGTCGACGGAATCTTCATCAACTGCGGCTGGGGCACCGGCGGCTTCAAGGCGATCCCGGGGTCCGGCTGGGCCACCGCCGGTATGGTGGCCAATGGCGGGGACAAGGTCGCCGACCCGTTCAGTCTCGACCGCTTCACGGAAGGCCGGATGATCGACGAAAGCGTCGCTGCCGCGGTCGCGCATTGACCTTGCCAGTTAAGGGTTTTCAGTAGGAATCCCAGCC
>CAYYZH010000265.1:0-3961 GCA_964475765.1 uncultured Limibaculum sp.
ACCAGATCCGCATGAAGATCGGCGTGATGTTTGGCTCGCCGGAGACGACGACGGGTGGCAATGCGCTAAAGTTCTATTCATCGGTTCGGCTGGATATCCGGCGCATCGGTGCAATCAAGGACCGCGACGAGGTGGTCGGCAACCAGACCCGTGTCAAGGTCGTCAAGAACAAGGTTGCGCCGCCGTTCAAGCAGATCGAGTTCGACATCATGTATGGCGAAGGGATCTCGAAGACGGGCGAGTTGATCGATCTCGGCGTCAAGGCGGGCGTGGTCGAGAAGTCCGGCTCATGGTTCTCCTACGGCGATCAGCGCATCGGGCAGGGCCGCGAGAACACCAAGCAGTTCCTGCGGGACAACCCGGATGTTGCCCTGGAGCTTGAAGACAAGATCCGCGCCGCCCATGGGCTTGATTTCGATTTTGCGCCCACGGTGGAAGACCGCGACGAAGGCGAGGCTGTCGAGGCCTGATCCGAGCCACAAGGGTGCGTCATCGGCGCACCCCGCGATACGTCGCGCGCAGGGTGCGTTCTCGTGCGATTTCGGATCCGGTATTCCTGCGCCGGCGCTCACGGCGAAGTGGCGTCCGGGCCAAATCACCGACGCAACGATCCAAGATCGCCAAAGACGCACCCTCGCTGGACAGCCCTTTGGTGCCGGGATATGACCGCTCGGAATGGACCAATCAGGCGAGCGCGACATGGCCTCTCTCAATGACATCAGAACGGCGTTTCTCGACTATTTCGTGAGCCAGGGTCACGCGGCGGTGGCAAGCTCCCCGCTTGTTCCGCGCAACGATCCGACGCTGATGTTCACCAACTCGGGCATGGTGCAGTTCAAGAACGTGTTCACCGGTCTTGAGAGCCGGGATTACAACCGCGCCACAACCAGCCAGAAGTGCGTTCGCGCGGGCGGCAAGCACAATGACCTCGATAATGTCGGCTATACGGCGCGCCATCTGACGTTCTTCGAGATGTTGGGGAACTTCTCGTTCGGTGACTACTTCAAGGATCAGGCGATCGAGTTCGCGTGGACCCTGATCACCCGGGACTTTGGCCTCGACAAGGACAAGCTCACCGTCACGGTCCATGCAACGGACGAAGAGGCCGCAAGTATTTGGCGCAAGGTCTCGGGCCTGCCGGACGAGCGTATCATCCGTATCGACACCGATGATAACTGGTGGCGCATGGGCGATACCGGCCCGAACGGTCCATGCACCGAAATCTTCTACGATTTTGGTCCCGAAGTGTGGGGCGGTCCGCCGGGCAGCCCGGATGAGGACGGCGACCGGTTCATCGAGATTTGGAACCTGGTCTTCATGCAGTTCGAGACGTTTCCCGATGGCACGTCCAAGCCGCTGCCGAAGCCTTCGGTAGACACCGGTATGGGGCTGGAGCGGTTTGCCGCTCTGATGCAGGGCTCGAACAATCTATTCGAGACCGATCTCATGCAGGCTCTGGTCGATGCGTCTGCGCAGGCGACGTCGACCTCGACAGGCGAAGAACATCTCACGCACCATAGGGTGATTGCCGATCACCTGCGATCGTCGAGTTTCCTGATTGCGGACGGCGTCCTGCCTTCGAACGAAGGCCGGGGCTATGTGCTGCGCCGGATCATGCGCCGGGCCATGCGCCACGCGCATCTCATTGGGGCCAAGGATCCGGTGATGCATCTCCTCGTGCCGGCATTGGTCGCCCAGATGGGGCAAGCCTTTCCCGAACTCGCACAGGCCCAGGCGTTGATTTCTGAGACGCTGGAGCTCGAAGAGACCCGCTTCAAGACCACGCTTGATCGTGGCTTGCGGTTGCTCGACACGGAGCTGGAAGGGTTAGATGCGGATGCGCCATTGCCCGGTGAGACCGCGTTCAAGCTTTACGACACTTTCGGATTTCCGCTCGATCTCACCCAGGACGCGCTACGCGGCCGGGATCGCACCGTCGACACCGACGGGTTCGAGCAGGCGATGGCCGCGCAGAAAGCAGCAGCGCGCGCGGCATGGAAGGGCTCCGGCGAAGCTGCCGACGAGACCATCTGGTTCGACATTGCCGATCAGCACGGCGTGACCGAGTTCCTCGGTTATGACACGGAGACGGCGGAGGGGCAGATCCTTGCCATTGTCGTGGACGGCAAAGAGGCTGATACAGCCACAGCCAAAGCCGCGGTGGTTTTGAACCAGACGCCCTTTTATGGCGAGTCCGGTGGACAGGTCGGCGATACCGGCACGATCAGCACGGACACGGGCACCGCACGCGTGATCGACACCCAAAAGAAGGCGGGTGTCTTTGTCCATATCGTTGAGGTCGATGACGGAAAGCTCTCGAAGGGGCAGGCCGGGGCCATGACGGTCGACACCGGCCGGCGCAGTAGCATTCGGGCCAACCACTCGGCCACGCACCTCCTGCATGAGGCGTTGCGCGGCACGCTCGGCGATCATGTGGCGCAGCGTGGCTCCCTGGTGGCGCCGGATCGGTTGCGGTTCGACTTCACCAACCAGAAGGGCATGACGCTGGACGAGGTCCAGACTGTCGAGCGTGAAGTGAACGGATATATACGCCAGAACGCCGAGGTGACGACCCGCCTGATGACCCCGGACGAGGCGCAGGAGATCGGCGCCCGCGCGCTCTTTGGCGAGAAATATGGCGATGAGGTCCGCGTGGTTTCCATGGGGACGCGGCCCGAGGGTGAGACTGGCCCCGCCGGGCAGACCTATTCGCTCGAGCTTTGCGGTGGAACGCATGTCGCGCGGACGGGCGAGATCGGATTGGTGGTCATCACCGGCGAAAGCGCATCTTCGTCCGGCGTGCGCCGTGTCGAAGCGCTGACCGGGGCCGAGGCGCATGCTTACCTTACGGCGCAGGACCACCGGTTGGCCGAAGCAGCCTCGGTTTTGAAGGTGCGTCCGGAGGACGTGGCTGGCCGGGCAAAGACGCTGCTCGACGAACGGCGCAAGCTAGAGGCCGAGATCGCAGAGCTGCGCAAACAGGTGGCTCTTGGCGGTGGCGGCGCATCGGATGCACCGGATACAGAAACTGTCGGCGACGTGAGTTTCCTTGGTCAGGTGTTGCCCGGCATCAGTCCCAAGGATTTGCGGGGCCTGATCGACGAGCACAAGGCGCGTCTGGGCTCCGGGGTTGTCCTGCTGATCGCCGACACCGATGGCAAGGCCGCCGTCGCGGCGGGAGTGACCGAGGATCTGGTTGGCCGGATCTCCGCAGTTGATATCGTCAAGGCGGCGGTCGAACAGGTCGGCGGCAAGGGCGGTGGTGGTCGGCCCGATATGGCGCAAGGCGGAGGGCCCAATCCAGCCGGTGCCGAGGACGCGGTTTCCGCGGCCAAAGCTATTCTCGCGGGATAGGGTCAGGCCCGACCCGGCGGTGCGTCGTCCGCGCCTTTGGATCGGTCCGGAAAGGAACGTCAGGCACCTGAGGGTCCGCCCGGACCGAAGTCAACAACAGGACGCACCCGGGTTGCTCAGACGAGCATCATCATCGGATCTTCGAGATTGGCCTTGATGGCTGCCAGGAACTCGGCTCCCAGCGCGCCGTCGATGACCCTGTGATCGACCGAGAGCGTGACTGACATCACCGTTGCCACAGCCATCTCGCCATTTCGAACGACCGGCTTCTGCACGCCTGCGCCGACCGCAAGGATCGAGGCGTGCGGCGGATTGATCACTGCGTCGAAGTTGTCGATGCCGAACATCCCGAGGTTCGAGATCGCAAACGATCCGCCCTGATACTCATGCGGCGCGAGTTTACGGTCCCGCGCGCGTCCGGCCAGATCCTTCATCTCGGTCGAGAGCTGGCTGAGACCCTTGGCGTGGGCGTCCCGGATCACCGGCGTGAAGAGCCCACCCTCGATGGCGACCGCCACGGCAACATCCGAACCCACGAACTGCAGCACCCGGTCGCCGGCCCAGACGGCATTAGCCGCCGGTACCCGTTGCAGTGCTGCGGCACAGG
>CAYYZH010000265.1:3971-5237 GCA_964475765.1 uncultured Limibaculum sp.
GGCTTCGGTCAGGCGCGCTGCGATCGTCTTGCGCATCCCGTCGAGCGAGATCTCCTCGTACGCCCGGTCCGCGTACATCTTCGTGACGGCCTCGGTGGAGGGGCCTGCCGCAAGAGCTGCAGCCGGTGCGGAGGTGGCCGCTTTCGCAGGCGCCGCCGACGGGCTGAACCCTTCGACGTCGGCCTTGACGATCCGCCCTTTGGGTCCGGTGCCTTTGACTTCCGCCAGGTCGATCCCCTTGTCCTTGGCGATGCGCCGGGCCAGAGGCGATGCAAAGACCCGTCCACCGGATGCTGATGCAGCAGGTGCGGCGGGCGCTGGCGGAGGCGCCGCAGCAGGAGCCTCCTCTGTCTTGGCAGGGGTACTTTCTGCTGCAGCAGGCGCAGCTGCTGAAACGTCGCCGATGTCATCGGCGCTTTCGCCTTCTTCCAGAAGAACGGCGATGACCGCATTGACCTTCACGGCCTCAGTGCCTTCGGGAACGACAATCTTGCCAACGATCCCTTCGTCGACCGCTTCGACTTCCATGGTGGCCTTGTCCGTTTCAATCTCGGCAATCACATCGCCGGACGAGACGGTGTCACCCTCCTTGACCAGCCACTTGGCGAGGTTGCCCTCCTCCATGGTCGGGGAGAGCGCGGGCATGGTTACATTGATCGGCATCGCTCCTGTCCCCCTCAGCGATAGCAGACGGACTTCGCCGCCTCGATGACTTCAGGTGTGGTGACAAGCGCGAGCTTCTCGAGGTTCGCCGCGTAAGGCATCGGCACATCCTTGCCGGTCATGTTCAGAACGGGTGCGTCGAGCCAGTCGAACGCCTCCTGCATCAGAACGGCGGAGAGGTGATTGCCGATCGAACAGACGGGCCAGCCTTCCTCGATGGTGACACAGCGATTGGTTTTCTTGACCGAGTTCACCACGGTGGCGGTGTCCATCGGGCGGATGGTTCTGAGATCGATCACCTCCGCCGAGATCCCGTCCGCTGCCAAAGCGTCCGCGGCCTCCAGCGTGTAGGTCATCCCGATGCCAAAGCTGACAAGGGTCACGTCGGTCCCCTCGCGCACCACCTTTGCCTTGCCGATGGGGACCGTGAAATCCTCGAGATCGGGGATATCGAACGAGCGGCCATAGAGGATCTCGTTTTCCAGCACGATCACCGGGTTCGGATCGCGGATTGCAGACTTCATCAGGCCCTTTGCATCTGCCGCCGAATAGGGCTGGACGAGCTTCAGGCCGGGGATCTGCGCATACCATGCGGCGTAATCC
>CAYYZH010000266.1:0-5216 GCA_964475765.1 uncultured Limibaculum sp.
CGGTGGTGGACCTCAAGTTCGTGGCCAAGCGTGACACGTCGATTGACGAGATCAACGCGGCGATCCGCACGGCAGCAGACGGCCCGATGAAGGGCATCCTCGGCTATACGGACGAGAAGCTGGTCTCGATGGACTTCAACCACGACCCGCATTCGTCGGTTTTCCACTGCGACCAGACCAAGGTGATCGAAGGCACGCTTTGCTCGATCCTGACCTGGTACGACAACGAGTGGGGCTTCTCGAACCGGATGTCGGACACCGCTGTGGCGATGAGCAAACTGATCTGAAACCGGCCTGCCTGACGTGATCTGAAGCGCCCCGCCCAGCGGGGCGTTTTTCGTTTCAGGCCGTGGGCGGGCTTTGCGCGCCTGCAACCACAGACGGAATTCGCGCTGGATTCAGCAACCCGGACCCCTCAGACTGCGGATTTGAGACTGATCGGGGGGATTTGCCATGAAGAGATTACCTATCGCAGCCGCCGCGGCCCTTTTGCTGGCGTCGTGTGGGTTGAACAGTCCAGACCTTAACGAGGGCTCTGTGCGAGCGGGGTTCAAGCCCGCGAACGATCTGGGTGGTGGGTTGAGCAGCGTCCTCTACGCCGCCCCTGGCGGGGCCGTCAGCCCGATCAAGGCAAATCAGATGATGATGATCTCGCTGATCAGCGGGTATATCTGCGACTTCCGTGAGAACGCGTTCAGCATCAACCCGTTGGCCGCAACCAACCGTGGCTCGTCGACCTGCGGAACCGCTGGGTTCTTCTTCGACACAGCCGGGGTGGCGACGCGCGGAGAGGTGGCGATCACGGCGGCCTATAACGTGCGCGGCAGCGACAGCTCGGACAACGAACCGCGGATCATCTACTACAATGACGATGTGCGCGAGAGCGGGCAGCTTTTCAATTTTCAGAACATCCCCATCTACGGCCCGTTCCCGGCGCCGCAGGCCTCCAGCGTGCTGACTCTGAACATTCTGGAGCTGGATGCAGAGGAGAATCAGGAAACCTCCGCCGTCCTGGCGAAACTTTCGCAGCTTGGTCAGGGCTTCGGCTCACCGCTGTCGGGGTCGGTATTCGGGGCGTTGACCTCGGTCGGACAGGCTTTTGTCAGCAGCAATGAGGATGACCGGGAGTTCGCCTTCGAGATGGGGTTCGATCCGGCCCAGCCCACGTCGGACCCATCCAGCGTGCACCGCAACAGCCTGCGCGAGGGCTATTATGCCGTGCTGCGCAAGGAACGCAGGGACCGGACCGATCACTTCAGGAACCTCGTGATCTGCCCCGAGCGCGGCGTTCTCGTGCCCGGCAGCAGTGCGGCGGATTGCCAGACGGACGCCTATTATAATCGCGATACCTGGCTCCTCCTGCGCGTCTCCCGGGAAGACAAGAACGCGGTGAAGGCGCAGTACCGCGAACGTCTGCTGGCCGATCTTCTGGCGGCAAATGAGGGCGGAGGCACGCCGGATCTGTCAGCGTTCGATACGCTGGTGAATTCGCTCTTTCCCACGAACTGATCGAACGGGATCGCCCCCCGCGGCAAAGCGGCGGCATCTGTCCGGTCTTCGCACAAATCTCTGGTTCGCCCGGCGCAAATCCACTATGGCCGGGGCACGTTTGAAGGAGGCCGGGCCATGCCGTTCAGAACCCTTGATGATTTCGATCTTGCAGGCAAACGCGTGCTGGTGCGCGTCGACATCAACGTGCCGATGGCCGATGGCAGGGTCACGGACACGACCCGCATGCAGGCGATCCGGCCAACTGTGCGCGAAATCGTCGAGAAGGGTGGCAAACCGATCCTGCTTGCGCATTTCGGGCGGCCCAAGGGCTCGCCGAATGTCGAGATGACCCTTGGGCGCCTGATGGACCCGCTGTCGGAGGTGTTGGACCTACCGGTTCATTTCGCCCCCGATTGCGTTGGGCCGATGGCTGAAGAGGTGATCTATCGCGAGATCGACGGGGTAGTCGTGCTTCTGGAGAACACGCGTTTCCACAAAGGCGAGGAAGCGAACGATCCCGGCTTTGCCAAGCAACTCGCAGCGCATGGCGATCTTTATGTGAACGATGCGTTTTCCGCAGCGCACCGGGCCCATGCCTCGACTGAGGGCGTGGCGCGGCTGCTGCCGTCCTGCGCCGGGCGCCTGATGCAGGCCGAACTCGAAGCCCTCGAGAGTGCGCTGTCCGCGCCTGAACGCCCGGTGATCGCTGTTGTCGGCGGGGCCAAGGTTTCGACCAAGCTGGATCTTTTGGGCAATCTGATCGCCAAGGTCGATCAGATCGTCATCGGCGGCGGCATGGCCAACACGTTTCTGGCCGCGCAGGGCGTGGATGTCGGGAAGTCTCTCTGTGAGCATGACCTCGCGGATACCGCCCGGGCGATCATGGCAAAGGCCAAGGGGGCGGATTGCGAGCTGGTGCTGCCCTCGGACGTCGTGGTTGCCCGCGAATTCAAGGCCGGTGCAGAGGCAGAGACCGTAGCGGTGAGCGCCTGCCCCGCCGATGCGATGATCCTCGATGCGGGGCCTGCTTCCGTGGAAGACATTTGCGCCCGCTTCGAGACGGCCAAGACGCTGGTCTGGAACGGCCCGCTTGGCGCGTTCGAGATTGAACCGTTCAATGCGGCCACAAATGCCGCTGCGGCGAAGGCTGCAGCTCTGACGGCTGCGGGCGGATTGTTGTCGGTCGCAGGTGGCGGGGACACCGTCGCGGCCCTGAACGGCGCGGGGGCTGCAGAGAAGTTCTCCTATGTCTCGACCGCAGGCGGCGCGTTCCTCGAGTGGCTCGAGGGCAAGACCCTGCCTGGGGTCGCCGCGCTCGAGTCAGAGTAACCGGTCAAACTCAAGCCACGAATCATGATATCCTTGGCGCGAACGAGCCAAGGAGCATCCATGACTTTCAGAACAACCCTTTTGGCGGCAACCGCACTGGTGGCCTTGCCCATGACAAGCCTTGCCGCGGAGTCCGACACTTCCAAGGCGCTGCGGTTCTTCCAGCAGGTGGTCAATCAGTACGCGATCATGGTCACCCGCTCGTTCGTCGATCTGACCTACGAGAACATAACGATCGAGCCCGGCACCAATGACCTGATCCTATCCGGGGTGAAGCTTTATCCCGAGCTTGACTGGGACCAGAACGCCGAGTGCGAAGTTCAGATCGAACGGCTGGTCGCCGCGGGCAGCAACAGTTTCGAGAACGCCCAGTCGATGTTCGAGATCAGTGGGCTATCGCTCCCGGCCGCGTGCTTCGATCCCGATCTGGCGGGGATGATGTCCAGCTTTGGCTATGACGGGCTTGTCGCGGATACGATGTCGGTCGAGATCTCCTATGACCTGCCGAGCTCGGCAGCGGACATTTCGATGCAGGCGGCCGTGGTCGATGCGGGCGATATCAGTGTCTCCGCGCATTTCGACTATTTCTGGTTCCGCATCCCGATCGACGGGCCGGACGATGACCCGATCCCGGTGATGCAGCTTGGCGAGGCCGAGATTGCGTTCGAGAACACCGGGCTTTGGGAGCGGCTCGAGCCGATGGCCGCCGCGCAGTTTGGCGATCTCAATGCGATCCCGCAGATGGCGCAATTGATGATCGGACAGGCCTTCACCGAAGGCGGTACCCGCACACCGACCGCGCAGGAGCAGGCCTTTGTCGAGAACGTCTCGTCGGAACTGGCGCGGTTTCTCCAGGAAAAGAACCGGATCGTTGTGACCTCTGCACCCGAAGGCGGTGTCTGGCTGCACGAGGACCTTTTCGACTCGCCCTATGATGCGCTGGCGACCTTCCAGCCCGTGGTCTCGTCCACCCCGATTGCCTATCGCGCGCTGATCAACACCGATGAGCTTGCCGCGGCGCTGGGCGGTGGCGGCGGGCTGGACGCCGCCGCCCGGCTGCGCATCGGCAACGCGCTCCTGACAGGGATCGGTGCGCCGCGTTCGGTGTCAGATGGGCAGGCCCTGCTTCAGCCGCTGGCGGATCAATGGAACGGAGAAGCCGCCGCCATGATTGCCGAGGCGCTTGATGAGACCGGAAACATCGCGGGTGCCTACGCGATGGCGCTGCGGGCGATGGCCGGCGGTGAGACGTCGGCGATTGGTCTGGCAGATTCCATCGAAGCCGAGATCCCGCTGGCCGATGTTCTCGCGGCGCAGGAAGCGGCCCGCATGGCCTGGCCGAGCGTTGGTGACAGCCAGAACGAAGCGGCCGAGATCATCGTCTCCGGCGATGTCTCTGCCATGCGCCGGAGGGCCTACGCCGCGTCCATCGGGCGCGGACAGCCTCGGGACTATGCTGCCGCCTACTACTGGGCATCGCTGGCGGCCGCCGGAGGAGACCGGGGTGCTGCCAATCTGCGACGCCGTCTTGACGAGCGTTTCGGCGGTCGGGACGGCGATGCCTGGCAAGCCACTGCTGCGGCACAAGCTTCGGCAGCTTTGCAGACCTGGACCGAGGGTGGCCTCGGTGCAACAATCTCCGAGCGTGTGAGATAGCAAAATACCGGCTCTGGCGGGCAATTCGCCGCAACGCCTCTACTGCTGCATGAATGTAGGCCTGCGCACCCCGCGCAGGCCTTGACCGTCCCCCATAGGACCGAGTAACCCGCGCCACAGAGCGTTTAGTTGGGAAAGATCGATGAAAGCCACCAGAACAGTCCAGAAGATCCTTGCGAATTACGAAGGCGATACCCCCGGTGTGAAGGGCAACCTCTGCCGGATGCTGATGAACGGCAAGCTGGGCGGTACCGGCAAGATGATCATCCTGCCCGTCGATCAGGGGTTCGAGCACGGCCCTGCCCGCTCGTTTGCCCCCAACCCGGCTGGCTACGATCCGCACTATCACTATCAGCTTGCGATCGACGCGGGTCTGAACGCCTATGCAGCCCCGCTGGGCATGCTCGAGGCCGGGGCCGATACCTTCGCAGGTCAGATCCCGACGATCCTCAAGGCGAACTCGGCGAACTCGCTGATGTCCTCGACCGCTGGTAAGAACCAGGCGGTAACAGCATCGGTCGACGACGCCCTGCGTCTGGGGTGCTCGGCGATCGGCTTCACGATCTATCCCGGCTCGGACATGGCGCTCGATATGTTCGAGGAGATCACCGAGATACGCGCCGAGGCAGCTGCCGTCGGCATTCCTACGGTGATCTGGTCGTACCCCCGCGGTGAGGCGATCTCAAAGGACGGCGAGACCGCCATCGACATCGCGGCCTATGCGGCCCAGATCGCTGCAC
>CAYYZH010000267.1:0-3641 GCA_964475765.1 uncultured Limibaculum sp.
GGGCATGCACTCAGATCAGTCATCCACAATCTGGCGTGGATTAGTGCCTCCAAACCGCTACATCGAAAATCCGGTTCCTCGCTCAAAGGAGACCTTGGTGTCTGACAGACCGGACTGAGCCAAGCTCGGATGGGCAATTCTTGACTTAACCTGCAAAGCTTGTCCTGATCGGCGAGAGTGGATGGGAGCAGCCGATGCGGCGGGTTGGGATCGAAGTTGGCGGAACATTTACCGACCTGATCGAAGTTGGCGAGGACGGAGCCCGGATCGCCAAGGTGCCGAGCACGCCCGACGCACCGGACATAGGCGCCTTCAATGCGCTTGAGGCAGGCGGAGTAAAACTCGATGACGTCTCCGACCTCGTTCATGGCTCGACCATCGTCACGAATGCCGTGCTCGAGCGGAAAGGCGCGAGTGTCGCTCTGTTCGTGACCCGGGGCACCCGCGACCTGCTCAACCTACAGCGCCATGACCGCCGCGCGATTTATGATCTGTTCTACCGCAAGCCCGCGCCGGTCGTCGACAGACAGCACATCTTCGAGGTCGATGCCCGGCTCGGGTCAGATGGCACCGAAATCCAACCTCTTCCTGCCAGTCTCCAGCAGGATATTGCCGGGTTCTTGCGTGCCGGAGGCTATGACGCGGCAGCGATCTGTCTGTTGCACAGCTATGCCGCTCCTGCGCACGAACGTGCGGTCGCCGAGGCGATAGCCGCCAGTCACCCCGATCTGCCGGTGACATGTTCATGCGATGTATCCCGAGAGTTTCGCGAGTACGAACGAGCATCGACGACTGCACTGTCAGCCTATGTTCAGCCGGTGATCGAGGGATATCTGACCCGGCTGACGCAAGCGCTGGACGCGCAAGACTTTGCCGGGCGGTTTTCCATAATGCAGTCAAATGGCGGACGCATGCCCGCCGAGGCGATGGCGCAAAACGCCATATCAGCCCTTTTCTCTGGACCAGCCGCCGGTGTCATCGGCGCGATTGGCATGGCCTTGCGCTCCGGTTTCAGCAACCTGATCACACTGGATATGGGCGGCACCAGCACCGACGTCGCGCTGGTCGCGGATGGGACACCGAGATTGGCCTCTCAGACCGAGATCGATGGCCTGCCGGTGCGCACTCCGGTGATTGACATCGCCACCGTCGGCGCGGGAGGCGGGTCGATCGCTTGGATCGATGACGGCGACATGCTGCGCGTCGGACCACAGTCGGCTGGAGCAGATCCAGGCCCCGCAAGCTATGGCCGCGGCGGCGTGGACGCGACCGTCTCTGATGCGCACCTCGTGCGGGGCACATTGCAGGCCGGGTCGTTCCTGAGAGGCCGCATGCAGGTTGACCGCTCGGCGGCTGAAGCAGCGCTCTCGCCGTTGGCCACCCGTCTGGGTCTGACGATTGCAGACCTCGCTGACAGCGTGATCCGCATCGCCGAGTCCAACATCGTCCAGGCCATCCAGCGCTCCTCGACCGAGCGGGGCCAGGATCCGCGCGACTTCGTTCTCGTGCCGTTTGGCGGTGCAGGCCCGTTGCACGCCGCACGCGTGGCTGAAGAGCTTGGAATCACCACCGTCGTAGTGCCGACCAATGCGGGCATCCTGTCAGCGGTTGGCCTACTGATGTCGGACTATATCCACTTCCGCACGCTGACACAGCGCACACGGCTGGAGCCGGACGCGTTGCAAGACATTCAGGACGCGCTCGGGGCGTTGCAGGCCGAGACCGAAACCTATCTGCAAAGCATCGGAATCGCCGGTCCGCTCGTGGTCGAACGGATCCTCGACATGCGCTATGTCGGACAGGCCTTCGAGATCTCTGTGTCCCTAAACGAGGACGCCGCAGATCTGACGTTTGCCGGCATTGAGGCCGCGTTTGCGGCCGCCCACCACCGGGTGTTTGAGTTCTCGAAACCGCCCGGCAACCCGGTGGAGATCGTTTCTTTTCGTGTCGGCGTTCGAGCGCGGACGGGCGAAATTCCACCACTGGTCGAGACATCGGATTCCGCCGCGAACCGCGAGGCGCGGCAAATCCAGATCGTCGAAGACGGCACCGACCGGGTCTGCGCAGTCATGGAACGCGGCGACATCCCAACCAACGCCACACCCGGCCCGGTCCTCATCGAAGACGGGACCTCGACCATCTACGTCCCACCGGGCTGGACCGTGCGCCGTGATCCCGTCGCCAGCCTGATCTTGCAGCGGGAGGCGTGAGCATGACGCGATCAGCCATCGATCAGGCCATCATCACCCGTGCATTGGTCGCGGCGACCAACGAGATGGGAACAAAGCTGATCCGATGCGCACATTCACCCATCGTGCGCGAGGCGCAGGATTGCTCGGCTGCGCTGATTGACGCCCGGGGCAACGTGGTCGCGCAGGCAGAGCTGATCCCGATCCAGCTCGGTTCGATCTCTCACACGCTGGCCCCGTGCCTGGAACTTTACCCGCCCGAGACACTGCAAGAGGGCGACTTCTTTATCAACAACGACCCCTATCACGGCGGGCAGCACATCCAGGACATCTTCCTGTTCAGCCCGATCTTTTTCGACGGCACTCTGTTGGGTTTCAGTGCCTCGGTCGTGCACCACATTGATCTGGGTGGCGGGGCACCGGGCCTGAACCCGCACGCGGGAGACGTCCATCAGGAAGGACTGATCTTCCCGCCTTCGAAATACAATCTCGACCGCGACTGGAACGGCGGACCGTTCGAGCGTCTGATTGCCGCCAACGTGCGGATGCCCGAGGCAACCATCGGCGATATCAACGCGCAACTCGCCGCCAATGCCATTGGAGCCAAACGCCTGCAGGCTCTTGCCGCACGCTATGGCGCGGATGTCCTGGCAGGGGCGATGGACGAGGTGCTTGCATACTCAGAGCGCCGGATGCGCAACGCCATTTTGAGCTTGCCGGATGGAACCTATACCGGCGCGGCCGCGATGGATGATGATGGGATCGGCGACGAGCCCGTGACGATCCGGACACGAGTCGAGATCCAAGGCGACAGCATCCGGATCGGCTTCGATGGCACCGATCCCCAAGTGCCGACAAACCTGAACAACCCGTTCGCCTCGACCTTCGCTGCCGCAGTGGCCTGCGCCAAGGCGGTCCTGACGGATCCGGATATTCCCTTCAACGACGGCGTCTCGCGGGTGGTGACGGTGAACGCGCCCTATGGATCTGTTCTGAACCCCAAGCCCCCCGCCCCCGTGCGCGCCCGTCTCTTGCCAAGCTACCGGGTGTTCAACGCCGTGATGAATGCCCTTGCCCAACTCGCGCCAGACCGGGTGATGGCTGAAGGCTATGACACCACGACACCGGTTTGTCTCAGCCATCTGGGCCCGGAAGGCTTCAACATATACCTGGAGATTCTGGGCGGCGGGTATGGTGCCGGCCTTGCGAACGACGGCTGCGATGGCGTTGACAGTCCGCTGTCCAACTGTGCCAACATTCCGATTGAAGCGCTTGAGATGGACTATCCGTTCCTTCGCATCGTACAGGTTATTGCCCGGGTCCGGCGGCGCAGGTGCCCGGCGCGGCGGACTTGGCTTTGAGAGATCCTATCGGGTTCTTGCTGATGGCGTGCAGTTTGCCACCTATGGTGATCGGTTAACCCGACCGGCCGCTGGGCTTTTCGGCGGCATG
>CAYYZH010000267.1:3651-5156 GCA_964475765.1 uncultured Limibaculum sp.
GCGTCAACCCACATTCAGCGCGGCGATCAGGTCATTCCGTTGCGCTCGAAGACCGGCACCCGTTTGGAAGCCGGCGATCTGTTAGTGGTGCGCACCGGCGGCGGCGGCGGGTACGGACCTGCCGTGAACCGGCCAGAGGCGCTCGTTCAACGGGACATCACTCAGGGGTTGGCCCAGGAGTTGGCAGAGGGTCAAACACAGGATCCGGCACAATCCGAACCAGACTAGGAGGGACGGCACGATGGGCGTTCTGGTGCTCTACATGGTGAAGTATGAAAACGATCAGAAGGCCGCAATGCTTTCAGATGAGACAGTACGCGACCGAGCGGCAATCCACCGCAAGGCCATCGCCGATTTTGGAGGGCGCCCGATCGCCCAGTTCGGCTCTTACGGTGAATATGACATGGTCTACATCTACGAGATGCCAGACGACAAAGCCTTGGCGGCCAATCTGCATCTGACGGATTCCTATGGGTTGGCCAAGTATTCAAAGACCGTCCCGCTTATGGACCCAGACGACTTGGTGAAGTCCCTGAAACTGGCGGATGAGACGCCAACAGAGTACACGCCTGCCGTTCGTTAGCGTCCCAAATTCCGACTCGATCTTGGCAACGCGCACCCTGCCCCACCGCTGGGGCGCGTCCTTCACGTCAGGCGGTCATTGCAAGCCTGAGCCGACTGTCGGCCACGCATCCGAACAGTGGATACGTTCCGGATACAACTGCAACTTTTCGTAGAATCTGACTGATACGTTCAGCCTCCATCCTCTCCTCCATCGGCAAAAGAGCCGCGACCGTGTCCCAAAGGAAAAAAGGGGCACGGGCGACACAGGAGGTGTCCAGGATGCGACACATTCAGAATTTCATACTCAGCGCTGCGGTTGCCACAACGCTGTGGACCGGCGGCTGCACCATGTTTGACAACGACACCGTTCGTAGGGGCAACCCCGTGCCAGATGTGACCGAAGCCGCGCAACAAGGTGAGCGAAACGAATGGCTCATGACCTGGCAGCAGAGAGGATCTGAGGCAGTGACCATACACTTGGTCTCTGTGGTGTCCGATACGGGCTACTAAACGCACTTCAAGACGACCGTCGAGTTCCAACTCGACGTCGATCGCCGCGCCGCCACCATGCAGGACCTTCAGGCGGGCAGTTATCAGGAGGTTCGGGAAACCGCCCTGGGTGTGGCCCACACGAGCTTCAACATGACCGACGATCGGGTGCGCACGCTCGAGGTCGCTGCCGGGAGCTGGATCAAATACTACCCACTTGATTGCACCCGCGTCATCGGCGACTGCGCGTTCACCAAGCCAACCTGTCAGTGTTGGCGCGTTCGACACGCAGCGGCCGAGATTGGGCCCGGGCCCAACAGAATCGGAGAACGGCCGGCAGGCTGGTCGTCTTCCTGTCATCAGCAAGCAGGTCTAGCCCGAAATCGCGCTAGGAGGTTGAAATCTGAACGGTCTGGATCTCCTCAGACAGGCTCATCACCGCGCGGGCAAGA
>CAYYZH010000268.1:0-5126 GCA_964475765.1 uncultured Limibaculum sp.
GGAATTACCCCGATCTGACGCCGACATCGCAGGTATGAGAGATGCTTCACCGCCGCCCGGCCATAAGCGCGGGTGGGGAACGAAATCAGCCGAAATTTCAGCGGCACAGACGGCCCGGGGCGAAATGTTATGCGCCGCGGGCCTAATTTTTGGTGGACTGTGAGCCTCAGCGGTAACCGCAGATAATCGCGCGGCATCACCCATTCTGGTGATTGTTATCTGGAAGAGCCACGACCATCATTAACTTACCACCCAGAGCAGTTCGCAAATTAGCTCGCACTTGCCTGGGTCGCCGGCCCGGCACGATCGGCTTTAGCCGTGACATGCTGTTAACCGGCAAGTCGTTCTGACGGTTCGTCAACACTCTGGCGACTCGTAAGGGCCCGGGGCGCAAATTTTCTGTAATCCGGGCCCAATCACTCCCCCTAACTTTGGGTGTTAACTCTGACCCTTTAAATGGCCACCGATCTCGGTTACACCCCGCCGGTCCCGACAGGGGACGTTATCAACAAGGAATGGAGTTATGGGCTATCGTATCGCCGTAGCCGGTGCCACTGGCAATGTGGGCCGCGAAATGCTGAACATCCTGGCCGAGCGCCAGTTTCCCGCCGATGAAGTGATTGCGCTCGCGTCGCGTCGCTCGAAGGGCACGGAATGCAGCTATGGCGAGGAAACGCTCAAATGCCAGGACATCGAGACGTACGACTGGACGGGCACCGACATTGCGCTTTTTGCCATCGGGTCCGGCCCGACCAAGGACTACGCGCCGCGCGCAGCCAAGGCGGGCTGTGTCGTCATCGATAACTCGTCGCTCTATCGCTACGAGCCGGACATCCCGCTGATCGTGCCGGAGGTGAACGCCGACGCCATCGACGGCTATGCCAAGCGCAACATCATCGCCAACCCCAACTGCTCGACCGCGCAGATGGTCGTGGCCTTGAAGCCGCTGCATGACCGGGCCGTGATCAAGCGTGTGGTTGTGAGCACCTACCAGTCGGTTTCGGGCGCGGGCAAAGATGCCATGGACGAACTCTGGAACCAGACCAAGGGCATGTACGTGCCGGGTCAGGAAGTGGAGCCGGCCAAGTTCACCAAGCAGATGGCGTTCAACGTCATCCCGCATATCGACGATTTCCTGGATGACGGTTCGACCAAGGAAGAGTGGAAGATGGTCGTCGAGGCCAAGAAAATCGTCGACAAGGCGATCAAGGTCCATGCGACCTGCGTGCGGGTGCCGACCTTCGTGGGTCACGCGGAATCTGTGAACATCGAATTCGAGGACCCGCTGCCGGCCGACGAGGCGCGCGAGATCCTGCGCGAGGCGCCGGGAATCATCGTGGTCGATAAGCGCGAGGACGGGGGCTATGTCACGCCGGTCGATTGCGTCGGCGATTATGCCACGTTCATCAGCCGTCTGCGTGACGACATCACGGTGGAAAACGGCATAAGCCTTTGGTGTGTCAGCGACAACTTGCGCAAGGGTGCGGCCCTGAACGCGGTTCAGATCGCCGAGCTTCTGGGCCGCCGGTGCCTCAAGAAAGCGGCTTAACCATCCGTTAACTGTCCTCCTGCCCAATGATTGGCAGGAGGAGATATCATGCTTGATCGACCAGACGTCACGCTGACCATCCGACTGCCGCAGGAGCTTTCTCAGCTTCTGGATAAGACCGCCAAGGACTATGATCTGACACGTGGAGAGCTGATCCGTCGCGCTCTGTCGGACTACCTTTCGGCGCCAGCGACCCCGACCGACATCTACGCCCCGCCCAAGGCGATGCGTCAGGTCCTCACGTGATCCAGTAGCGAAACACGAGACCGGCGAGGAAGATCGCGACGCCAAGAACTGGCACAGCGATCAATACGGGCGTCATCCTGGGGGCGTGGTCCGCGTGTTCCTCGCCCCTTCCGGTCACCATTGGTGTGATCAGGTCCTTGCCGCGCAGACGGTAGACGATGATCGCCGCCAGATGCAGGGCGACCAGCGCGTACATCGCAAACTCGAAGCGCTCATGCCAGCCGGTCATTTCAGCCGAAGCGCGCGACCCGATCCAGCCTGCCCATGGGCCCTCGAAGAAGACATCGTCGTTCGAGAAGATGCCGGTCGCGACCTGTCCGCTGACAACGACCAGAAGCGCGACGACCGATAGCGCGCCCAGCGGATTGTGCCCGACCCCGGACCATGCCCCTCTGAGATAGGCGATCACCGTTGCCGGACCGCGCACGAACGCCGCAAAGCGCGCCGTCTCCGAGCCAACCACGCCCCAGATGACCCGAAAGATCAGCAGCACACAGGCCGCAAACCCAAAGCGTGCATGCAAATCCAGCTCATCGATATTGGCGGTGACGACCGACCCGATGATCGAGATCACCAATCCCCAGTGAAAGAGGCGTATCGGAAGATCCCAGATCAATGTGCGCCGCATGTTGAACCTCAGATCGCTTGGAACCCGGCATCCGGGCCATGCACATGCAACTGGCCCGTGGCGATGTCGAGCCATGTGCCGTGCAGGGTCAGCATACCATCCGCCTGCGCTTTCGCCACGAACGGAAAAGTCTCGAGATTGCGCAAAGAGGTCAGCACGGCTTCCCGCTCGAGATCGGCGTCCTCCACCTTGCCATCACCAGCCGCCGCGACGACCCGCAGGTAGCCGGGCCGAAGGATATCCATCCAGCGCCCGATGAAGCTCGATTGATCCTCCAGCTCCGGCGCCCGGCCGGCGCACATCTCGTGGCAGGCTTTCACCCCCCCGCAATTGGAATGCCCGACCACGATGATATGCGCGACCTTCAGCGCCGTGATCGCGTACTCCACCGCCGCCGACGTCCCGTGATGCTGGTGATCCGGGTTATAGGGCGGCACCAGATTGGCCACATTGCGCACGACGAACAGGTCTCCAGGCTCGGCGCCCAGCATCTGCACGGCGTTGACCCGGCTGTCGCAGCATTGAATGACCATCGCGCGCGGACGCTGTCCGAACTCGGCCAGATGCGCGTACCACGCCTTGTTGTCCTCGAAATTGCTGTTCACCCAGCCATGATAATGATCGACCAGATAGGGCGGTAACGGCTTGGAGTCGGGCTCCCGGTCTTCGGTCATTGCAGTCTCCGCAGGAAAAACTGCCATCCCATAGTCCGGCATGCGTCCCGGCGCAATACGGGGCCTCAGGGCTTGATATAGCCCTCGTACCGGGTGCCGCTCTCGCCAACCCAGGCGATCCATTGCTTGTCACCGTCCTGCCAGACCGCCATGTCGTAACAGACCCAGTTTTGCTGCGGCGGCCATTGCGAGCAGTACTGATCGTCCCGCACGTCCCAATAGCCCCAACTCAGATGCCCGTCATTGTACCCCGTGCGGCCTGTCCGCGAAAACGACTGCCGGGTCTCGCGACCTGATCCAGACGTGCCGATGATCTCCTTGTCGGTCAGCATGTCCCGGATCTCGTCACCGGTCAGCGGACGCTCCTCGGCCTGCGCCGCCGGAACGCTCATCAGGGCAAGAACAGCCAGAAGGGCAAGATATCGCATCGCCGCCTCCCTACACGCATGGGTAGTATACCATAGTGGAGGCGGGCACGGTCGATTCAGTCGCGTGAATGTGACCTACGGTCTACACTCTGTCGCAATCGGCAAGGTCGGGCGCTCTAGAACCTCTCATCGCGCACCACGGTGCAATCGCTGATGGCGATCACCCCGATCTGACGGCTGACCATTGCATAGAGCTGATCGAACAGCGGCTCGAGCCGCGCCTCGTCGATGATCATCAGGATCGTGACCATGCGCCCGGCCTCGCCGACCATGCCTTCGCGCGACCACATCCGACCGGAATCGCCGCTCCCTGCCAGCGCAGGCATCACCGTATAGCCCGACACCTCGTGATCCTGCAGAAAGCGCAGCACCCGGTTCAGAACCGGCGCTTCGACGATGATCTCGACCCGTTTCTTGGGGAAGGTCTGCATGGCTCAGCCTCCGGTCAGCGCATTGGCCAGCGCGATATAGAGCGGGATCCCGATCACCAGGTTGAATGGGAAGGTCACGCCCAGCGACAGCGTCAGGTAAATCGACGGATTGGCTTCAGGCAAGGCCACACGCATCGCCGCTGGCACCGCGATATACGACGCCGAGGCCGACAAGGTGGCAAGGAGCGCGATCCCTCCGGGGCTCAGCCCGATCAGCGCTCCGGTCAGACCGCCCAGCGTGCCGCCAACCAGTGGCATCACCAGCCCGAAGACGATCACCGGCAGTTGCAGGTGCCGCGCACCCGTGCGCATGCCCCGTCCGGCCACCAGACCCATATCCAGAAGAAAAAGGCAGAGCACCCCTTTGAACGGATCGGTGATCAGGCCGGAGATGTCCGCCAACCCGGCAGGCCCAGTGATCCAGCCGATGGCAAACGCACCCACCAGCATCACGATGGAGCCGTTCAGCGCGATCTCGCGCAGCAGGCTGTCCCCCGCTTCGGTCTTCGGCCGCTCCGCAATCGCCGACCGCGCGAGCCAGAGCGCCACCAGAATGGCAGGCGTCTCCATGATCGCGGCAACGGCGACCATGTAGCCCTCATAATCCATGCCGAGGCTTGTCAGAGCGGAGGTCGCGGCCACGAAAGTCACGATCGAGATCGAGCCATAATGCGCCGCTACCGCTGCTGCATCCACCAGACTGAGGCGCGAGATCACCCGGAGCCCCGCAAAGGCGATCAACGGGATCAGCGCCGACAGAACGGCACCCGCCAGCAACGTCATCGCAAGACCAAGGTCGAGCCCATGCTCAGCAACGCCTGCCCCGCCCTTGAAGCCAATGGCGAACAGCAGATAAAGCGACAGCGTCTTGGCCGCAGCTTCCGGAAACGACAGGTCCGACCGGGCCAGTGCCGCAGCAAAGCCCAGTGCGAAAAACAGCACCATCGGAGAGATCAGGTTCTCCCCTGCCAGTGCAAAGATATCCGCCATTGTCCCCTCGCCCCTTGGTTCTGAAGTGAGAAAGTGTCGCTTCGCGGCAATTCAACCCCAAAGACCCGGACGCGGCGGAAATGACGCAACGGCGATTGCCGCAGGCCACGCGCTCGCATAGACCACGCGGCAAAGGACAAGGAGAGAGACGATGGCAGAGATGCGAGTGATCGAGCACGG
>CAYYZH010000269.1:0-5126 GCA_964475765.1 uncultured Limibaculum sp.
GTCTCGATGATGAGCGCGTTGGCCTGCACCTGTGGGTGGTTGATCATCTCGGCTCGGGTGAGGACGGGCGCGCAGGGGCCGTCGAATTCTTCCAGACGCGCGATCCAGTCCTGGGTGGTGCGCTCGCGCATGGCCTCCTGCGTGAGGTCTAGACGCGCGGGCTTGTTGTCCTCGAGCCCAGCGGAGGTGAGAAACCGGGGGTCAGTCCTCCATTCCGGGCGTTCACAGGCATCGGCCAGTTTCTCCCAATCGACCCGGCGGAAGGCGGCGACCGAGATATAGCCATCCGCCGTCTCGTAGATCAGGTCGATGAAGCTTTGTGCGGTTTCGGCCTCGAACTCATCGCCGACGAAGGTGTGCCCGCCCATATCGGACGACCAGAGGAAGTGGATCACGGTGTCGAGCATGGAGAGGCGGATGTGCTGGCCTTCCCCTTGATTTGGCCCGGGGCGCGTGCGGGCAAAGAGGGCGGCGGTGATCGCCTGCGCGACGGTGAAGCCGGTGAGTTTGTCCGGCAGGATGGTGCGCACGAGGCGGGGGCGGTCCTTGTCCGATCCGGCCTGCACGGTGGTGAGGCCCGAAAGCGACTGGATCAGCGGGTCGAAGACAGGTTTGTGGGCGTAAGGCCCGGTCTCGCCGAAGCCGGTGATCGAGGCGTAGATGATGCCGGGATTGATCGCGCGCGCCGCCTCGTAGTCGATCCCGAGCCGTTCGACCACGCCGGGGCGGAAGTTCTGCATGACCACATCAGCCGTCTTGATCAGCTCCATCAGTGTGTCACGGGCGCCGTCCTGTTTGAGGTCGAGCACGACGGAGCGTTTGTTGCGGTTGTTGTTCAGGAAGCTTGCCGACATGCCACCCCGCTGGGTCGCGGCGTTGCGGGTGTTGTCGCCCGCGGGGCTCTCGACCTTGATCACGTCGGCGCCCTGATCGCCGAGGATCATCGCGCCGAGCGGGCCGGAGATCATGGTGGTCAGGTCAATGACGCGTACGCCGTCGAGTGGTCCGGGCATGGGGGCCTCCGTGGTTCCTGACCCGACCATCCCAAGGCCGCGCGGGCGGGTCAACAGCGTCCGCGATGACAATTCGCTTTTCACCCGTGCACGTGGGCGATAGGTTGCGCGACCGACAACACGGGATGGAGGCCGGGTTTGAGCGAGAGTGACAGCTTTATCCAGGAGGTGACCGAGGAGGTCCGCCAGGACCGCATGTTCGCCCTATGGAAAAAGTGGGGGCCGTTTGGCATTGCGGGCATTGCGCTGATCGTTGGGGCGGCGGCGCTCTGGTCTTGGATGATCTCGCAGCAGCAGGCCGAGGCCGAAGCGAGGGGCGGTGCGTTTATCGCTGCGGCGCCGGATGCTCTCGACCAGCAGTTGGCGCTGCCCGATCAGGTGGATGGCCCGGCGCAACTAATTGCCGAAATGGCGGCGGCGGCGGCGCTGGCCGCTGACGGGCAGGGGGCGGCGGCAAGCGAACGGTACCGCGCCATTGCGGGCCGGGCCGGGATCACACCGGAATATGGCGATCTCGCGCTGTTGCAGGCGATCCGGGCGGAAGCGGCCGAAGGTGAGGCCGGTGCGTTGCTCGCGGAGCTTGGACCTTTGACATCGGAGGGTGCGCCCTATCGGTTGCTTGCGATAGAGCTGCGGGCGATCCTGAACCTGAAACGTGGCGAGACAGGCGCTGCGCATGATGATCTCCGCGCGATCCTCGACGATCCCGGTGTGACCGATGGCCTCACATTGCGCGCCCGTGAGATGCTGGCGATTTCGGGGGGGAGTGCTGAGTAACATCCGGCGCGCGGGCGTCGGTGGCCTGATGGCGTGGCAATGGCCCGCTTATGGCGAAGACCGCAGAGGGGCTGCACGGATATCTGGAGAGCTTGCATGACCATCGGTATGATTTGGCGCAACGGCATACTGGGGCTTGCCCTTGTCGGGGTGCTTTCGGCCTGTTCCGTTTTTGACGATGAGGAACGCCTGAGCGGCGAGCGGATCCGGCTGCGCGATCAGCAAAAGGCCGAAGGGGAGACGGGAACATTTGCCCCGGCAACCCCGATCCCGGCACAGGTCCAGAACGCGGACTGGACCCAGACCAACGGGAGAGCCAGCCACGCAAGCGGCCATCTCGCGGCTCCATCCAGTCTTGGTCTGGCCTGGCGGATCGACGCCGGCTCCGGCACCAGTGATGACAGCGCCATCACCTCGGCCCCGATTGTCGTTGGGGGAAGGGTCTATGTCATGGACGCCTCGGCGCGGGTTCGCGCCTATGAGGCCTCCGGCGGGGCTGCGGTCTGGACCGCAGATCTTGCACCCGAAGGCGAGGACGGCGACGAAGGATTTGGCGGTGGTCTGGCGGCAGAGGGCGGCCAGATCTTTGCGACGACCGGATTTGGCGAGATCCTCAGCCTCGCGTCGGGCAGCGGCGAGATCGTCTGGCGCCAGAAGATCGGCGCGCCGTTCCGCGCGGCCCCTGCGGTGGCCAACGGAACCGTTGTCGCGGTGACACGGGACAACCGGGCGCTCGCCGTGGACGCGCGCACCGGTGCGATCCGCTGGCGACTGGCCGGGATCTCCGGGGATGCAGGCCTGCTCGGCGGGGCAAGCCCGGCGATCCAGGGCGATCTGGTGGTGCTGCCCTACACCTCGGGCGAGGTCATTGGCGCGCAGCTTTCTCAGGGGCGCCGGATCTGGAGCGCGGTTCTGGGCGGTGCCCGACGCGGTCTGGCGCGCTCATCGATTTCGGACGTGACCGGCGATCCGGTCATTGCAGGTCGCGCGGTCGTCGCCGCCAACCAGTCCGGGCGGATCGTAGCCATCGATGGTCAGACCGGGCAGCGCGGCTGGACCCGCTCGATCGGTTCGACCGGTCCGCTTTGGGCGGCTGGGCCTTCCGTGTTCCTGACGACGGACGATTCCACCCTGACCCGCCTCAGCCTGCAATCGGGCCAGACGATCTGGAGTACCCCGCTGCCGGCCTATGAGGACCCGGAGGACCGCGAGGACCCGATCGCCTATTCCGGCCCGGTCGTTGCCGGGGGCAAGGTTCTGGTGACCGACAGTCTGGGCAGCCTTCTGAGTTTCGACCCGGCAACCGGAGCTGAATTGGGGGCAGTGCCGCTGTCGGGTGGCTCGGTCACCGGGCCCGTTGTGGCGGGTGGTACGGTCTATGTCCTCAGCGACAGCGGCGATCTGCACGCCTTCCGCTGAGGGGTGAGCCAAAGCGGTGCGTCATGAACGCAGCCAGAGTGGATCGGGCGGGTAGCTTTACGCCCTGTTAAGCCTGTCCTGCGAGCAGAACGGGATGGCAGATACCGGCTCTTCTCGTCCCCCAGGGTTCTCAGAGGCGGCGCTGCGCGGGCTCGCAGAGCTTGAACAGCGCATCCCCCCACCCGAGGTACGTGAGCATCTGTTGCGAGATGCGCCGCAGGGCGGGCACCGACCTGGGAGCAGCAGGGGGGCGCCGTCGACTGGATCGCACGGTCAGAAGCGCCCGCATTATTGGGGACATCGAGAGCGCCTGCGCACAAGGTTTCTGCAGGATGGCGGCGCGGCCATGCCGGAGTACGAGTTGCTGGAGATGATCCTCTTCAACGCCATTGGCCGCATCGACGTCAAACCGCTGGCCAAGACGCTGCTGGCCACATTCGGTGATCTGAACGGTGTAATTGCGGCCCCGCGCGCGCGTTTGCTGGAAGTCGAGGGGACGTCGCCCAAGGTCTACTATCAGCTCCGCCTTTTGGAGGCCGTGGCCGGGCGCATGGCGCGGGCCAAGGTGATCGAGCGCTCGGTGATCTCGTCCTGGACGCAACTTATGGAGTACTGCAAGACCGTCATGGCGCATCGCCAGACCGAGGTGTTTCGCGTGCTGTTTCTCGATCGCAAGAACGTTCTGATCGGGGATGAGGCGCAGGCCGAAGGCACCGTTGATCATGTGCCGGTCTATCCCCGCGAGGTGGTCAAGCGCGCGCTGGAGGTGAACGCGTCGGCCATCATTCTGGTGCACAACCATCCGTCCGGCGATCCGACGCCGTCGAAGTCGGATATCGACATGACGCGCCAGATTGATCACGCCTGCAAAGCGGTGGGCATCGCGCTGCATGATCATGTGATCATCGGCAAGGAGAAGGACCTGTCGTTCAAAGCGCAGCGGTTGCTGTGATCGGGGGTCCGTCTTTCGATACTGGCGGGCCTTGCCAAGTGCGCCCGGCGCAACATCTCCCCCCGACATGAAGCATGCAGTTCTCAGCAAAGACCAAAGCCGCGCCGTCGAGGTGTTCTATGACGGGGTCTGTCCGGTCTGCCGGGCCGAGGTGGCCGTCCTGCAGAAGGCAGCTGAAGGCGCCGGTATCACCTGGCGCGATGTCGCCGCCTCTCCGGAGGATCCCGCATCGGATCTTGGGCGGGAGGATGCACTGGCCAGGTTTCACGTGCGCCGGGCCGATGACACATTGGCGAGCGGGGCCGCGGCCTTTTTGGCGCTGTGGCGCAACATCGGGTGGCTGCGCCCTCTGGCGATCGCTCTGGATCGCCCGCCATTTCGAGGGTGCGCGGAAATCGCTTACCGCGGGTTCCTGATCGTCAGACGACTTTGGCGGCGCGGGTCGTAGCCGCGTAGGGCGGGTCTTCGGGTGATTTCCGATCGGCCGCAGGCGCTCTGGTGTCGGGCGGGGAGTAACCCCGCCCCCAAGCGCCGCGTGATCTGATTTTGCCGAAGCCGCTCCCCTGACGGGATCAGTTTTTGGCCTTGTCGACCATCCGGTTCTCGGCGATCCACGGCATCATGGCGCGCAGCTTTTCACCGACTTCCTCGATCTGGTGCGCGTCGTTGTTGCGCCGGATCGCCTTGAACATCGGCAGGCCGGCCTTGAACTCGCGCATCCACTCGCTCACGAAGCGGCCGTCCTGAATGTCCTTCAGCACCGCTTTCATCCGCGCCTTGGTCTCGTCATAGGGCAGGATCTGCGGGCCGGAATGGTACTCGCCGAACTCGGCGGTGTTCGAGATCGAGTAGTTCATGTTGGCGATGCCGCCTTCGTAGATCAGATCGACGATCAGCTTCACTTCGTGCAGACACTCGAAATAAGCCATTTCGGGCGCGTAGCCTGCCTCAACCAGCGTCTCAAA
>CAYYZH010000270.1:0-4759 GCA_964475765.1 uncultured Limibaculum sp.
TCGATGTTGGCCGAGCCAATGAACCCCTTCATCAGCTTGTCGGCGACGTAGTAGTCCTCGGTCAGCAGCTGACCGGAGACATAAAACGCCACGCTGTCCGGCCCATGTTCGTCAATGGCCTCGCGGAACTTTGAGGCGGTCAGGGCAATCGCTTCGTCCCACTCCGCCACATGCCCATCAACCTGTGGCGCGAGCAGACGTCCTTCCAGATCGATCGTCTCACCAAGTGCCGAGCCCTTGGAGCAAAGCCGCCCCAGATTGGCTGGATGATCCGGGTCGCCCTTGATGGTCACGCTGTCCGCGCCGGGGGTCGCCAGCACCCCACACCCGACCCCGCAATAGGGGCAGGTCGTGCAGGTCGTCGTCACGCGTCCGGCCCGGTCATGGTGGCAGGGTCGATCAGGATGCGCCCGGCCTCGACCTTCACACCGTAGGTGCGGACTTGGCCTTCGTCCGGGCCGCGAACCATCCCGGTCTCGAGCGAGATCACCCAGTTGTGCAGCGGGCAGGTCACCGCGCGGTCATGGACGATGCCTTCGGACAGAGGCCCCTGTTTGTGCGGGCAAGTGTCGTCAATGGCGAAGACCTCGTCCGCGCCCGTGCGAAACAGCGCAACACAGCCCGCGCGGGTGCGGATCACACGTGCGCCGCGCACCGGAATGTCGTCGAGCATCCCGATGTCGATCCACGTGGTCTCGGGTGCGATCTGGCCTTGGGCGTTCATTCCGCGGCCTCCAGCGTCAGATCGGCCATCGGCGACCATTTTTGCGTCGTCTTGTCATCGGCACGCGCAGCCCATGGATCGCTCTGGTAGATCGATTGGCTGTGCAGGAAGCGCTCGACCAGCGCCTTGCGATTGTCGAGATCCTCGACCACCCGCTCCTTGACCCAGTCGAGGCCAACCTTCGCGACCCATTTATAGGGCCGATCGAGGTATTTGGCGTTCTCGCGGTAGATCTGGACGAAGGCCATGATGAGATCGAGGCACTCCTCCTCGGTCTCCGCCTTGCCCAGCATCTCCGTCTCCTTGACGTCCATGCCCGCAGCACCCGCGACGGACACCTCATAGCCACTGTCGACGCATATCACGCCGACATCCTTGCACGTCGCCTCGGCGCAGTTGCGTGGACAGCCGGAGACCGCCATCTTAACCTTGTGCGGGGTCCAACTGCCCCACATCGCCTTTTCGATTTTGATGCCGAGACCGGTAGAGTCTTGCGTGCCGAACCGGCAGTGGTCAGTCCCGACGCAGGTCTTCACGGTCCGGAGACCCTTGGCATAGGCGTGGCCGGACACCAGTCCGGCCGCATTCAGATCTGCCCACATGGCCGGCAGGTCTTCCTTACGCACGCCCAGAAGGTCGATGCGTTGCCCGCCCGTGACCTTCACCGTCGGCACGTTGAACTTGTCCGCCGCGTCCGCAATGGCGCGCAACTCGGTCGGGTTGGTGATCCCGCCCCACATGCGCGGCACGACGCTGAACGTGCCGTCTTTTTGGATGTTCGCGTGGTTGCGCTCGTTCACGAACCGGCTTTGCGGATCATCCTGATACTCGTCCGGCCAATCCGAAAGCAGGTAGTAGTTCAGTGCCGGGCGGCACACGGCACACCCGCACGAGGTTTTCCAATGCCCGGCCTGCCAGACCGCAGGCATGGACTTCAATTCTTGCGACTTGATCAGGCGGCGCACGTCTTCATGCGTCAGGTCCGTGCACTTGCACATCGGCTGCGCGGCGGGCGCGGCGTATTCGTCGCCCAACGTGACGGCGAGCAGTTGCTCGACCAACCCTGTGCACGTCCCACAGGACGACGATGCCTTGGTTTTCTGGCGCACCAGATCCAGAGTGGACGCGCCTGATGAAATTGCCGTAGTGATCTGACCCTTGCAGATGCCGTTACAACCGCAGATCTCTGCCTCATCCGGCAAGGCTGCAACGGCCGCCATAGGGTCCAGGGGGGTGCCCCCGGCGAAGGCGGGTCCAAAGATGAGCGTCTCGCGCATCTCGGCAATATCGGTCCCGTCCTTGAGCTGTCCAAAGAACCAGGACCCGTCCTGCGTATCGCCATACATGACGGCGCCGACGATCTTGTTCTCCTGAATGACAAGGCGCTTGTAGACCCCGCGGGCAGCATCGCGCAGGACGATCTCCTCGCGATCCTCGGTGTCGGCAAAGTCGCCGGCAGAGAAGAGGTCGACCCCGGTCACCTTCAGCTTGGTCGACGTGAGCGAACCGGTATACGCGGCCTCCTCTCCGGACAGCGTTTTCGCGACCACCTTGGCCATCTCATAGAGCGGCGCGACAAGACCATAGACGGTGTTGTTGTGCTCAACGCACTCCCCAACCGCGAGAATATCGGGATCGGAGGTCACCATCTGATCGTCGATATGGATGCCGCGCCCGACCGCAAGACCGGCATCGGTGGCGAGCCGCGTCTCTGGCCGGATACCGACGGCCATGACGACAATGTCGGCGTCGAAGACCCGGCCGTCCTCCATCAGGACCGCATCGACCTTGTCCTCACCAAGGATCGCCTTGGTGGCGGCATTCAGCTCGACCTTGATCCCGCGCCCTTCGAGTTCCTGCTTCAGAAGGAACCCTGCGGCGGGATCGAGCTGGCGCTCCATCAGGTGGCCCATCAGGTGAATGACGGTCACGTCCATGCCTTGCTCGAGCAGACCGGCGGCAGCCTCGAGACCCAGGAGCCCACCACCGATCACCACAGCCTTCCGGCCGGGCTCGGCGGCGACGTCAAGCATGCGGTTGACGTCATCGAGATCGCGATAGGCCATCACACCGGCCAAATCCTTGCCCGGTACCGGAATGATGAACGGCGCGGACCCCGTCGCAATCAGCAGCTTGTCATAGGGCGTCTCATCACCTGCCGAGACCACGACCTTGCGCTTGCGATCGATCGCCGTGACCGTTGTGCCAAACCGGCAGGTCACGCCGTTCTCGCGGTACCAATCCGCACCGTGGGTGACGATCTCGTCATAGGTCTTCTCGCCCGACAGCACGGGAGACAGCATGATGCGGTTATAGTTCCCGCGCGGCTCGGACCCGAAAAGGGTGACGTCATAGGCGCCGGGATTGTCCTCGAACAGGTGCTCCAGCGCCCTGCCCGAGGCCATGCCCGCGCCGATGACGACAAGTTTCTGGGGGCTGTTCTCACTCATGGGTGCCTCCGGTTTGGCCCTGCGGGCCCTGCTGGGGCGCTGCCCCAGACCCCGAGGTATTTCCGGCCAGATGAAGGAAGGGAAAGAGGGGCATCAAGCGGCCTCCTTCTTGTGCGCGCCGTGCTCGTATTCCTCGAGGAAATCGAGCAGCTCCTGCCGATAGTTGTAGTAATCCGGATGCTCCAGCAGCGCACGGCGGGTCCGAGGACGCGGCAGGCCAACATCCATGATCTTGCCGATGGTCGCATGCGGCCCGTTGGTCATCATCACGACCCGGTCAGCCAGCAAAATCGCCTCGTCGACATCGTGCGTGACGCAGATCGCCGTGACCTTCGTCCGCGACCAGACCTCCATCAGAACCTCTTGCAGCTCCCAACGGGTGAGGCTGTCGAGCATGCCGAACGGCTCATCGAGGAGCAGGAGTTTGGGCGAGAGCGCAAACGCGCGGGCGATCCCGACGCGCTGCTTCATGCCGTTGGAAAGCTCCGAGGCCGGCTTGTCCATTGCATCGGCCAGACCGACCCGTTCGAGGTAGTACTCGACCACATCCTGACGCTCGGCCTGCGCGGCATTGGGATAGACACGGTCCGCACCAATGGCGACGTTCTGCTTGGCCGTCAGCCACGGGAAAAGGGATGGTGCCTGAAAGACAACCGCCCGCTCGGGATCTGCATCGACGACGTGCTTGCCGTCGAGAACAATCGCGCCCTTGGAGATCTCGTTCAGCCCCGCCGTCATCGTCAGCACGGTCGACTTGCCACAGCCGGAGTGCCCGATCAGGCTGATGAACTCGCCCTTGTTCAGGTTCATCTCGAAGTTCTCGACCACGGTCAGCGGGCCCTTCGGCGTCGGGTAGACCTTGTCGAGCTGGCTGAACTGAAGATACCGCTCGTCCATCTGCGTTTTGGCCGCTTCGGCATAGGCTTTCGGCTGCCCGTGGATCGGCGTTACATCGGGCAGTGTGCGCGTGCCCTCGATCTTGGCGGCGATGCCGACATCCATCAGGTATTGCGTGACCTTGGCGCGCAACTGCTTGAACATCGCATCATGGTTCATCGCGGTACGGTCGCGCGGGCGGCCAATACTGACCTCGAATTGATCGCCGAGCGTGCCGTCCGGGTTTAGTGCGATGATCCGGTCGGCGACCAGCAGCGCCTCGTCCACGTCATTGGTGATCAGGACGACCGTCTTGCGATCAGCCTCCCAGATCCGGACGATCTCGTCCTGCAGGTTGGCGCGGGTGAGCGCATCCAACGCACTGAGCGGCTCGTCCATCAGCAGGATTTCCGGGTCCATGGCTAAGGCGCGGGCCACCGCCACGCGCTGGCGCATGCCCCCACTCAGTTCCGCAGGCTTGCGGGTCGTCGCATGGCCGAGCCCCACCATCTTCACATAATGGTCGACCATCGCGGCGCGTTCGGACTTCGGCTTGCTGCCATGCACCGCATCGACGGCCAGCGCGACATTGCCCTCGACCGAGAGCCAGGGCATCAGCGAGTAGGATTGGAAGATGAGGCCGCGCTCCGGCCCCGGCCCGTCGATCTCGACCCCCTTGAAGAGCGCATTGCCAGTGTCCGGTGTCTCA
>CAYYZH010000270.1:4769-5121 GCA_964475765.1 uncultured Limibaculum sp.
GGACTTCCCGGAGCCGGAGTATCCGACGATGGCGACGAACTCGCCCTCCTCGATGGTTAGGTCGATGCCCTGAAGCACCTCCTCGCGCGCTGTCCCAACGCCGTAGCCCTTGGAACAGCCTTTCAGTTCAAGAACACTCATCGCGCTCACCGATTGTTCGTGAAGGTGAACATCGACTGGATCGCGTACATCATCCGATCCAGCATGAAGCCGATGATCCCGATGGTGAACACCGCCACCATGATCTTGGCGAGCGACTGCGAGGAGCCGTTCTGGAACTCGTCCCAGACGAACTTCCCGAGACCGGGATTCTGCGCCAGCATCTCGGCGGCGATCAGCACCATCCAGCCCA
>CAYYZH010000271.1:0-5021 GCA_964475765.1 uncultured Limibaculum sp.
AACATGAAAAGGGCGATGTACTCTTCGGTCACGTCGCGGCGCCCTTTAGATCAATCCCTCGCAGGGTCGCGATGTCCTTGAACAGCTCTGCTACCGCCTGCAGCAGCATCAGGAAGAAGCCAAGGCACATGATTGCCTTGATCGGCCAGATGTAAGGACGCCACGCGGTTGAGGAGCGTTCGAGCCGTCCAATCTCTTCCGCCCCTGTAAGGAGGCCAGAGAAGTATACAACCGGGTCAGTCCCCCAATAACCAAGTGAATAGGCCGTCGACCCGAGCCCGCCATAAAGTAGCACCCCGAGGAAGAAGATTAGGAACATGACGGTGCAGGCGTCGATGGCGGCCTTCCGCCGGGGACTCCAGTCGCCATAGAACAAGTCCATCCGAACGTTCGAGCCCATCTGGATCGAGTAGGGCCCACCGAGGATGTAGTAGGTGACCATCGCGAACTGGGCCATCTCCAGTGTCCAGAGCGAGGGATTGAAAAACGTCTTCGACACCGAAGACCAGAGCAAGATCGCCATCATGGCGAACAGACCCCACATGGCCGCTCGGCCAATCCGATAGTTCAGCACGTCAACGACTCTGACGTAGCCGCGAATAATGCTGATCATAGAGGCTTCGCCAATTCTTGTTCTACCAATTCGATCTGTTCATTTCACCAGCGCGGCGAGGCTAAAAGCAGGCACTCACAAGAAACGCGGCACCGCTCTGTGGATGAGCATTCAACGAAAGAGGGGTGCAATCAAGAGTTACGCGGCATCATCACGCGATGTTCCGGCCGCTGGACTGATGCGGAGATGAGCTTTGGTGCAGCAATGTCCTCTCGGTGGTATGGCCGCGGCCCGTTCCAACGCTGATCCCTGCTAAGACTACGTGAATAGGGTGGCCAGAAACGTTCGGATATGGGCGCACGCCAGCTCGATCTTGCGTGCGTTCTCTTTCCAGGGATAGAGACTGACCTGAGCATTGGGTGCCAGCAACGCCGTCTCCATCGCTGTGGCATAGGGATGTGCGGGGATGTCATCTGGCAGGATCAGGACTGGTGTCTGACAGTCCCGGACAAAGTCCCGATCAACCGTCAGCACGAAATCCGCCCGGTGCCGATACATGTTGGTCAGGAACTCTTCGGCCATCTCCATCGTGATTTCGGGACGCGTGGCGCAAAGTTGGGGCGCCCAACCCGTGATGTTGTTCTGATAGTAAATGTCCGGAAATGCCGAGCTGTAGCCACTGGGGTGGACCAGCACGGCGGCCTGCACCCGGTCCGGGGCGCGGTTGAGCAGGTTCCAGATCATCGGCCCACCAATGCAAAAGCCGAGCACCGCGAAGTTGTCGATGCCGAGATGATCCATCAAGGCAAGTTGGTCATCGGTGAAGGCGTCCCAAGTCCTCGCAACGTCCAGCGGACCGATGGACTGGCCACCATTTGCGTTGCGCAGATCGAGTGCAATGACGCGGTGGGTATCGCTGAAAACATCCAGTGGATTGAAGGCATGCTCCGCGAGCCCGGCAATGGTCGCGTTCAGACCGCCCCCGGGAATGACCAGCAAAGGCGAACCCGAGCCGGCTTCTGAGTAATGGATCTGTACGTCACCGGTCTGAACAAGCGGCATGGCAATCTCCCGATACAATCACGACAAAAAATTCTCGCGAAACCGGACCCGGCATGCGGCCATGTCCATATTGCGCTTAAAGGCCGATGGTGGGGTCGGCAGCACACGCGCAATCAAAAACCTTGGCCCGGGCGCTGTACCCAGGAACTCCACAGCCCGGGAGATCTCGTTGGGGCGTGAAATCGTCAGGACCGATGCGATCCCGCTGCCTTCCGCGATCTTCGCAAGGTCAGCCGTGGCAGATGTATGCCCAGGTTGTCCCCCAGTTTCCCCATGCATCGAATTGTCGATGCAGACGATGGTCAGATTCTGAGGCGCGGCGGAGGCCACTGTGATCAGGGCACCCACCCCCATCAATAACTCACCATCCCCAGTTATCACGGCAACATTGCTCTCCGGCGCCGAGAGCGCCATGCCAAGGCCCATGGGTACGGCGGCACCCATTGTCCCAGCCATGGAGTAGAGATTGGGGCCATCGCCGGTCAGAGCTGCCGTGTCTTTCGAGGCCCCGGCAAGACCGCTGACAAAGAGCCAACTCTCAATGCTGGGAAAGAGCTGTGGCAGCAGTTCGCGACGGTCGATCTCACCATTAGGAAAATTTGCCATGATCAAAACGCCTTTGCGCCGAGGAACTTCTGGCTCAACACGATTGCGGCGGCCTGCCCGCCCGGACCCGATGCGTTCAGCGCCGCCCGTGTGGCATCCTCCAATTCGTCCCGGCTTTCTACCCGGAAGATGAGGACACCCATAGCCCGCAGGATCGTCTCCGCCGCTTCGCCCATCGGGTACTGCCAGGGGTTCTGCTCGCCATAGTCTCCACGCATCGAGATCATCATCAGAAGCGGAAAGCGTCCGCCTTTGGCGAGAGAAAGGTGGTTTGTACAATTACCAAGACCGCTGGACTGCATGCAAAGAATGCCGCGTTGACCGACGAGATCAGCCCCGGCGCAGATGGCGATGCCTTCTTCTTCGCTGGTCAACAGCAAAGCTCTTGTCTCGTTGTTGGCCTCGGCTAGGGCGACAAGGCGGTCGTTCCCGGCATCAGGCACATGCGTGAACAGCGTCACGCCAGCGTCGCGCAAGATGTCGAACATCGCCCCGGACCATTCGGAATGTGGATGGTCAGTGGTCATCGATCGTGCTCCTTCCCGTGACTGGCTGGCATCACATCGGCTTCCCTGCGCCCAAGGTTCTGATACGGTACGGAAGACCACACCCTCCCGTGCTCAGCAGTATTTCTCGGGTCCGACCCATTGGCCAACCGAATACCGGTCGCCATGGGCCCAGCCGATGGGCAGGACGGTGTCGATCCGTGCGAGATCCTCTGCGCTCAGATCCATCGCAGCACCCTGGGCCAGTTCTTTCAGGTGTTCCACTGAACGCGTGCCCGGGATCGGCAGGATGTGGTTACCCTGATGGGTCAGCCAGGCGATGGCGAGCGATGCCGCAGGCACGCCCATGTCGGCGGCCAGCGCCCGCCATTGCGCGTTGACGGCAAGGTTGGCGCTGAGGTTCGGCTCCTGGAACCTCGGATTGCCCTTCAGAAAGTCCATCTCCGCCGCCGCCTCGGCACTGTGCGGACGGTCGGTTAGAAGAGCCCGGCCCACCGGGGAGAACGCCACCAACGACGCGCCAATCTGATCGCAGGTCTGAACCAGCCCCATCTCCGGCGAGCGGGTCGAGAGCGAGTATTCCGATTGCACGGCGGCGATGGGATGCACCGCATGGGCGCGGCGGAGCGAGGACGGTGCAATCTCGGAGAAGCCGATCTGCTTGACCTTGCCGGCCTTGACGAAGCCCGCCAGTGTCTCGGTCACAGCCTCGATCTCATGGGCAGGGTCGCGGCGGTGGATGTAGTAAAGATCAATCGCCTCGATGCCCAGGCGCGTCAGACTCGCGTCCAGCGCCTCGGCCAGATGGTCCGCATCGTTGTTGAACCGCCGACCTTCCTGACGGGTGATCCCGCCCTTGGTGGCGATGGCAAAGGGCGGCGTGCCGCCCCGGCGCTTCAGCCACTCGCCGATCACGGTTTCCGAGCGGCCCATGCCGTAGACATTCGACGTGTCGATGTGGGTGATACCGAACTCGACACAGGCGTCGAGCACCGTCATCGAACCCTCATCGGTTGCGGGCCCGTAGAAATTGGTAAACGACATCGCGCCATAACCGAGCACGCTGACGGTCGGGCCGGTCTGGCCGAGTGTTCTTTGTTTCATGGTCTGTCTTTCAGAAGTCGCGTCATAGGGTGATGTCAGATCTCGGCAGGCGGATCGATCCAGTTGTGAAGATCGAGACCGCCATCGACGGGCAGGATCGCGCCGGTGATATAGGCGCCGGAGCGTTCGGAGAGGAGCGCAAGGGCCCCGGCCGCGACCTCCTCGGGACTACCGGGGCGGCGCATGGCGATACGCCCGCCAAGCGTGGTGAAATCCCCCTGAAACCCACCGCCCGGAATAGCGCCTGGTGCGACGCCATTGACACGGATTCCGTCTGGCCCCAGCGCCTTGGCAAGCTCCTTGACGACCATGACCTGGCCGGCTTTCGACGCGCTGTAATGGGGCAGGTTGCGCGGCGTCTCGGCATGAAGCGAGGTCACAAAGAGGATGCGGCCTTGGATACTGGCCGCGCGCATGTCTGCAGCCAGCTCACGGGCAAGAAAGAAGCCACTGCGCAAGTTGGTGTTGACCATCGCGTCCCACTCGTCCTCGGAGACCTGCAGGATGGTCTGGGTCTCCAGACGGCGCGGCGATGCGCTGTGGACAAAGATTGTCGGAGGACCGAAGGCCGACCGGGCGGTGGTAAGCAAGTCTTTCCAGCCGTCCCGGCCCGCGAGATCGCAGGGGGCTGCCTTGGCTGTCGACCCCGCGGTCTCGATGGTCGCGACCACATCTCCAACGTCCGCGATATCGGCGGCAATCACCTGTGCGCCCGCACTGCCGAGCGCGAGTGCTATGGCACGACCGATACCCGAGGCCGCGCCGGTGACAAGGGCGACGTCGCCTGAAAACGTTTTCTCCACAATCTGATCCTCCCGCAGTCATGGGACCGTTCCGCACACAGGCCACTACTGTCAATCCGGCAGGCAAGACGATCCGGTGGATGCTGGATGCATCGGGTCAGACCCGGCACGGCATCAAATCAGCCCAATACCGGGCGATGTCGTCACGCCGGGCGATCCAGACATCAGGATGCGAGCGTACGTAGTCCAGGATCCGATGCAGCGCGCCAATACGACCGGGACGGCCCAGCAGGCGTGCATGGAGGCCGACGGTCATCATTCGCGGGGCCGTGGCACCCTCCGCGTAGAGCTGGTCGAAGCTGTCCTTGATGTACTGCACGAACTCCTCACCGATCTGGTAGGCGCCCTCGGCGCGCCCAAAACGCGAGTCGTTCGTGTCCAGCGAAT
>CAYYZH010000272.1:0-4973 GCA_964475765.1 uncultured Limibaculum sp.
CGGACGGCATGCTGACAGCGGAGGTTTTCAACTGGACTGGACATGTCCTAATGACGCCGCGTACCCAGATCGCCAAGGCGTTGAGCAGACCTGAAGCCGGTCGCACTGGTGTTTACTTGTTACTAGGTGAGCGTGATGGAGAGCCGTTATGCTATGTTGGCGAAGCCGAAGAAGTAGGCAGACGGCTGAAGGAACACGCGCTTGCCAAGGACTGGTGGACATCAGCCGCCCTCATCAGCACTGCCGGAGACAGCCTGCACAAGGCGCATGTGAAATACCTGGAAGCGCGGCTCGTCGAGGTCGCTTTGGAAGTGGGCAGCGTGCCGCTTGAAAACGCAAAAACGCCGGCGAGACCAAGTCTGTCGGAAGCCCATATCGCCAACATGGAAGCGTTTCTAGAAACGTTATTGATGGTTCTTCCAGCCGTCCGGATAGATATGTTCCTCAACAAACGCCGAGTTCAAAGGAAGCTGGATGCGACAGCCCCATCGCGAACCACCACAACATTTGAGCTGATCAATCGAAAGCACGGGATCACCGCAACGGCTGTTTTGGAGGATGGAGAGTTTGTCGTCCAGCAGGGGTCCCAAGCGCGCCGCGAATGGCAGGGAAGCAAGCAAGACAAAGTACACTACTTTAAACTCTTCCAAGAGTTGGTGAATGCAGGGGTTCTCAAAGCAGACGGAGACAAACGGGTCTTCGCTTCGAACTATGCGTTTTCTAGCACAAGCGCAGCAGGCGCAGTGGTGAATGGGCGATCGACAAGAGGCCCGACGGAATGGAAAGTTCGAGGATCTGCCACGACCTATAAAGACTGGGAATTTAACCAGCTATCGAAGACCGAGGAAATCTCGTGACCGCCCCCCTTCACCTCATCAATGCGCGGCTGATTGATCCCGCAACCGCATATGACGGGCCGGGGGCGGTGCGGATCGTTGGCGGCGAGATTGACGACGTTGTGCAGGGGGCTTCGCTTGCGCCCGGCGAGGGGCGGATCATCGATTGCGGCGGCAAGCCGCTCGCGCCCGGGATTGTCGACATGCGGGTCTTTGTTGGAGAGCCCGGGGCGCGGCACCGGGAAAGCTATCGCTCAGCGGGCGCGGCGGCGGCAGCGGGCGGTGTCACGACCTTTGTGGCCCAACCCGACACGGACCCGGTGCTGGATGATCCCGCGCTGGTGCAGTTCGCTCTCAGCCGCGCCAAGGAGGCTTCTACGGTCAAGGTCCACGTCATGGGCGCGCTGACCCGGGGCCTCAAGGGCACTGAGATGAGCGAGCAGGCGTTTCTGCTCGATGCGGGCGCGGTGGCCCTGACGGACGCCGACCATGCTGTCGCGGATGCCAAGCTGCTGCGCGCCTCTATGACCTATGCAACCGGGACCGGCGCGTTGATCGTGCATCATGTGCAAGAGCCAAGCCTCAGCCGGGGCACCTGCGCGACATCCGGCGAGTTGGCCTCGCGCCTTGCGCTGCCGGCAGCGCCCGCGATTGCTGAACGGATGATGCTCGAGCGCGATCTGGCGTTGGTCGAGAGCACGGGGGCGCGCTACCACGCCGACCAGATCACGACCGGGGCCGCCCTTGCGCCCCTGCGCTGCGCCAAAGACGCGGGCCTTCCGGTCACGGCGGGCGTCTCGTTCCATCACCTCACGCTGAACGAGTTCGACATCGCGGACTACCGGACGTTCTTCAAACTCACCCCGCCGCTGCGCGCCGAGACGGATCGCCTCGCGGTGATCGATGCGGTGGCCGAGGGATTGATCGACATCATCGTTTCCTCGCATCTGCCGCAGGACGAGGAGACCAAGCGCCTGCCCTTCGAGACCGCGGCGACCGGTGCGGTGGGGCTCGAGACCTTTCTGCCCGCCTGCATGGCCCTGGTTCATGAGGGGCATCTCGATCTGGTGACGCTGTTTCAGCGCGCCTCGCTCGCGCCAAGCCAACGCCTTGGCCTGCCTGGCGGGCGGCTGACCCGCGGCGCGCCCGCGGATCTGGTGCTGTTCGACCCGGATGCACCTTTCGTGCTCGACCGCGAGACGCTGCATTCGCGCTCCAAGAACACGCCCTTTGACCGGCGCACCATGCAGGGCAAGGTGATCGGCACCTGGGTCGATGGGGTGCGCGTCCACGACATCGCCGGGCCGGTCTGATGCTGCATGACATCATGGGGATCGAACGCGCCCTGCCCTGGCTGATCGGCGCGTTCGCCGCGGGCTATGCGATCGGGTCCATCCCGTTCGGCATCGTGCTGGCGCGGCTCTTCGGGCTGGGGGATCTGCGCAAAGTCGGCTCAGGCAATATCGGAGCAACCAATGTTCTGCGCACCGGCAACAAGGCGGCGGCGGCGCTGACACTGCTTCTTGATTTCGCCAAGGGTCTGGTGGCGGTTCTGCTGTTCCTGAACTGGGGAGATCTCGCGGCGCAGGCGGCCGGGGTGGGCGCGGTGCTGGGCCATTGCCTGCCGGTCTGGCTTGGGTTTCGCGGCGGCAAGGGCGTTGCGACGTTCCTTGGTGTGCTGGCGGGGCTCTACTGGCCGGGCTGGGCGCTGGTCTGTGTAACATGGCTGGCGGCAGCGGCCTTGACCCGCAGATCGTCGGTTGGTGCGCTTGCCGCTGCGGCGTCGGCACCGGTCTGGTTCTGGGCGTTTGGGCGGCTTGAAGCCGTTCTGGCGGTGGCCGTTCTGGCGGTCTGGATCTGGATCCGGCACCACGAGAACATCGCGCGTCTGATCGCCGGAACCGAGCCCCGGATCGGCCAGAAGGACACGCCTCGAACCTGAATCGATGGCGCGCTTAACCCGCAATTAACTGAGAACGGTGCTTGCTCCTCGGGTTACAAGGAGTGAACTCAGATGTCCGTTACTGCAGAAGCACTGACGATGGCGACCGAGCCGGAGGCCGAGATGCGCCCGGCATTAAATCTGCCGGTGGCCCCCGATGCGGATGAGCGATTTGCCCGGCTGCGGCTCGCACGGAGCCGCAATGTCGGACCGCGCACATACTTTCACCTGCTGAACCGGTTCGGCAGCGCCGAGCGCGCGCTGGACGCGATGCCCGATCTGGCCGCCCGCGGCGGTACGGCAAACTATGAGGTCTGTCCTGTCGAATTGGCCGCCGCCGAGATGGCGGCCGGTGAGCGGACCGGGGCCGTGATGCTGCAATCGGGCGATCCCGATTATCCTCCGATGCTGGCGGCGATCGACCCCGCCCCTCCGGTGCTGTGGGTCATGGGCGACGTCGCGATCTTTCAAAAGCGGGCCATCGCGATCGTCGGCGCACGCAACGCCTCGGCCCTCGGGGGACGTACGGCCCGCCGGCTCGCGCGTGAGCTGGCTGCGACAGGCCGGATCATCGTCTCCGGTCTTGCGCGCGGGATCGACACGGCGGCCCATGAAGCAAGCCTTGGCACGGGCACGATCGCGGTTCTGCCCGGCGGACTTGACGAGATTTACCCCCCGGAGAATGTCGCGCTGGCCGAGCGGATCGCCAAGGACGGCGCGCTGGTCTCGGAAGTGCCGTTCGGCACGATGCCGACCTCGCGCCATTTCCCCAGACGCAATCGCCTGATCTCCGGCCTCGCCGAAGGGGTCGTGCTGGTCGAAGCCGCTGCCAGGTCGGGCAGTCTCATCACCGCCCGTTTTGCATTGGAACAAGGACGCGAAGCCATGGCCTGTCCCGGAGCCCCAGAAGACCCCCGCGCCGCCGGCTGCAACCAGATGATTCGCGAGGGCGGAGCGTTGGTGCGCCATGCCGGCGACATCGAGGAAGCGCTGGCCGCCCCGCAAGCGCGCGGTTTTGCCGAGGGCGGCGAAAGCTATCACTTCGATGCCGACCTCTTTGGCGAGGAATCCATGCGCGACGATTACGATGCACTGGCTGATTTCGATGAGGATGGCCGCGATACCGACGAGGTACTGGCTGAACAGATCCTCGAGTTGCTGGGCCCGACACCGGTTGAAGTCGACGAGGTGGCACGGCTCTGCGGTGCATCGCCGGGAGAGCTGTCGCTGGCGATCCTTGAGCTGGATCTGGCCGGGCGAATCGAAATTCTGCCCGGTGGGATGATCGCCGCGCTGCCCGAGGACTGATCTCGAGAAAATGGGTGCGTCATGGACGCACCCTCGGCATGACGGCCCCGGAAACGTCGCCGGACCGTTGACAGCAGCCCGACCCTGACCCATTTTCCAGCGCTGCGCCGCCAGAAGCGCATTGGCTCACCGCCGGTTCAACCGGGACGAGCCGGCCCGACCAGTCGGGATCATTGTCGGCGGAACCTTCGTCGAATTGCCAAGCGGGTGCGCCTGGAACGGGTGAGGAGAGCAGTATGCCAGTTGTCGTCGTCGAGTCCCCGGCAAAGGCAAAGACCATCAACGGATATCTCGGCGCGGATTACACGGTGCTCGCCTCCTATGGCCATGTCCGCGATCTGCCAGCCAAGGACGGATCGGTCGATCCCGAGGCCAAGTTCGAGATGAAGTGGGAGGTCGATCCCAAATCGCAAAAACATGTCCGCGCCATCGCCGAGGCATTGGAGGATGACGGCGATCTGATCCTCGCAACTGACCCGGACCGTGAGGGCGAGGCGATCTCGTGGCATCTTCTGGAGGCCCTGCGAAAGCGCCGGGCGATCAAGAAGGATGCCGACGTCAAGCGTGTGGTGTTCAATGCGATCACCAAGGCTGCCGTCACCAAGGCGATGCAGGAGCCGCGCGAGATCGACATGGAACTGGTCGATGCGTATCTGGCGCGGCGCGCGCTGGACTACCTCGTGGGGTTCACCCTTTCGCCGGTCCTCTGGCGCAAACTGCCGGGATCGAAATCGGCGGGCCGCGTGCAGTCTGTTGCGCTGAGGCTGATCGTCGAGCGCGAGATGGAGATCGAAGCCTTCCGCCCGCGCGAGTACTGGAGCGTGCGTGCGGTTCTGACCACCCCGGCGGGCGACGAGTTTGAAGCGCGGCTGACCCTCCTGAACGGC
>CAYYZH010000273.1:0-4924 GCA_964475765.1 uncultured Limibaculum sp.
TCTTCTTGGCCTTCATGATGTTCGGGAGCGACGCGTAACGCGGCTCGTTCAGGCGCAGATCGACCGAGATGATGGCGGGCATCTTAACCTCGATCACCTGCAGGCCGCCGTCGACCTCACGCGTGACCTTGGCCGTGCCATCGCCCAGCTCGATCTCGGAGGCGAAGGTCGCCTGGGACCAACCCAAAAGCGCCGCCAGCATCTGACCGGTGGCGTTCATGTCATTGTCGATAGCCTGCTTGCCGCAGCGCACAAGACCGGGCTGTTCCTCATCGATCACCGCCTTGAGCAGCTTGGCGACCGCGAGCGGCTCGATATCGGTGTCAACGCTGTCGGCAGCTTCGATCAGGATGGCGCGATCGGCGCCCATTGCCAGCGCGGTGCGCAGCGTTTCCTGCGATTTCGCAACCCCGATGGAGACGGCGACGATCTCATCCGCCTTGCCCGCTTCCTTGAGGCGGATCGCTTCTTCGACCGCAATCTCGTCGAACGGGTTCATCGACATCTTGACGTTGGCGAGATCGACCCCGGAATTGTCCGCCTTGACGCGAACCTTCACGTTGTAATCGATCACGCGCTTGACGGGCACAAGCACCTTCATGGCACAGATCTCCTCGGCTCTGGGCGCAACCTATCCGCACCCCGATGAAATTCAGTCAGGGATTTAGCGCCAAACCGGGCGCGGCCCTATGGAAAAAACGACGCGGTCCAGTGGTGAATCGCCATCTGGACCCATAAGGGCGGTGTTTACGTATACGTCAATCTGAGATCAAGCCCCGATCAGCGCGTGGAGTGAGACGCATAAAAAAAGAGGGGGCAAGCCCCCTCTGAAGTTCATGTGTGACAGTCTAATGGGGATCAGAAAGCGATCCGAATGCCGGTGCCGATGACAAATCCGTCGACATCATCGCCGCTGGCAACATTCGGGCCGCCGGCATCGCCGGTTTCTTCATCGAAGTCGACGTACGCGCCGAACGCCTGGACTTTGACACCCTTGGCCACCTTGTAGGTCGCGCCAAGGAGGAACGCATCGAGCTCCTCGTCGTTGCCAGACAAAGCGGTTGCGTTCTCGTCATCCACGTTCTCGCCATGGAAATAGGTGAACGAGAAGCCCCACGGGCCGGTTTCATAAGAAATCCCGGCATCATAGCCGATGCCGTCATCATCTCCGCTCGTCGAGTTGTTCTGCTCGGCAAACGAGCCGCCAATGGTCACACCAGCGAAGCCGAGGGTCAGACCGGCCGACCAGATCTGCGGGTTCTGCGCGCCAGCAACGTCGTTGACGCCAATGCCCCAACGACCGGAGACGCCGAGATCGAAGCCACCGAACGAATTCAGGTAGTTCGCGCCAACGTCGAAGTAGTTACAGGTCGCATCGTTACAGTTGACCTGCGCGTTGTTGTCCTCGTTCGGATCGCGCGCGTAGGAAACACCGACCTGGAACCCGGCAAAGCGGGGCGTGAAATACGTGATCCGCTGCGCGTCGTTGTTCCGGTCGTTCTCCAGGAACGTCGCGCCCAAGGTGCCGCGGAACAGATCATCGCCGACGTTCAAGGTCGTTCCACCGTCGGAAACGCTGCCCGAGAACGGAATAAACGACGTGTGCGAGCCCGAGTTCAGGCCAAAAAACGTCACATCCGGTGCGGCGTAGGTCATCTTGTAGCCAGCCGAGTTCTCGGACCCGAGCAGGATCTCCCCGAACGATCCCTTGATGAACATGTAGCTTTCATCAATCTGGTCACCGCTCTGGAAGCCTTCCAGTTCGACCACAGCGCCGATCTTCAGCCCGTTGTCGAGCGTGATCGTCGGTTTGAAGTGGATCTCGGCGTTCTGCTTTGAGTCGACGCCGCCAAAGCTGGCACCGTTCAGACCATCAACATCAGAGTCTGCAAACGCCACGTGTTGCGCCATGAAACCGGTCACTCTTACGTCCCAGTCCGCAGCATTGGCCTGAGCTGCCAATCCCCCAGCAAGCGCGATGGTGCTTGTGCTGATCAGAAGTTTTCTCATGTCCCTCATATCCCTCGTTCGGGTTGTCAAAGCGCCGCTGCGTTGACACCTGATCGGCGCTCCCGCGATCGATTTCTTATGGAATCAGTCGAAGGACACCGGTGCCATCAACAACGGTCTTGGTCGTCGATCTACGAGGGCTAGCAGATGATGTTATACTATAACAAATAATTTTATCGCATACCCGGCAGATGGCATCGATTTAAGGGGAAATGACGGCCCGGCATTCCAGTGCCCATCGCATCACGTCAGTTCACGCAGCTGAGTTCGAACCGTCCAACCCGCATCGCACACAAAAAAAGAGGGGAACAAGCCCCCTCTGAAGTTATGTGTGTGACAGTCTTGAGCGCACCCGGGCTGACCCGGCTGCGCCCCAGAGGGATCAGAAGCTAACTTTGATCCCGGTGCCGATGATGAAACCATCGACATCGTCGCCACCGGCGACATTCGGGCCTCCGGCATCCCCTGTCTCTTCATCGAAGTCGACATAGGCACCGAACGCGTTCAGTTTGACCCCTTTGGCAAGCTTGTAGCTGGCGCCGAGAAGGAATGCGTCTTGCTCCTCGTCATTGCCAGTCAGTGCGGCGGCGTTCTCGTCATCCACGTTTTCGCCGTGGAAGTAGGTGAACGAGAAGCCCCAGGGTCCGGTTTCGTAGGAAATACCGGCGTCGTAGGCGATGCCGTCATCATCTCCGCTGGTCGAGTTGTTTTGTTCGGCGAACGAGCCGCCGATGGTCACCCCCGCGAAGCCCATGGTCAGACCGGCCGACCAGATCTGCGGGTTCTGCGCGCCAGCGACATCGTTGACACCGATGCCCCAACGACCGGAGACGCCGAGATCGAAGCCACCGAAGGAATTCAGGTAGTTCGCGCCAACGTCGAAGTAGTTACAGGTCGCATCGTTACAGTTGACCTGAGCATTGCTGTCCTGGTTTGCGTCACGGGCATAGGACACACCGACCTGGAACCCGGCAAAGCGCGGCGTGAAGTAGGTGATCCGCTGCGCGTCGTTGTTCCGGTCATTCTCGAGGAAGGTTGTGCCCAGCGTGCCGCGGAAGAGGTCGTCGCCGACATTCAGCGTGGTGCCGTTGTTGGCCACCGAGCCCGAGAATGGAATGAACGACGTGTGCGAGCCCGAGTTGATGTTCAGGAACGTCACGTCAGGCGCGGCATAGGTCATCTTGTAGCCGGCCGAGTTCTCGGACCCCAGCAGGATCTCACCGAACGAGCCCCTGATGAAAAGGAAGCTCTCGTCGATCTGGTCGCCGTTCTGGAAGCCTTCGAGCTGGATGTCGGCACCGATTTTCAGGCCGTTGTCGAGTGTGATCGACGGCTTGAAGTGAATCTCCGAGTCCTGTTTGGAATCGATGCCGCCGAAGCTGTCGCCCGAAAAGCCGCTCACGTCCGAGTCGGCATAAGCGACGAACTGCTCCATATAGCCGCCAATCCGGACGTCCCAGTCCGCGGCGGCGGCCTGAGATGCGATCCCGCCGACGAGCGCGATGGCGCTTGTGCTGATCAATAGTTTCCGCATGTTTCTCACTTTCCCGTTTCTTGCTGGTCAAGGCACCGGTCAAGCCACGCTCTTCTGATGCGGCGCATGACATCTTGATGTTCAACCTGCCGGTCCGCTCCATTAATCCGCGCATCCCTGCAAAAATTGAAGACCGCAGACGTCACAATGTACTCACGTATTTGTTAACGGAGTTGAGTCTTGTATGAATACTGATCGTTCCTATCTAAACAAATTATGATTTAGAAATTTCTAAATCATAATTCTGTAATTACTGAATTAATGTCCTTGACTTCCTGCATTTTACGAATCGAATCAAGAATTGCGTAAGTTACGTGTGTCGAATTAGACACAAGTGTTTCAAGAAAAATGCGAGGTGCAGCCGGGCTCCTCATCACGCGTGAGCAGGCAAAGAACCCACAAGCAACTGACCCGTTGGAACCGGTCCGGAATCACGTAAGGGCCAAGCGTTCCGCATGCTTCCGGTACCTGCAAGAAACAGCGCGGAATGTTAGTCAGCGACCCCTTCAGGAGGGCGCGGCACGGGGATCGGGACACCCGTTCTTTCAGCGGTCTGCGAGGGGGCTTGAGCGGTGTCGAGAGATGTCTGCTCCTCGAGCTCCTTGGTGACGTCTTCAGGTATCTCGGGGGGAGGCTCATGTGCCGCCACGGGCGTTGGCTCGGACGGCGAGATGGCAGGCGCGGCCTCGGCACTTGGCGGATCTTGCTCAACTTCAGGCACGGGTTCGCTCGGCGCGCGCGTCAGCTCTTGCTTGATCTCGAGCGGGTCCGAGCCTTCGTCCGTCGCCTCACCGGGAAGGAACAGATCCGCCCGGAATGCCCCGCCCAGCACCGCAACATCGCGGATCTTCGCCTGCACAATATCGGTCCACGGCGCGCCGGTGCCATCGGCGGACACGAAAACCGGCGTGACGGTCGGTGGTCCCTCGACCTTCAGGTCGGCGACATGCGCGTCCAGATCGGTGGGCGTTGCCTCCAGCGTGCCGGTTAGCACGGCATTGCGGTGTGCACTCAGGCTTTGCGGCACGTCGATGCCGAACGTTCCGGAGAACGCGGCCAGATCCAGTACCGCGAGGCTGAACTCGCCATCCAATGCCGCGCCAAGCGTCACCGGGCCATTGAGATAGGCACTGAAGACCCCGGCCCCGCGGGCGATCAGATCGAGCCGGGCCGGAGCCGTCCCGTCTCGGACCGCAGCCCAGCCGGTCTCCGCCTTGAGGCCGAGATCCGCCGAAAGTTTGGTGTCGCCAAGATCCGCCGCCCAGCGCGAGGTCATGCGCAGCCGCTCGCCCGTCGTGTCGATCCGCCCCTCGCCTTCCAGCGCGGTCACGTCAGCTGACACCCCCGAGAGCGGCTGCCCCATACGGGCAAGCAGATCCG
>CAYYZH010000274.1:0-752 GCA_964475765.1 uncultured Limibaculum sp.
AGGGCCGCATCCTGACCGCGGGCGGGTTCGATGCGCATATCCACTTTATCTGCCCGCAGCAGATCGAAGACGCGCTGCACTCGGGCCTGACGACCATGCTCGGCGGTGGCACCGGCCCTGCGCATGGCACTCTGGCGACCACCTGTACCCCCGGCCCTTGGCATATTGGGCGGATGTTGCAGGCGCTCGACGCCTTCCCGATCAATTTCGGCCTGAGCGGCAAGGGCAACGCAAGCCTGCCCGCGGCACTGGTCGAGATGGTGGAGGGTGGCGCATGTGCCTTAAAACTCCATGAAGACTGGGGCACGACGCCCGGGGCAATCGACTGTTGTCTGGGTGTCGCTGACGACATGGACGTGCAGGTGATGATCCACACCGACACCCTGAACGAGAGCGGGTTCGTCGAGAACACGGTCGCTGCCATGAAAGGCCGGACGATCCACGCCTTCCATACCGAAGGCGCGGGCGGCGGCCATGCCCCTGATATCATTAAGGTTTGCGGGTTGGATCATGTGATCCCATCCTCGACCAACCCGACGCGGCCGTTCACGGTGAACACGCTGGAAGAGCATCTCGATATGCTGATGGTCTGCCATCATCTGGATAAATCCATCCCCGAGGATGCGGCTCTCGGCGAAGCCCACAACCTCGCGGATGGATTTAACCAACTGATGGCAGACCATGAGCATATCGAGATGCTCTTCGAGCGTGTAGACCGTATTGGGCAACGTCGGGTTGGTGGAGCAGGGCAG
>CAYYZH010000274.1:762-4886 GCA_964475765.1 uncultured Limibaculum sp.
CCGCGAAACCATTGCTGCAGAAGACATTTTGCACGATATGGGCGCGTTCTCGCTCATCGCGTCGGACAGCCCAGCCAGGGGGCGGCTTGGCGAGGTCATCATCCGGACCTGGCAGACCGCGGACAAGATGAAGCGCCAGCGCGGCGCCCTGCCCGATGAGACCGGTGATAACGATAACATGCGGGTCCGGCGCTATGTCTCGAAGTACACGATCAATCCGGCGATCGCGCATGGGATTGGTCATGAGATCGGATCCATCGAGGAAGGCAAACGCGCTGATCTCTGCCTCTGGAACCCGGCGTTCTTCGGCGTCAAGCCCGAGATGGTTCTGGTAGGCGGATCAATAGCTTGCGCCCAGATGGGCGATCCCAACGCCTCGATCCCGACGCCCCAGCCCGTCTATACCCGTCCGATGTTCGGAGCATTCGGGCGGAGCCTCGAGGCCTCCTCCGTGACGTTTGTTTCGGAGGCCGCTCAGGCCGCGGATATCGGCAAAACTCTGGGCCTTGCCAAGCAGACTGCGGCGGTGAAGAACACGCGCAAGATCACCAAGAAGGACATGGTTCTGAACGACGCGACGCCGGAGATCGAGGTCAACCCGGAGACCTATGAGGTTCGGGCCAACGGCGAGTTGCTGACCTGCGAGCCAGCCGAAGTGCTGCCCATGGCGCAGCGCTATTTCATGTACTGAGGCCGGGATCAGGGCGTATGGCACCTGTATGGCTCGCGTATGGCATCTGTACCGCAAGCGTATGGCTCGCGTATGGCAGGCGTATGTACACAAAGTCGACTTGGGCGAGTTGCCGGGACGGTGAGACATGCTGAAACGGATGGCCGTTATCGCCGCCCTGACCTTTGCGCCCGGCGCTGGTCAGGCCGCAGAATGCCCCGGACCGGAGGCGATGGACGCAGGCGGCGTCTGGGTCGCAATGGATGATGGTGGCCAGATCCATTACGAACGCGGCGAGGGAACACTAGTCCGCGAGACCGCCTACTTCGATGGCGAGGATCCGGTTCTGACCGAGAGCCATCACGGGCTCTATTTTGCCCGCGACGCGACGCTCAAGAACGGTGCGCCTGATCCGGCAACCGTGACGCGCTGGACCTATCCGGATGTCGATGCGATTCCGGACCCCAATCGCGCCGGGAGCTGGAGAGAGACCGTCGTGATCGATTATCCCGGCGCGCCCTCGGGAACCCGCGAAAAGCTGACCGTGCGCACAGGCGGGGCGATCAAGATCACCGTCGGCGAGTGTCCCTATCGCGCGCGTCTGGTGACCGTGCAAGTGATCGGGCGCGATGGCAGACCGTGGGTCACGCAGTACAGCTACATCCTGTCCCTCGGCTTTGCCGTGCTGAGCGCAGCGGGTGAGACACCTGCCGCATTCGAGTACTTCTTCCGCCCCGTCAGCATTTCGGAAACCCGGCCATGATCCGCGTGGTCGATATCGCGTCCGGTGCTGACCCGCAGGGGGCGGTGCGCTTGAGCTATCAGGAGCGGTACCGCAGGCGCGCCGTTCTGACCGGTGATGGCGGTGAGCAGATCCTGCTCGATCTCGCCGAGGCCCGCGAATTGCGCGACGGCGAGTGCCTGATGCTGGAAGATGGCCGCGCGGTGGCAATCCGGGCGGCAGAGGAGCCGCTGGCCGAGATACGAGGCGCAGGCCTCGCGCGGCTCGCCTGGCATATCGGGAACCGTCACACCCCGTGCGAGGTGCAGGCGGACCGTTTGCTGATCCTGCGCGATCATGTCCTGGAGGAGATGCTGCGCGGGCTTGGCGCCGAAATCGCCCATGTCGATGCGCCGTTCCAACCCGAGGGCGGGGCCTATGGGCATGGCCGGACGCATGGACACGGACACGCGCACTCGGCTCATGATGATCCCAATGCGCATATCCCGCATCGCCATGGCTGACGGGTTGCAAACCGGAATGGATCAGGCGGGGCGTCTCAAGCTGATGGCGTGGCTTTCGCCGGGCTATCCCGTGGGGGCCTATACCTACAGTCACGGGCTGGAGGCCGCGGTGGCGGCAGGTCATGTGCACGATGCGGGGTCCGCGGGCGCGTGGGCGCGCGATTGTCTGGTCCATGGCGCGGGGCGCACAGATGCGATCCTGCTGTCCCATGCGTGGCGGGCAGAAACGGCGGAGGCTTTGGCCGAGCTTGCCGACCTGGCGCGGGCGCTGGCACCCTCGGCGGAACGCTTGCTCGAGACCGAGGCGATGGGGACGGCGTTCGGTGAGGTGACGGAGGCGGCGTGGTCCGCTTCGGATCATAAGGAGGGCGCTGCGCTGCCCTATCCCGTTGCGGTGGGAGTGGCCACTGCTGCACATGGTGTGGAGCTGGGCGAGGCTCTGCCGCTTTATCTGCAAGCCTTTGTCGCCAACCTGATTTCAGCAGCCGTCCGGCTGGTCCCGCTTGGCCAGACCGAAGGGCAGCGCGTTTTGGCGGAGCTGTCGCCGGCCTGTCTCGACGTCGCCATTGAGGCCGCCGAGGCCGGCCTGGATGACATCGGCGGCTGCGCCATCCGCGCCGACATCGCATCTATGCAACACGAGATCCAAACCACGAGGTTGTTCCGCACATGAGTGACGACAGTTATGCCAAGGGTCAGGAACTGGCCGAGGCCTACAATCCCGGCATGGAGCAGGCGCTGGCCGGGCGCTATGACGATCTGGTTCCGGGGCTTTCGCGATCGGTCGTCGATTTCGCCTGGGGGCAGCAATATGGCCGCGAGGGGCTCGACACCAAGACCCGCTGGCTGGCGACGGTGGCCGCGCTGACGGCCCTTGGCGGGCAGACGCGCCCGCAGCTCAAGGTGAACATCGCGGCGGCTCTGCGCGCTGGGGCAACCAAGCGTGAGATCGGCGAGGTGATCTGGCAGATGTCGCTTTATGGTGGGTTCCCGGCCGCGATCAACGGGTTGAACGCGGCGCTCGAAGTCTTCGAGGAGCACGACGATGCCTAGCCCCAACGGCCCCCTGCGCGTCGGCATCGGCGGCCCGGTCGGCGCGGGTAAGACGACGCTGACCGCAGCGCTTTGCAAGGCGATGCGCGAGCAATGGTCGGTCGCGGCCATCACAAACGACATTTACACGCGCGAGGATGCAGAGGCGCTGATGCGCATGCAGGCGCTGCCGCTTGACCGGATCAAGGGGGTCGAGACCGGTGGGTGCCCGCACACGGCCATTCGCGAGGATGCCTCGATCAACCTCGCCGCTGTCGCCGAACTGCGCGGGCTGCACCCGGATCTCGACGTCATCTTCATCGAGTCCGGGGGTGACAATCTCTCGGCCACGTTCTCGCCCGAGCTGGCGGATCTGACGATCTACGTGATCGATGTTGCCGCTGGCGAAGAGATCCCGCGTAAAGGCGGGCCAGCCATCACGCGCTCGGACCTTCTGGTGATCAACAAGACCGATCTCGCGCCCCATGTCGGAGCCTCGCTGGAGGTGATGGAGACGGATGCGGGGCGCATGCGGGGCGAGAGGCCGTTCATGTTCACCGAACTGCGCGCGGCGAAGGGCGTGGACCGGATCGCCGAGTTCATAACAACGCACGGCGCCATCGGCGCTTAGCCGCCACCTTGCATCGCCGTGCTCCTTGGCCCTACCCTGCGCGAGGGGATGAGTAGACTGGGAGAGCGCAATGCGTGTCCTGACAACCATGCGCATGAGTTTGGCCGGTGGCCTGGCCCTCGTGCTGGCCGCCTGCGCGCCGCCGCCCTCTGGCACCGGCAGCTCACCGCAAGGCCCGGTCGCGGCGAAACCGGCGACCGTCACCCAACGCAGCGCCTCCGATCAAAAGCTTGGCGACGAGAACCACGAGAAGATCATCTCGAAATACGGTGGGCGCTACGACAATCCGAAGGTCACGGCCTATGTGAATGAGCTTGGCGCACGGCTCGCCCGCGTCTCCGAACAGCCCGGCGCCAAGTGGACGTTCACCGTGCTCGACAGCGCAACTGTGAACGCCTTCGCCCTGCCCGGCGGGTATGTCTATGTGACCCGCGGCCTGATCGCGCTCGCCAATTCCGAAGCCGAACTCGCCGGCGTCATCGGCCACGAGATCGGCCATGTCACGGCTGGCCACAGCGCGCTGCGCCAGGAACGGGCCGGGATCGC
>CAYYZH010000275.1:0-4853 GCA_964475765.1 uncultured Limibaculum sp.
GCCCTGTCTACTGCCGCGACATCAAGGCCGAAGGAGCGATGGCGGTGCTCTTGAAAGACGCGGTGCAGCCGAACCTGGTGCAGACGCTCGAGAACAACCCGGCCTTTGTGCATGGCGGCCCGTTCGCGAACATCGCGCATGGCTGCAACTCGGTGGTGGCAACGCAGACGGCGCTGAAGATTGCCGACTATGTCGTGACCGAGGCAGGCTTTGGTGAAGATCTCGGTGCCGAGAAGTTCATTAACATCAAGTGCCGCAAAGCCGGTCTCAGCCCCAAGGCGGTGGTCATCGTTGCCACGGTCCGCGCGCTGAAGATGAACGGAGGTGTCGCGCGTGCTGACCTGGGCGAGGAGAATGTGCAGGCCGTCAAGGATGGCTGTGCAAACCTTGGCCGCCATGTCGAGAACATGCAGAAATATGGCGTGCCCGCGGTCGTCGGGATCAACCACTTCGTCACCGACACGGATGCCGAGATCCAGGCGGTGAAGGACTATGTCGCCTCCATCGGCTCCGAAGCGATCCTCTGCCAGCACTGGGCTAAGGGCTCGGAAGGCACCAAGGATCTGGCGACCCGCGTCGTCGAGATCATCGATGAGGGCAAGGCGGCCTACAAGCCGCTCTATGGCGACGATCTCAGCCTTGCGGACAAGATCAACACGATCTGCACCGAGATCTACCGCGCCGACGGGGCGGTCATGGACAAGAAGATCCTCGACCAGCTCAAGGCCTGGGAAGATCAGGGTTATGGCAAGCTGCCGGTTTGCATGGCCAAGACGCAGTACACGTTCACGACCGATCCGACCCAGCGCGGTGCACCCACCGGGTTCGATATCCCGGTGCGCGAGGTCCGCCTCAGCGCCGGGGCCGGGTTCATCGTGGCGATCTGCGGAGAGATCATGACGATGCCGGGCCTGCCTCGCGTCCCTGCGGCGGAAGCGATCCGCCTGAACGACGCCGGCGAAATCGAAGGGTTGTTCTAAAGCGGAGTCGGCTCGGTCCTGATAGCTGCTGATCGGAAAACGACCTGACGACCGGGAGTTTTGCGAGGCTGTTGGGGCCGAATTCGCTCAAGGCGCTGGAAACCTGGGGTGCGTTCATGACGCACCCTCTTTGATCGTCGATGACGCCTTGATCTGGCGCCAGTTGACGACGCAAGAGAAACAAAATTGCGCAATTTAATTTCGCAAACGGTTTGCTGAAGGGATCAAAGCGTATAAATGACCCTGACGGGCGAAACATCTTGCGATATCGGCGCCGTGCTGATGTATTGAGGTGTGTGGTATACCAGTCATGGGGCGGCTGATCCGCCGGTGTCGAGCGTACAACCAAAGATTGCTGGATGGAGATGCCAGAAGCCGGTTTAATCGGACTGTCTCCACCTGACACTGCCAGAGACCAGGGAGGTTCATATGGCACTTATGAAGAAACTTGCGACTGCAGTCGGCGTTGCGGCATTTGCCGTCGCCGGACAAGCGATGGCCTGGGAGCCGTCGAAGCCGATCGACTTCGTGATCATGGCCGGCAAAGGCGGCGGCGCCGACAAGATGGCCCGCCTGATGCAGGCGATCGTTGAGGAAGAAAGCCTCGCCGGTCAGCCGCTGGTCCCGATCAACAAGCCGGGCGGCTCGGGCGCCGAGGCGCTGGTGCACCTGAACACCGCGAAAGACCCTGATCACACGATCATGGTGACGCTGAACTCGTTCTTCACCACGCCGCTGCGTCAGCCCGGCCTGAATGTCGACATCATGGAGTTCGCTCCGGTCGGCCGCATGGCCGAGGACACGTTCATCCTGTGGGTTCACAAGGACGAAGGTGTGTCGAACTTTGAAGAGTTCCTCGCCGAAGCCAAAAGCCGTGGCGACAAGTGGGTCATGGGCGGCACCGGCAAGAATTCGGAAGACAACATCATCACCGACTTCCTGAATTCGAACTACGGCCTGTCGATCAAGTACATCCCCTACAAGGGCGGCGGCGCTGTTGCCAAGGATCTGGCCGGTCAGCAGATCGACAGCTCGGTCAACAACCCGTCGGAAGCTCTCGGCTTCTACGAGTCGGGCGATGTGATCCCGCTGGTCGCCTTCACCGACGAGCGTCTGGCGCTGTTCCCCGATGTTCCGACCCTGAAAGAACTGGGCGGCGACTTCGCCTACTACATGCAGCGTTCGGTTGTCGGCGCACCCGGCATGAACGAAGAGGCGCTGTCCTACTACAATGGCCTCTTCCAGAAGGTGTTCGAGACCGACAAGTGGCAGGGCTATCGCGAGAAGAAAGCTCTGCTGGGCGACAAGATCGAGGGTGACGATCTTCGTGCTTACTGGTCGACCCAACGGGACCGCCATGAAGGCATCCTGAAGGCGTCCGGCGCCATCAACTAAGGCGTTTGCCTGTCTCCCTCTCCCCATCGGGGAGGGGGAGCTTCCGAGACAGTCACCAGACACGCACACGCACCGAATTTCCGGTCTATCGGGGGGTAACCGATGCGGATTGCCGAGATTGTTATGGCCATTGCGCTGGCGCTGTTGTCGCTGGCAATCATGTGGAAAAGCGGCGAGACCCCGGTCTGGAAGGGCGAGCGGTTCTCGAACATCTGGTTCGACGATACCGGCGCACCGGGCACGGGCTTCTGGCCGTTCTGGGTCTGCGCGATCATGTTTCTCTGCTCGATCTGGGTGCTGGTGAACGGGGTGCTTCGGCTGTCCCCGCCGTCGCAAAAAGACGAGCCTTATCTTGATGGTCACGGCGTCAAGGTGCTGCTGACCGTGGGGATCCCGGTCTTTCTGCTGGTCCTCTTGACCGACTACATCAGCATGTATTTCGCCATGGCGCTCTTCATCTTCTACTACCTCTTGGTGCTGGGGCGGCACGGGTTGGTGCTGTCGGGCGCTCTGGCGTTCGTGTTGCCGTTCTGGATGTACCTCTTCTTCGACATCACGATGACCCGCACGCTGCCCAAGGGCATCCTCGCCATCGAGGATTCGATCTACGTGCCGTTGGGCAATTTCTTCCGGCAGGCTGACGGATCGATCACGGGGCTCTGCTTCCTTGGCGGTGCGTTGGTTCTGGTGGCCGCCGCCTGGCTTTCCGGCAAGCGGGAGAACGCCTGATGGAAGTTCTTAGCCTGCTGTTCGACGGTGTCGCCACGGCGATGGAGCCGGCCAATCTGCTGATCTGCTTCATCGGCGTTGTGATCGGATTGTTCGTTGGCGCGATGCCGGGTCTGGGGTCGGTCAACGGGGTGGCGATCCTGTTGCCGACGATCTTCTTCATCAAGCAGACCACCGGCTCCGATGCGGCGCCGATGATCTTTCTCGCCGCGATTTATTATGGCGCGATGTATGGCGGGGCGATCTCGTCGATCATGCTTGGAATCCCGGGCGCCTCGACCGCTGTGGCAACGACCTTCGACGGGCGACCGCTGGCGTTGAAGGGCCGGGCCGAGCAGGCGCTGGTCACCGCAGCGCTGGCGAGCTTTGTCGGCGGGACCATTGCAAATATCTTCTTCACCGGCTTTGCGCCGCCGTTGGCGTCCGTTGCGCTGAAGTTCGGGAACCCCGAGATTTTCGCATTGATGCTTCTGGCCTTTGCGACCTTCGTCGGGCTGGGCGGCGATGACATTCCCAAGACCATCATCTCGATCATGCTGGGACTGGTCTGTGCCTCGATCGGGTTCGACGTGATCGAGGGCGAACCGCGCTTGCAATTCTTCGATCTGGTCGGGTTTTCGCGGCCCATCAACTTCCTTGTGCTGGCCATCGGGGTCTATGGCGTCGGTGAGATGTTGTGGACGCTGCATACGACGCGCGGCGATGCCGAAATGTCGAAGGCCGAGATCAGCTCCGCCAAGATCAAGGCGGCTGCCGGCAATACCTATCGCGAAGGCTGGCGCGGGACGACCATCGGCTCCTCGCTGGGCTTTTTTGTCGGCATCCTGCCCGCGGCGGGCGCAACGCCGGGCTCGCTGATGTCCTATGGGGTCGCCAAGATGACCTCGCCCAAGCCCGAAGAGTTTGGCAAGGGCTCGATTGATGGCGTCGCGGCACCGGAGGCTGCGAACAACTCGGCCTCCACCGGCGCGATGCTGCCTATGATGACGCTGGGCATCCCCGGGTCGCCGACAACTGCGGTGTTGTTGACCGGCCTCGTGCTGCTGGAGCTGGAGCCGGGGCCACGTCTTTTCGAAGACCAGCCCGACTTTGTCTGGCCGGTGATCGGCTCGTTCTACATCTCGAACCTGATCGCCGTGATCGTGAACCTCGCGTTCATTCCGCTCTTCCTCTGGATGCTGCGGATGCCGTTTACGATCCTCGCGCCGATCATTTTCGTGCTGTCGACCGCGGGGGTCTATGCCGCGACCGACAGTATGTTCGATGTCTGGCTGATGTTCTGGTTCGGGCTTGGGGCGTTCATGCTCAGGGTGCTGGACTACCCGCTGGCGCCGGCCGCGCTGGCGATTGTGCTGGGCGGGATCACCGAGGCAAAACTGCGCCAGAGCTTGCAATGGTCGGACGGCAATTTCGGGATCTTCTTCAACCCGTTCTACGACCGGACAGGGCAGGGCGAGACATTCTGGATCGCGCCGATCATCGCGTGGATTGCGGTGATCCTGCTGTTGCTGCCGCTCTTCAGCGTGATCAAGCGCAAGTTCCTGGCCGGGCGGCAGAAGCCGTCGCACTGGCAGGGGTAGGGCCGCCGCGCGCTCCCCTTGCGCCCTTCTGTTTGCGAAGACGTCGCACGTCGCCCACCCCAGCGTTTCTGATCGCATGACATGGAGGGGCGCGATCGGGTGGTGGCGCAGAGCCCTGCCGCCGAGGTCATCGATGAAACGCTTCCCCGCGCGCGGCGGCCCTGCGCCA
>CAYYZH010000276.1:0-645 GCA_964475765.1 uncultured Limibaculum sp.
CGTCTGGCAAGCGTCTGGCAGGCGTATGTACACCAAGTCGACTTGCTCGGCGGACTTTTGGGGGATGGGTTCCGGACGCCGCTCACATATCGCAAGCAACAGGATGTTGACCCGGGATCAAACATATCATTAAATTGGAATATGTTTGGAAAACCCTCAGCCGCCGCGGGATGTCTGATCTCAGCTCTCCTGCTCGGTCCAACCGAGAGCCGATCGGATCAGGCCATCGCCGATCAGTATCCCGGCTCCCCGCTCTATCAAAAACCCGTCGAAGTGATCCCGAACGTGTGGTCTGCCATCGGCGCAACCGCGCCGCCGACCTATGAGAACACCGGCCACAACAACAACCTCTCTTTCATCGTGACCACCGAAGGCGTCGTCGTGGTGAATGGCGGCGCGGCCTACACGCTCGCCGAGGCTCTGCACGCAGAGATCCAGCGGATCACCGATCAGCCTGTTGTCCTCGTCATCAACGAGAACGGTCAGGGCCACGCGATGCTGGGCAATACCTATTGGGCCGAACAGGGCGTGCCGATCCTGGCGCACGAGGATGCCGCGGCAGAGTTCGAGGAGCGCGGCTACGACATTCTTGACCGGATGCAGGGCTACAACCGCGACAAGGCCGAGAAGACCGAGGTTACACTG
>CAYYZH010000276.1:655-2270 GCA_964475765.1 uncultured Limibaculum sp.
ACCTGACCCTTGGCGGCGTGAAGATCGAGGTGCTGTATCTTGGGCCGGCCCACTCCCCGGGAGACATTTCGGTTTGGCTGCCGGATGAGAAGCTGGTGATTGCGGGCGACATGGCGTTTCACGAACGCATGTTGCCGATTTTCGAGGACACGGATACGGCGGGTTGGCTTGAGACGTGGGAGACCGAATTCGAGGCGCTCGGCGCGGTTTACGTGATCCCGGGGCATGGGCATCCCACCAACATGGCGCAGGTGCGCCGGTACACGCGGGACTACCTGACCCATCTCCGCGCAAAGATCCGAGAGCATCTGGATGGCGGCGGTGAATTGGCCGATGCCTATTACGTCGACCAGTCCGCGTTCGCGCATCTGGACACGTTTGAGGAACTGGCGACGCGCAATGCGGGCCGGGTCTTTGAGCAGATGGAGTGGGAGTAACCCGCTCCTTTTGGCACGCTGATTGAAATCAGGCCTGTGAAGGGTTGGGGTGTTGTGTGATCCTTGGCGCTGCCTCTCACGTCTGCATCGGGACGTCCCTGTGACACCTCATCGACCCGCCTGGATCGCAAGACCGTGACCGACACCGCCGGTATTCTGACCGAAGTCGCCGGCCTTTCGAGCGCGCTCGCGGCGCATCTTCAGAACGTCGGCAGCGAGGTCAAAGCCGGTGAGGATGCGTGCCTCTTTCGTCCGGGCGATGAGTGCGAGACCTTTCTGCTGGTGCTCGACGGCACTGTGCGCGTCGAGCATGTCAACGCCGCCGGGCGCGCGCTGGTGCTTTACCGGCTCGGCTCCGGTGACTGCTGCACGATCACCACATCCTGCCTGCTGACGGAGAAGGGTTATGAGGTGTCTGGCTTTGTCGAAAGCCCCGTCAAGGCCCTGGCGATTTCGCGGCGCCACTTCGATGAGCTGATGGACACGAGCCTTGAGTTTCGGCGGTTTGCCTTCTCCACCGTTTCAAACCGCCTCGGCGATCTTGTGAACGTCATAGACGAGTTGCTGATGCGCCGAACGGACCTGCGTCTGATCGACTGGCTGCTGAATGCCAGTGCAGAGGCAGACCGGATCGCGGTGACCCATCAGGGGATCGCGGACGAGATCGGGACCGCGCGGGAGGTCGTCTCCCGGTTGCTGAAGGAGTTCGAACGGCGGGGATGGCTGCGCCTTGGGCGGGGCGTCATTGCAGGCATTCAGCGCGATGCGCTGCGGGCCACCAAAACGGAGCGCTCTGTGTGACCAAGTCACTGACACCCATGGGGCTGCAAGGGTACGAGACCAAGCCGCAACATGGAGGAGGCGACAATGAAATTCACAACCAATGTCGGAAGCGTCGACCGCATCATACGCATCGTTCTTGGCCTGGCCCTGATTGCTCTGGCCGTCACTGGCGCGTTCAGCCCCTGGGGCTATATCGGTGTCATACTTGTGGTCACCGCGTTCCTGAAATTCTGCCCGGCCTATGCCATTGTCGGGATGAAAACCAGCGAGTGATCGGGTAAGAAGACATATGCAGGAAAGGGCCCACACATGCGTCTATGGTCTGTTGTCCTCAAGGCCGTTGCGGCCCTTTTCACATCCGCTCAGATCGCGAGCGCCGATATGCCGGTGATGTC
>CAYYZH010000276.1:2370-4830 GCA_964475765.1 uncultured Limibaculum sp.
GCCTGATCAACATCCCGGAGGGCATGGCAGGCTCGGACGCCGGACCCGGCTGGCTCAAACGCGGCCTGCCGGTGCGCCAGCCCTGAAGCCCATGATGGGCAGGTGATCTCTGGTGCGGCCGGAACGGCTGGAAACGCCCGGCTTTGGAGAGGGTGCTTTTAAGCTAGACAAATGCCGGGGCGGCCTTCACAAAATACATCTAAATAAATGAATATGAGAAGATGTATGGCTCATCGGATCGAACGACGCACCTTGCTGACATCCGCCCTTGCCGCTCCGGCGTTGATCACGGCCCCGGCACTTGCCGCTCCGACAGCTCCACGATCGGAGCAGAACGCGGGCTGGCACCGGTTCTCTCTGGGTGCGTTCGAGATCACCGTTCTGTCGGACGGCAACCTGCTGGTCCCGACGGCCACGATCGGATCGAATGTCGAGCGTGACGAGGTCGTTGCCTTCCTCGAGGCGCGCTATCTCGATGCCGAGACGAATTTTGGTCACACGAACCATGTCCTGATCGATACCGGCACGGCGAAAGTGCTGGTCGATGTCGGCTCGGGCGAGCGGTTCCAGCCAACCGCCGGGCGCCTGTCGCCGAACCTAGAAGCGGCGGGGATCGATCCGTCTGAGATCACCCATGTCGCCCTGACCCATGCCCACCCGGATCACGTTTGGGGCATGCTCGATGAGTTCGACGAACTGCGCTTTCCCGATGCGGCCTATTCGATCTCGGCAACGGAGTTCGACTGGTGGACAGCCAGTGACCGGATCGACCAAGTACCAGAGCCAATGCAGGCCATGGTCGTCGGCGCGCAAAACGCGCTGACCCCTGTGGCCGAGCAGATGTCGATGGTGACGGGCAGCACGGACATCGCGCCGGGGATCACCATGATCGACACGCCGGGCCACACGCTGGGCCATATGGCCGTGAGGGTCGAAAGCGACGACCAACAGCTGCTGGTCGTCGGCGACGCCATCAACCATGCCTACGCCAGCTTCGAGCATCCGGATTGGCATTTCGGGTTCGATATGGACAAGGACGGCGCGGTCGCGACACGCCGACGCCTTCTCGATATGGCGGCAGCAGATCGCATCGCGATTGCAGGCTACCACCTACCGTTCCCGGGCGTCGGGCATGTCATCAAACGCGGCGATGCCTATCAGTTCCTGCCCGAGATGTGGCGTTGGAGTGAGTGAGACCCGCGCAAGCCTCTGGCTGCCGGTTGCTCTGACGCTGGTCTCCGCGGCCTCGATGGCCCTGGAGATCGTGGCCGGGCGTGCGCTCGCGCCCTATGTCGGGATGTCGCTCTATTCCTGGACCATGATCATTGCTGTGGTCCTTGCCGGGCTTTCTCTGGGCCATTGGCTGGGCGGAGGGCTGGCCGACCGGGTTGCACGGCCCGACCGCTGGGTTGGCGCAGCGCTGGCAGGCGCCGCAGCGACCGCGGGCATCAGCCTTGTCGCCCTGCGCTGGACCGAGCCTTTCGCCGCAAGCACCAGCCCTGTCACCCATGTCGCCTTGCTGTCGCTGGGAGCCTTCTTTTTGCCAAGCGCGTTGGCTGGTTTGTTATCGCCCCTTCTGACCAAGATGGCACTCGATGCCAGCCCCGCCGACCGGCATGGCCGGGTGGTGGGCCGCATGTTCGCCCTTGGCGCGTTTGGCGCAATCCTCGGCACGCTGTTCGCCGGGCTTGTCCTGATCTCGTGGGTTGGCACGGCAGGGTCCGTGATGCTGATCACGCTTACCTATGCCGCCCTTGCGCTGGTCTTCTGGACAGGGCGGGCGCGATCAATGGGCGCGGCTGTGGTCGGAATGGTCACCCTTGGCAGCACGCTGGCGCCGCAGAGCTGGTTGCAGGCCGCGCCCTGTTTTCGCGAAAGCGCGTATTTCTGTATTCGCGTGGACCCCATCCAGTTTCTTGGGCGTGACGCGCGGGTGATGGCGCTCGACCATCTGGCACACGGCGTGAACGATGGGGCCGATCCGAAGTTCCTGCTGACACCTTATGTTCAAGGTGTCGACGAGATCATCAGGCTGCGCCGGAGCAATGCCGCGCCGGATGCGTTTTTCGTGGGAGGAGGCGCCTACTCGCTGCCCCGCGCATGGGCGGAGCGGTGGCCGGGTGCCCGGCTGGTCGTGGCCGAGCTGGACCCAGAGGTCACCCGCGTTGCCCACGATGAGCTGTGGTTGCCCGAGACCCCGGGGCTTGAGGTCGTGCATGCGGACGCCCGCGCTGCCCTTCGCGCATTGCCCGGAGATCAACGCTTCGACGTGATCTTCGGCGACGCCTTTCATGACATCTCGGTGCCGCAGCATCTTGTGACGGACGAGTTCCATGCCGTCGTGAAAAACCGTCTGCATGCCGATGGCGTCTACGCCATGAACGTGGTCGACAAGCAGCGGTCCCCGCGCTTTGTGCTCTCGCTGGCGCAAACGCTGCGGCAACGGTTTGGGGTTGTCGA
>CAYYZH010000277.1:0-4766 GCA_964475765.1 uncultured Limibaculum sp.
TACACGCTGTTCATGGTTGTTCCGATCTTCAACACGATGATGCGGATCGACAAATCCCTGATCGAAGCAGCGCGCGACGCCGGTGCCTCGGGCTTTCAGATCCTGACCAATTTGATCATTCCGCTGACCAAGCCCGGCATAATGATTGGATCGATTTTCGTGGTGACGTTGGTCATGGGCGACTTCATCACCGTGCGTTTCATGTCGGGCAGTCAATCCGCGAATGTCGGGCGCCTGATCTCGAACGACGTTGGATTGTTGCAATACCCTTCCGCTTCGGCCACCGCAGTTATCCTGCTAGCCACGGTGTTGTTGGTTATCGGCATCATGCTGCGGTTCGTCGACATCCGGAAAGAACTATAGGATGGAGAAACGTCCCAAATCATTCTATGTCCTGTCGACCATTTTTGCGCTGTTTCTGCTGTTTCTGTATGGCCCGACAATCACGATTGCGATCCTGTCGTTCCAGGGGCCGCAGGGTGGACTAACCTTCCCAATGAACGGTACTTCGATACATTGGTTCATCAACCTGTTCGAGCAACAGGCAGTCGGTGACATCTGGGGGTCGTTCGCCAGATCCTTCGCATTGGGACTGATGGTGATGATTACCACTGTCGTGGTTTCCGTCATGGGCGGTTTGGCGTTTCGCAAGCGTTTTCCCGGCTCGACATTGCTGTTCTATCTGGTGATCACGGCGCTGATCATCCCGTCGATCCTGATCTCGCTGGGCGTCGGGCTCATTTTCAATCAGCTTGCCTGGGACGTGCACTGGTCGACATCAGGCTATGGCGCGCAACTGACATGGACACTGCCGTTCGGTCTGTTGATCATGTTCGCTGTCTTCAACCGGTTCGACAAATCCTATGAAGAAGCGGCCCGTGACCAGGGTGCATCTGCGTGGCAGACAGTACGATATGTCGTTCTGCCCATCATCGCGCCCAGCCTGATCGGTGTCGCACTTTTTGGCTTTACGCTTTCCTATGACGAGTTCGCACGAACATTGTTGACCGCGGGCAGCTACAACACGCTGCCGCTGGAAATCTTTGGCATGACGACCAACGTCACGACACCAGTGCTCTATGCGCTGGGTACTCTGACGACCGCATTTTCATTCCTGATTGTCGGGATCTTCATCACGCTGGCATTGCTCGCAGGGCGGCGAAAGGCCCGCCGGGCGACCGATGCCGGAAAGGGAATGGCCTGACCCGATGCGGATCCTTGTAATCAACCCCAATAGCACCGCTTCGATGACCGACGGTATCGTTCAGGCTGCCCGCGCCGCGGCAGCGCCGGATGTTGCAATCACTGGCATGACGAATGCATCGGCGCCGCCGGCGATCCAGGGTGAGGCGGATGGACTGGCCGCGACCCCCGGTGTCGTCCAGGCTGCCGCCTCCGCCGCAAGCCAGGGTTTCAACGCGGTGATCATCGCCTGTTTCGACGACACAGGCCTCGCCGAAGCACGAGCGAGAGCAAAGGTCCCTGTGATCGGTATCGGGCAGGCAGCGTTCCACGCAGCGATGCTGTTCGGCGGCACGTTCTCCGTCATCACGACTTTGCAGGTTTCTGTTCCAGTGATCGAAGGCAATATCGCGGGTTATGGTCTTGCGGGGGTGTGCGCAGGTGTCCACGCCAGCGGTCTGCCAGTATTGTCACTCGAGCAGGAACCTGACTTTGCCCGCGAGACGCTGCAATCCTCCGCCCGTGAAATCTCGGGCAATGATGGATGCAGTGCCCTGGTCATGGGCTGCGCCGGTATGGCGACCTTTGGCCCCTGTATGACCGCCGCGAGTGGTCTTCCAGCTATCGACGGCGTTGCTGCTGCAGTCGGCCTGGCCCGTGTTGCGTACACTGCAGTTCCGGCAAAGGCCTGAGATCCGAAGAGTGTCTGGAATGCCCCCGTATCCCCGCGACATGAAAGGCTATGGCGCAACGCCCCCCGATCCGAAATGGCCCGGAGGTGCGAAGATCGCGGTTCAGATCGTTATCAACTACGAAGAAGGTGGCGAGAACAATATCCTGCACGGCGATGCGGCATCGGAGGCGTTCCTTTCGGAAATCGTCGGTGCTGATGCATGGCCGGGCGAACGCCACTGGAATATGGAGTCGATCTATGAATACGGCTCACGCGCCGGGTTCTGGCGTCTGCATAGATTGTTCACCGGCATGGCGATCCCGGTTACAGTCTACGGTGTTGCCACCGCCCTGGAACGCAGTCCCGAACAAGTTGCAGCCATGCAAGCCGCAGGATGGGAGATCGCGTCCCACGGATTGAAGTGGATAGAGTATCGTAACTTCTCGGACGCTGAGGAGCGTGCCCATATCGAGCAGGCCAAGGAAATCCACACCCGCGTAACCGGCGCCGCACCGCGTGGCTGGTATACCGGACGCTGTTCGATGAACACGGTGCGGCTGATCGCCGAGGATGCGTCGTTCGACTATGTCGCGGATAGTTATGCCGACGACCTACCATATTGGCTGAAAATTGGCGGCCGCAGCCAGCTTGTCGTGCCTTACACCCTGGATGCAAATGATATGCGGTTTGCGACGCCCCAAGGTTTCAATTCAGGTGAGCAGTTCGAAACCTATCTGCGCGACAGCTTTGACGAATTATACCGCGAAGGCGTCGAGGGCGCTCCAAAGATGATGTCCATCGGCCTGCACTGCCGTCTGGTTGGCCGACCGGGGCGGATCGCGGCGCTGCGGCGTTTCTTGGAATATGCGTCCAGCCATGCCGATGTCTGGTTCGCGCGGAGGATTGATATCGCGGAGCATTGGATGAAATTTCATGCCTGATCAGATGTGAACCGGCACTTCGGTCGGGATAATTGACGCCGCGTCTAGACCAATTGTAAGCGGTGCGCCGACCCCACGTTGCTGATGCGGAGATAACGAGATTCAACAGAACCTCACGAGGAGGTTGTGTACATGAAACGTTTCCCAACAAACCGAGTCCATTTGTTAGACGAAGCGAACTGTGTTGATCGTCTTGAGGTGCTGGAAGGTCCGACGGGTCGGCGATCCTGGCCAGATGAAGAGAAGATCCGGATCATACGAGAGAGCCTCGCGCCAGGTGCGCGGGTCTGCGATGTGGCGCGGCACAACGGGTTGACACCGCAGCATCTCTCGACGTGGCGGAGTTTGGCGAAGAAGGGCAAGCTGAGCGTGCCGATCCCGGGAGACGACTTTCCGGCCCGTTTCTGACCTGGTTCTGTCGCAAACTTTCCCTGTGAAAGGTCGGTGTCTAGAAGTGCAGAGCTGATCACAATGCTCTTGGAGGAACTGGTGTGGCAATCTCGTTCAAAGGTGCACAGTTCCCGAAGGACGTGATCCTGTTCGCCGTCTACTTCTATGTCCGGTACGGCGTTTCGTATCGGGATCTTGAAGAGATCATGGAAGAACGCGGCGTCTTCGTTGACCATGCCACCCTAAATCGTTGGGTCGCACGATATGCTGGCTTGGTCGCCGAAGAAGGCCGTCGCCGAAAACAGCTGACTGATCGATCCTGGCGCATGGATGAGACCTACATCAAGGTTAAGGGCGCATGGGTTTATCTATACCGGGCAGTCGACAAATTCGGAAAGACACTCGACTTTATGTTGTCGAAGCGTCGGAACAAAAAGGCTGCCACTACGTTCTTCGCCCGAGCCTTGGACGTGAATGGCCTGCCTCGGAAGATTGTAATAGACAAGAGCGGTGCGAACACCGCAGGGATCAACGCGATCAATCGGATGCTGAAGCGGTTCGGTTGCCCAGTCCCGATCGAGATGGTTCGGCGCAAGTATCTCAACAACCTCGTTGAACAAGACCACCGGTTCATCAAGCGACGAACCCGTCCGATGTTAGGATTCAAGTCCTTTGAGTCTGCCGCTTCAACCTTAGGCGGGATTGAGCTCGCCAGCATGATCCGCAAAGGTCAGTTCGGTGACACGGGTCGATCAGGTTTTGAGCAGTTCGCGATGTTGGCCTGCTGAACCGTATCCCAGAGCAGTGTTTGCTGAGATTCCGAAAAGTTTGCGACAGAACCTTTGCAAGCGTGCTTTCCCTCTTCCAGATGCCGCAAGGCCAGAAGGAAACGCTGGAGGCTTACGGTCAGGAAGTCAGAGACGGTCACGCTAGAGGTATCTTCAACGAGTACGCGGGCATGCCCGAGCGCACACTCGGATCCTATCTCTCGATCCTGACCAATGCGGGCGGGCTCGGCCTCTGGTCCAACCCTGCCGTTGCCCACGCCACTTCGCGGACAGACTGGAACTTTGGAGACTTCCGCCGCCGCGGTCATGCGCTCTATCTCTGTGCACCGACCAACGATTTGAAAGTCCTCGCTCCGCTGATCCGCCTGATCCTCGGTCAGGCCGTGGCGAGCCTCCTGGCATCGGAGCCCGGGCCGGACGAGCCCCTGCCGGTCATGCTGATGGTCGACGAGTTCGACCAGCTCGGACGCATGGACCTCTTCGTCGAGTCCATGAAAACCCTGCGCGGCCACGGCGGGCGTGTCATGGTCGTCACCCAATCGATCCCCGGGCTCGATGCGATCTACGGAGAAGATCAACGCCGGTCCATTGAAGCTGCCGCCGGGATCAAGCTCTACATCACCCCCCAGGACGCCAAGACCGCGCGCGAGCTGAGCCAGGCCATCGGTAACAGAACCAAGCTGCGCCAATCCGTCTCCCGCAAGGAACGCGACGGGTTCGCTGCGCGCTCCAACATCTCTCTCAGCGAAGAAGCCCACCCCCTGCTCTCCGAACAGGACGCGCGCCGTCTCG
>CAYYZH010000278.1:0-4765 GCA_964475765.1 uncultured Limibaculum sp.
CAGATCAAGACCACCCTGCCGAAGGCTAAGGAACTGCGTTCCTATGTCGATAAACTGATCACGCTGGCCAAACGCGGTGATCTGCATGCGCGCCGTCAGGCACTGTCGACCATTCGTCAGGAACCGGCGGTGAAAAAGCTCTTTGATACGCTGGGTGAGCGGTATCAGGAACGTGCCGGGGGCTACACCCGGGTCCTCAAGGCCGGGTTCCGTTATGGTGATATGGCGCCGATGGCGATCATCGAACTTGTCGATCGTGACGTTGATGCCAAAGGTGCAGCAGACCGGGCGCGCGTGGCAGCGGAAGAGGCAGAGGCAGACGCCGCCGAGTAATCGCACAGGGTGCTGCCTCTGGCTGGTGCCCGCTTCCAGCATTTGCATTCCTACTTGGACCCTGCCGCGCGGGGGCCTAAAGTCGTGCCGAAACCGGTAAGGCGGGAGGTCGCCTCATGTCCTGGAAGATTGCGGCAATGCTGTGCGGGGTCGGACTGACGGCCTGTGCGATGACGCTCGGCGCTCCAGCGCCGCAATTGATCCAGCCTGTCGAAGTGATCCGGGCCTCCGAAGAGCGTGTGGTGCCGCAGACGCGATCGGAGATCACGCTGAGCTTTGCGCCAGTGGTCAAGCAGGCCGCGCCGGCGGTCGTCAACATCTACACGAAGAAAGTCATTCAGCGCCGGGCCAGCCCCTTCGCGGGCGATCCGTTTTTTGAGCGCTTCTTCCGCGACATGTTCCCTGAGCGGAGAAAGCAACGGAGCATCGAGAATTCGCTGGGCTCCGGCGTTATTCTGGATCCGTCTGGAATTGTGGTCTCGAACCACCATGTCGTCGGCGGGGCGGACGAGATCACGGTCATCCTGCAGGATCGCCGCGAGTTTCAGGGGCGGGTGATTTTTGCGGACGAGGAATCCGATCTCGCGATCGTCCAACTTGATGACGCGGCGGAGCTTCCGGCCCTGTCGCTGCGGGACAGTGATACGCTTGAGGTTGGCGATCTTGTGCTGGCGATCGGCAATCCGTTCGGTGTCGGGCAGACCGTTACAAGCGGGATCGTTTCGGGATTGGCCCGAACCGGCGGATCGAACCGAGGGCGCTCGGGCCTCTTTATTCAGACCGATGCCGCGATCAATCCGGGCAACTCCGGTGGCGCGTTGGTCGACATGGAAGGGCGGCTTGTTGGGATCAATACATCGATCTTAAGCCGGTCAGGAGGCTCGAACGGCATCGGTTTTGCGGTTCCGGCAAATCTCGTGGCGCGGGTGGTGAACTCAGCCGGGCAGGGTCAGACGACACTGGTGCGGCCATGGTTCGGGCTCGACGGTCAGGCCGTCGATGGTGATCTTGCCTCTGCGCTCGGTCAGGCGACGCCGCGTGGAATTCTGATTGAAGCGCTGCATCCTGCAAGCCCGCTAACCAAGGCGGGTCTGTTGCGCGGTGACGTCATCACGGGGTTTGACGGTGAAGCGGTCAATACGGTTCAGGAGCTGGAGTTCCGGGCTTCGACGCGACAGCTTGGCTTTGTTGCCGAAGTTGGATTTCTGCGCGACGGCGATCCTGAGATCTCATCGGTTTTGCTCGCTGCGCCTCCCGAGCAACCGGCCCGCGATCAGCGCACGCTGGAACGTGGCGACGGACTGCCCGGACTGACAGTGACCAACCTCAACCCAGCGGTGATTGACGAGCTTGATCTTTCGGTGCGGGCCAGCGGTGTTCTGGTTCTGAAAACGCAAGGCCCCGCCCGGCAGGTTGGTTTGCGTCGGGGAGATCTGATCCGCGGCGTTGACGAGACTTCGGTCGACAGGGTGTCGGCTCTGGCAAAGGCATTGGCGCTGACCGAGGGCAACGTATCGCTGGAAATCGAACGGAATGGCCGGGTGGGTCATGTCCGATACAGGCGCTGAACATGGATGATCTGTTTGATGTGGCCGGCGCCGCGGAGGGGCGGCAGGGGCCGCGACCGCTGGCCGATTTCCTGCGGCCCCGGCGTTTGGCAGATGTGGTCGGACAGGACCATCTGCTCGGGCCAGAGGGTCCCCTTGGGACGATGATCGCTGCGGGCGAATTGGGATCGCTGGTTCTTTGGGGACCACCCGGCGTCGGTAAGACAACTATTGCCAGACTGCTCGCCGATGAAACCGCCTTGGCCTTCGAACAAATCAGTGCGATTTTCACTGGTGTTGCGGATCTGAAGAAGGTCTTCGAAGCGGCCCGGATGCGCTATGCCGATGGCCGGGGGACACTCCTGTTTGTCGATGAAATCCATAGGTTCAACAAAGCGCAACAGGACGGGTTTCTTCCACACATGGAAAGTGGGCGCCTGGTTCTGGTCGGCGCGACCACTGAAAATCCGTCGTTCGAGTTGAATGCAGCTCTGCTCAGTCGGGCGCAGGTTTTGCAGCTGCGCCGATTGGATGATGCCGCGTTGACCAAGATCCTCGCCCGGGCAGAGGCGGAGAAGGGCGAGCTGCCTCTGACAGACGAAGGCCGTGAGAGTCTTCTCGATATGGCCGATGGGGACGGGCGAACTTTGCTGAACCTTGCTGAACAGGTTTACCACCTTGGGCAAGGCCCATTTGGTCCAGCGGATCTTGCGCAACGTCTTACGCGCCGTGCACCGGTTTATGACAAATCGGGGGATGGGCACTACAATCTGATTTCGGCCTTGCACAAGTCGGTGCGGGGGTCCGATCCGGACGCGGCGCTATACTGGTTGGCGCGGATGCTGGACGCAGGTGAAGATCCGCGGTTTCTTGCGCGCCGTGTCACGCGCATGGCGGTCGAAGATATTGGATTAGCCGACCCAGCCGCGGCTACCCAGTGTCTGACAGCGTGGCAGGTATTCGAGCGCCTTGGGTCACCCGAGGGCGAGCTTGCGATTGCTCAGGCCGTGATCTACCTCGCACTCGCCCCAAAGTCGAACGCGGCCTATGTCGCCTACAAGTCCTCGCGCCGGGCTGCGGCCAGTACCGGCTCGTTGTCGCCACCTAAGCACATTCTGAATGCCCCGACGGCGCTGATGAAACAGCAAGGCTATGGCGATGGCTATGCCTATGACCATGACGCTGAGGACGGATTTTCAGGTCAGAACTACTTTCCGGACGAGTTGGATCGACAAACGTTTTACCAACCAACCGATCGAGGCGAGGAGCAGGTCTTGTCGGACAGGTTGACCAGGTTCGTGGCCTTGCGGCAAACCCGACAGGCGCAAGATGGATAAGATCCTGATGGTTGCAGCAGGTGGCGCGATTGGTGCCGTACTTCGGTTCCTGATATCGGGTTGGGTCGGGCGAGCGTTCGCGGCAGGCTACGCAGGCACTTTCTTCGTCAACGTCGCCGGTTCTCTCGTGATGGGTGTTCTCGCGGTTTTGATGATGGAAAGGTTCGCTGGTGTGTGGGGAAAGTGGGCGCCATTCGCCATGACGGGTGTGCTCGGGGGGTTCACAACGTTTTCGGCGTACTCACTCGATGCCCTCTCCCTAATCGAAAAGGGGCGCTTTCTGGTGGCATCGGCTTACATCGGCGGGTCCGTTGTTGTGTCCATCCTGGCCTTGCTCGCCGGGATGATGATCGCGCGGGCGATGATATGACCAAAGCGGAGTTGATCACAATCGAGGAAGATCAGCCGGAGCAACGCATTGATCGCTGGCTCCGGCGCCGGTGCCCTGAACTCGCTCAGGGGCGTATAGAAAAAATGTGCCGCAAAGGCGAGATCCGGGTCGATGGGAAAAGAGTTAAAGCGTCGACGCGGGTTGGCCCGGGGCAAGTGGTTCGGGTCCCTCCGGGCATATCTGACCTACAGCCGAAGAGGATACGGGCTGCACCTCAGCAATCGGCTCCATCTGATCTCGTCGATGAGCTTCGATCCCGGATCATTTTCAAAGACGAAGACCTGATCGTGCTAAACAAGCCGGCTGGGCTGGCAGTGCAGGGGGGGACGGGGCAAAAAGTGCACATCGCTGCGGCTTTGCCTGGACTGCGCTTTGAGCGAGCAGACGATCCACACCTAGTTCATCGCCTGGACAGAGACACCTCAGGACTGCTGCTACTTGCGCGAACACCTGTTGCGGCCGAGACGCTGGGGCGTAAGTTCTCGACACGTGATGTGACGAAAATGTACTTCGCCGCGGTTGCCGGGCGACCAAATCCATCCGCTGGGCGCATTCGATACGCTGTCTTCAAATCGGGGCCGCGTGGGCATGAGCGCATGCAAGTTGTTCCGCCGGATGAAGTTAAAGCGCACAGTGGTGCCAAGCATGCGCATACGGACTATCGTGTAGTTGATCAGGCAGGCAACCGTGCTGCTTGGGTTGCACTTTGGCCGCGAACAGGTCGGACTCACCAGCTTCGGGTGCACATGGCAGCTATCGGATGCCCGATTGCCGGTGACGGCAAGTATGGAAGCCGAAGCCAGGTCAATCTAGGAGATGGATGGGGGGCTGCGCTAGGTGGAGGCGTGAGTCGCAAGCTTCATCTCCACGCTGCAAACCTATCCTTGACTCATCCAAAGAGCGGCGCTCCGATCGAGTTCAGTGCTCCTTTACCAGAACACATGTCGCGTACCTGGGAGATGTTTGGTTGGTCGGAGGATGGATTTTCTGAGTTCCTTCCCAATCCTTGGACAGTTTCGGAGGTTCCTTGAGCTACTCTCCGCTCCTGCTGACCGGGTTCCATTTCACTTTTCTCTAACTGCCGCGCCCCCTGAAAATGCCGTCGCCTGTGTTTAGAGTTTTCCGCATGATTTCCCCGGCTGGGAACGGAGTGGAAG
>CAYYZH010000279.1:0-1877 GCA_964475765.1 uncultured Limibaculum sp.
TCTATTGACCGGGCATTTTGCGCTTTCGCAATCTGCAGGGCGGTCTCGAAACTCGCACATGTCTCTGCAACGGAGGCACCGAGCGCCAACTGGCTGGCGGCGCGCAACCAGTGAAGCTCGCTCGCGTGCCATGTCTCCGCGATCTCAGTGCCCACTGCAATGCCACGTTCGGCGGCAGCCAGCGCCTCTTTCGGGCGCCCAGCGTTCATAAAGACATGGCCGGACAAGACCGACAGATGTGACAGGATATGGGTGGATTCGTCACTGTCACGCCAGGCGGCGTCGCTTGCCGCCAGCAAATCCAAAGCGGTGGCATGGTCGCCCGCTTGCGATACGGCCCAGGCCTTCAACGCCAGCGGTTCGGGCTGCCAGAACCCCATGTCCAGTTCCGCCGAGTAGTCTATTGCTTCGTCTGCAAGCTGCTCGGTCAGGGCCACCTCTCCGCGCCAGCGATGTATGGCTGCACAGAAGATCAGCGCGAGTACAGTCGTGTTGCTGTGACCTAGCACGCGTGCCTCGGACAGCCCGGTCTCGATCCGGGAAAGGGCCTGATCCGGCTTGCCGGTCCACCATAGAGCCCAAGCCATAAAACACTGCGCCGCGATCAGCGGGTGCTCGCCATAGTTCAGGTTGCGATAGGTGTCTATACCCCCGCGATAGAGATCGAGCGCTCGGGCCGCATGCCGTATCGCATCCTCGAACTTCCCTATGGTCGTCAGGTTCTGCGTGAGCATCCCGCGCGCCGTCATCTCCTGCAGGGTATTCCCACTCGCGACCGCATCGTCGAGCATCTCTCGCGCCAACTCCAGCGCCCGCGCGCCATCGCATCCGACGAAGTGATAATCCCAAAGCCCGTAGACCGCAGGCAGAGAATGCGGGCTGGCCGGATTCTCGACACACAGCTCATGCGCGCGTCTGTAGGCATCGCCCGTGCCTTCGGCCGCATACCCGTAAGTTGCGGTGAGCGCATCGCCCAGCATCAGCTGCAGGTCCACTTCGATCTCATGGTTCTTCTGTGAGGCCGGTAGGGTTGCGAGAAGATCAAGAGCTTCGTGCGCATGGCTTGCCGCTTCCCTATGCGCTGATTGTCTGGCCTGGCGGTGACCGGCTTGCTGGAAATACCGGATGGCCTCCTCGACCATGTTCGCCTGCTGGAAATGGTAGGCCAGAATCTCGGGATTGCTCTGGATCTGGTCTTGAAATCCGGTCTCGTAGACGCCCGCGATTTTCATGTGAAGCGCACGCCGGGTTGACGATAGCAATGTTGAGTAAGCCGCATCCCGCATCAGTGCATGCTGAAACTCATAGATGCGACGATTCTGAAAACTGCGTTTGCCGACCAGATCAGCGCGCACCAGCATGTCGAGCGCGGCCAGCACGTCCTGTTCCGGTTTGTCTGCCACGGCAACGAGGACATCGACTTCGAAACTGCGGCCAATTGTGGCGGCGACCTGTGCGATATAACGCGCCTCGGCAAGTTGGTCGAGCCGCGCAAGCAGCAAGTCCTGAAGCGATCCGGGAATGTCCGGCAGATAGGCCCCGGCGCCCGGCGTACCACTCCGCTCAGTCTGTCCCGCAAGTTCTGCCACCCGGGCCTGCAGGACCATCTTGGTCAGCTCCTGCAGATAAAGGGGCGTGCCTTCCGCCCGGTTCAAGATATCGTCAATCACCGTCGACAGGTTTTGCTGCCCGGTGGCGATACTCTCGACAATCTCCCGCGACTCGCCGCGACCCAGCGAAGACAGCGAGATTCTCGTGGTCTGATCCGCCCCGGTCAGTCCGTGTTCGAACCCCGAGCGGTGCACCAGAACCAGCAGGCATTTGTGCTGCTCAAGTTGCCCCGACCAAAGCTGCAGCAACTCCAGCGTCGAGGGATC
>CAYYZH010000279.1:1977-4722 GCA_964475765.1 uncultured Limibaculum sp.
GCGCTGTTCTGGCGGAAGTCGGCGCCGTGAAGCTGGATCTGAAACCCGCCGCCACTCGCCCAGAGCTGGTCGATCGCCTCGCAGATCAGTCGCGTCTTACCTATGCCCGGCGGGCCGTCGAGAACGACCTGATGCCCGGTCCCGGACTTCACCTTGCCCCAGCAATGCTCCAGCGTCGCAAGCTCGATTTCGCGATTGACCATCATCGTCTCTTGGTCATCCCGATCGAGCGACGAGCTCTGCGCATCGTCGATCTCGCCGTCCACTGAATAGACCTGCATCGGTTTGGCGATGCCCTTCAGCACCTGCTCGCCTAGGGGGGTATAGGTGAACACATCGCCGACCAGATCGCGGATCTCTCCGGCGACCACGACCTGCCCCGGTTTGGCGATACCCTGCAGGCGTGCGGCAATGTTTGGCGCTGCGCCGATGGCGGACTCGTCCTTAACCTCGCCTTCGCCCACGAGATCGCCAACGACCACGTGCCCTGCCGCAATGCCGACGCGGGCGTAGAGCGTCTCGTTGTCCAACAGCGTCATCGCCGATACCGCCTCCGCCGCCGCAAGCCCGGCCCGGATGGCGTTCTGCATCGACCGCTCATGTGCTTTCGGCCAGCCAAAATAGCAGAGCACCCCGTCGCCCAGATACTTCGCAACGTAGCCGTTATAGCGCGTCACCGCCTCCGAAACGCTCACCTGATAGCTTTTGATCAGTTCGTTGTAATCTTCGGGATCGAGCCGCTCAGACACCCCGGTCGATCCGACCAGATCCACAAAGACAGTGGTGATGTGACGCCGCTCAGCCACGCGCGGGACATCGCCCCGCCCCGGTCTCTCGCTATCATCGTCCAGCGTGGTCAATGCCTTCAGGAGCTTCAGGCGCTGCCCCATTGGGATCGCCAACTCCTGCAGATGCTGATCCGTCAGTTCGCGTGCGGCCTCGATGTCGATTTCATGCTCGAGGAACAGGTCCACAAACCGCTCAAAGCCGTTATCGATAAGCCAGGACTTGATATCAGACATCAGAACCCACCTGCCAGGCGCTCGGCCCAGCAAAAATCATCATGCAACCCCTAGTGGCGAAACGCCTCCCCACAGGCAAACTGACACTGGCCATTTGTCCACAGTTCGCAAGCCTTGTCACGCATCGGGATCGGCGTTTGGAGGCACGCTCACTGCGCTTCGGCGATTTTCTGTCCCTGCAGATAGATCTTGCCGGATTTTGCCGTCACTTCCGCAATCGCACCGGGTTGGAAGATCAGACAATGTGTCGATCCGCCATACTGAAAATAGCCCAGCTTCTGCCCCTTCGTGACTGGCGCTCCCTTGGTGATCTTCGGATCGATGACGCAGGATGAAATCTCGGCCATGCCGATCGGCACAACTGCGACCATGCCGATCGATGGTACATCGCTTTCAATCAGGATGATCGCCCGCGTCGCGACCTGCGCGATGTAGCCCTGTGACCAGTCCGGCCCTGCCGGGTCGGGTCCCCGCGACTCCGCCTCGGAGTAGTACGTGCCGGGCTGCACCCACGCATCTACGATCCTGCCCGAAACGGGGCTATGCCAGTGGTGATAGGCAAAGGCGTCCAGAAACGCCTGATAAACCGTGCCGTGCTCGAACTTCTGCGCTGCAGGATGACCGGCCAGAATATCATGCACGGAATAGGGCTGAGATTTCGCCCAGAACCGGTCGAACTTCTGCACATCATGCTGAACGTTGTAGACCTTCGAGTCACAGGCGCTCACGATGGCCTGCGGATCGTCATCCACTGGCCGGGCCGTCGGCGTGACATTGCGCGTGAAAAAGTCGTTCCACGACGCGAACCCCCAATACTCGTCCTGCGGATCGTAGTCATACCACTCCATATGCAGATGCTTCAGGGCCGCTTCGGACTTCCACCCGGTCGCGCTCGTGTTCAGGACATAGCGCGAGGCTGGACTGCTGAGATACGCGGACCAGACGTTAAGGATTTTGCGGAACATTTCGTTCAGTTTGGCGTTCCGGAAGGCCGCGTATCCGGCCGTCGTGCACATCGTCCAATCGATGATGGCGTTGATCGGACATCCCACGAGATCGGTCTCATTGAACTCCGGTGCGGTCGGCAACACCGCATTTATCATCCGCAGCATGTCGTCCGGGTCCTGCAATTTGTGCTTTGCGTGATCGTGCGGCACCTGATCGATCATCTCGGTCACCAGCATGCGGACAATTGGATCGTCGTCGAGCAGATCCGCAAACTCCTGCATAACCGGATGTAACGGAGCCGCATCCGTCTCGACACGCGCGCGCACCTGCTCCAGATGCCGCGTGATCCGCGACCGGTCAGCCGGCAGCCATGTGCCCCATGCGCTAAAATGCGGTTCCGAAATTTCAATCGATTGCGTCATGGCGTTCCCCCTCACCAAACTCGTGTCGGCCTTCACCGCCACTATGAGTCGTAAAGATACTCCAGTTTCCCTCATCGTTGTTCCGGTTTCTCGGGCTATCCTTGGTCAGCCTCACAAGACCGGCAACCAAACCGAGGCAACCTGCATCGCACGGGACTTTCGACCTCCTTCACATCCCACTGTTGAACTCACTACCCAACAATCAGGACCTAAGACCCCTATTCTGCCAGTGAAAAGGGTGTGCGGTAGGGGCAGCTATCGTTTTATCGTTTAAAAACAGCGTATAAGGAATTTTGTGATGATTTTCTGCTTGGTATCGTTGCCACCCTCGCATTTCCTCCCCTGCCCCATCA
>CAYYZH010000280.1:0-4683 GCA_964475765.1 uncultured Limibaculum sp.
GTCCCGGTGATCCTGCCGCAACGGGCGCGTATGCCGTCCCGATGATCCAAGGGGTGCTGGCCGCGGACAAGCCTGTATTTGGCATTTGTCTTGGCCACCAGATGCTGGCGCTGGCGCTGGGCGGGCAGACCAAGAAGATGTCCACCGGCCATCACGGGGCCAACCACCCGGTCAAGGATCTCGAGACCGGCAAGGTCGAGATCACATCGATGAACCACGGCTTCACTGTGGATGCCGATAGCCTGCCGGATGGCGTGATCGAGACCCATGTGAGTCTCTTCGACGGCACCAATTGCGGGCTGAGGATGACCGACAAGCCGGTCTTCTCCGTTCAGTATCACCCCGAAGCCAGCCCCGGGCCGCAGGACAGCTATTACCTCTTCGAGCGGTTCGTCGCGGCCATGGACGCGGTTTGAGGGCCCTCGCGGCGACACTCTGCCTGCTGCCTGGCCCGGCACTGGCAGGATTTCTGGACATCTTTCGCAAACGCGATCCGGAGCCCGAGCCAGAGCCGTTCCTGATCTTCGGGTTCGCACCGCTCAGCGTCGCCGCGGCAGCGTTGACCGTCGTCCTTGTCGCCCTCCTGATCAGGTACAGACCGCCCTTCATCATGGAGATTCTGAGGGGAATGGTCGGAGACATGCTGGCGTGGGTCCTCGCGGTCATGATCGCCAGTCTCGTGATGGTGTTCTATCTCTATGCCTTCACCGATCTTGGTGTCATCGGGGCGTTGGCGATGGCAGTGGTCACGACGGTGATCGTGTTTATCGTTATGGCACTTGGATCGTGAGAGAGGATCTTGAGTAGGGGTTCTGGGCAATGTCCAAATCGGTGAAGCGGGTCGAACGGGCGGCGGAAGCTCTTGGGCTTGAGATCGAGATCAAACGCATGGGTGAGACCACGCGGACGGCCGAGGATGCCGCAGCCGCCTGCGGTTGCGACGTTGCACAGATCGTCAAATCGCTGATCTTCAAGGGTGAGACGTCCGGCGATCTGATCCTATTGCTCGTCTCCGGTGCCAACCAGGTTGATCTGGCCGAGGCTGCCCGGTCCGTTGGCGAGCCGCTGGCCCGAGCCGATGCCAACGAAGTCCGCGCGCGCACCGGCTTTGCCATTGGCGGGGTCTCGCCCATCGGCCATCTCGAAGCGCCGCGGGTCTGGATCGACCGGGATCTCTTCAAGTGGGCGACCGTTTGGGCCGCTGCGGGCGCGCCCGATGCGGTGTTTTCCATCACGCCTGATGCTCTGAAGACCGCCACGGGCGCCACCGAAATCGCGGTCACCGGCTAGGTTAAGTCCCTCTTTACCATCAGAAGTTTATTCAAATTGCATCGTCCTCTCACCGGGAGCTTGCAATGACCATCTGGGGCCAACGTGCCCGCGCGCTTGAAGTGTCGTGCACCCGGTGAGCACATCGCTGCATGTTGTCGGGGGGCGTCGGGAGACCTCGGCCGAGCTGGGCGCTGCCCCGATCGGGCAGATCCTGCTCGAGAACGACTGGGTCCGCGAAGAGCACCTCGCCACCGCGCTGGCCATGCAGGCCGGCACCGGCGCGCGTCTCGGCGAAATTCTCGTGGCACATGGCTGGGTCCGACCCGAGTTCATCGCGACCTCGCTGGCCGAACAGTATGGCCTTGGCTTTGCCGATCTCGAAGCCGAGCCGCCGGAGACCGGGATTGCCGGGCCGGAGGACGCCGATATCTGCGTCGAGCACAAAATTGTCCCATGGCGGCGGATCGGTAAACTCACCATTTATGCAACCTCAGAACCTGCGAGGGCGCCTGACGCCATCGCAAAGCTGTCGACCGATCACGGGATGGGCATGGTCGCGGTGGCAACGCCGGGGGCGGTCGAGCAATCCATCCTCTCGCTGTTCGGGCCCGAACTTGCCGAACGGGCAGCGGCGCGTGCCCCCTTTGAGCAAAGCGTGCGCAGCCTCGGCTCCGCCCGTGCGCTCTGTGCCATCGCGCTTGGGGCAGGGCTGTTGCTCGCGCTCTCTCAGCCCGTGCTCTTCATGGCGTTACTCGGGGTGATGCTGTTGGTGCTGAACGTTGCAACCACATTTACGCGCATTTCTGCGGCGGTTGCCGGACGGGTGGACGAGACGGTGCTGGAGCCGCCTGAGGATGCGCCGGTGCGCCTGTCGGACCGCAGGCCGCTCCCCAAGATCTCGCTGATGATCCCGCTCTATCGCGAGGCGGGCATGGTGCGCACGATCCGGGCTGCTCTCGAGGAAGTCGACTATCCGCGCGAACTCCTGGACGTAAAGCTGCTGCTCGAGCAAGGCGATGACGAAACGCAAGCCGCTGTGGCGCTTTGCGATCTGCCGAACTGGATCACACCGGTCATCCTGCCGGACGGGGCACCTCGGACGAAACCGCGGGCAATGAACCTCGCGCTGTCGTTCTGCGATGGGGATATCGTCGGTATTCTCGATGCCGAGGACCGGCCCGACCCCGGTCAGCTTCGCGCGGTCGCCGCACATTTGGCAGCGTCCCCGGTCGAGACCGCCTGCGTGCAGTGCCAGCTTTCCTATTTCAATTTTGCCGAGAACTGGATCACGCGCTGTTTTCAGATCGAATACTCGATCTGGTTCGATGTGCTGCTCCGCGGGTTCCAGCGTCTGGGTCTGCCGATCCCGCTTGGCGGCACGTCCGTCTATTTCCGCCGCACGGCGCTGGAGGGGGCAGGGGCGTGGGACGCGCACAACGTGACCGAAGATGCCGATCTTGGTATGCGGCTGGCCCGGCGCGGGCTGAAGACCGATGTGCTGAAATCGACGACCATGGAAGAGGCCAACTGCCGCGCGCTGCCGTGGATCCGGCAAAGATCGCGCTGGCTGAAAGGGTATCTGCTGACCTGGCTCAGCCATATGCGTCGGCCGCGTGCGCTGTGGCGGGATCTGGGTCCCGTCGGCTTTCTCGGGTTTAACGTGCTGTTCCTCGGTGGGGTGGTGACGTACCTGGCGATGCCGCTCTTCTGGATTGCTCTGGGCGTGTCTGTCGTCAGTGGGCGCTCGGTCTATGGCGACGCGTTTCCGGACTGGGCGCTGATGGTGCTCGGAATATCGCTGGTGATCGGGCAGCTCGTCATGCTGGGCTGCGCCGGACTGGCGCTCTGGCGACGGCGAATGCTGCGCTTGCTGCTCGTTGTGCCGACCCTGCCGGTCTACTGGACGCTTGGCGCGCTGGCGGCCTGGAAGGCCGTCATCGAGGTTGTCGCTGCGCCGTACTACTGGGACAAGACGCGCCATGGGGTGACCCGCTTCGCAGGCGGGATCATGTCAAAGGAGAAATGGTAACGTAAACTTCACCCAAGACGGGTGTTTCCCCCGCAGTTTCATGGCAGTATCCCTCCAGACAGATTTGGAACGGAGGAGAGTCCCATGTCAGAGTCCAAGTTTTCGATGACCCGGCGCGATACCATGGTTGCCGCTGCTGGCGGCGTCCTGTTGGGCGGAATGGCTGCGCCTGTATCGGTCGAGGCCGCGGTGGACAAACAGGGTGTGCAGCGCCCGGAGGTCTATCGCTTCAACCTCGGTGCCTTCGAGGTGACGGTGATCAGCGATGGTCAGATTCAGCTCGATGGCCCGCACCCGATCTTTGGCCAGAACACCACTGCGGAGGAGGTGCAGGCGCTGGCCGAGGCGAACTTCCTGCCGCCGACCCGTATGGAAATCGGCTTCACCCAGACGGTGGTGAACACCGGCGATCAGATCGTACTGTTTGATGCGGGTAATGGTGCGGGCCGCCGTCCGAATGCGGGTCATCTGCGCGCCCGTCTCGCGGCGGCTGGGATTGCGCCGGAACAAGTGGATGTGGTGGCGATCACGCACTTCCACCCCGATCACATCGGTGGCCTGATGGAAGATGGCGCGCCGGCCTATCCCAATGCCACCTATGTGGTGCCCGGCGCCGAGTTCGATTTCTGGTCGCCGGTGGAGAAGACAGAGGCAGAAGCCACCGCTCGGGTTGGCAAGCTGGTGCAGTCCAATGTCGTCCCGCTCGCCGAGAAAGCGACGATGATCAAACCGGGCGATGCTGTGGTCTCGGGTGTCGAGGCGGTGGACAGCTCGGGTCACACGCCGGGGCACACCTCGTATCACATCGAGAGCGAGGGCAAGCGGCTGATGGTGCTGGGCGATGTCTGCAACCACTATGTCGTGTCGCTGCAGCGTCCGGACTGGCATGTCCGCTTCGACATGGACAAGGAAGGCGCCGTGGCTGCGCGTAAGGCGGTTCTGGGCCAGATCGCAGCGGATAAGATCCCGTTCGTTGGCTATCACATGCCCTTCCCCGCGGTGGGATATCTTGAGACGCTAGGCGAAGGGTTCCGCTGGGTTCCCGCGAGCTATCAGCTCAATCTCTGATCTCGCGTGATTTGGGGTCGCCCGGCTTTCGGAGGGCGGCCCACCCACCCGCCCCCGCCCCCCGAAGGCCGGGCGCGTTCGGCGCGGTTGCGCATTGCCGAGCAAGCCGCTGTGGTTTAAGGCGCGCGGATGGTTCTGAACCCTCCAGATCTTCGGCCTGATCTCGCGCCATCGCTCTCTATGGATGAGGTCGCAGGTGGGCCGCGCATCGGCATGGTCTCGCTTGGCTGTCCCAAGGCGTTGGTGGACAGTGAGCGCATCCTGACCCGGTTGCGGGCAGAGGGCTACGCGATCTCGCCGGATTATCACGGCGC
>CAYYZH010000281.1:0-4672 GCA_964475765.1 uncultured Limibaculum sp.
GCATCGGCATCAGCTCATCCGGGGCCAGATCCATCACGCCCAGACGGTCCGCGGCGGAAACCGTCAGGCTGACGACATCGCGTTTGATGAACACCCAATGGGTGCGCGAGTTGATCAGGCCGGTGATCGGGGGAAGGTGTTCGAGGCGCTTGGGATCGTCGATCACAAAATGCGCGTTCAAAATAGCGGCATCGTCGCGTGGGCCGTCGATCCAGGGCATTGCGGCCTTGAGCCGTGTTGGCGGCAGGGCAGCCACGACTTGATCCTGCGTGGGGAGATCAATGGTGCGGCCGTTCGCAAAATGCAAAGCGCTGAGACGGCCATCCATGGTGGTCACGCCTTTCAGCGCGTGATCATGGGCAATCTCAACGCCCCTTGCCTTCAGATAGGCCACGGCCGGGTCCACGAGCGCGGTCCCGAGACCCTCAGGCGCAAGCATCGGGCGGGCATAGGCAGCCCCGCGCGCAAAGGTCTCCGCAAGGACGCGCCAGAGGAGCGGCGCAGCGCCGCGCTCCGGCGTGGTGTTCAGGGCGGCGAGCGTCAGCGGCTCCCAAAATCGGGTCCAGATCGGCCCACGATCACGCACGGCTTCTGCCACCGTGCGACCCGCGCCAGCCAGCGCCAGTCCTGCGCCGCGCAAATAATCCATCAATCGCGTGCCGGGAATGCGCCGATTGGGGCTGATCACCCACCATGGGATCGGACCGCCGTTCAGATGCACGTTCCACCGGGTTTGCGACGCAAGGTCAGCGAATGGGAAGATTGCATCCGGTAGCGTCTGCATCCGATCCCCAGCCCCGATCCGCTTGAGATATGCTTGCGCCGAGCTGTTTCCACTGAGGAGCAGGTGATTGCCGTTGTCGACGTGTCGCTCCAACCGGGGATCCCAGAATGTACGGCACCGCCCGCCTGGCTGTGCGGTTGCCTCGTAGATCGCAACGCGTCGCCCCTGCCCGGCCAGGATTGTGGCGGTCGATAGCCCGGCCAGACCAGCGCCGACAATGTGCACCGTCCCGCTCATGCCGCGCGCGCCCAGAATACGGCCTTCAGCCCGTTGCGGACTTTCTGGCCTTTGGATTGTGCGGCAACATGGTCGTTCGGAAAACCGGCGGCCTCCATCTGGTCGAGATAGGCCTCGTAGACGCCCAGCATCGCCAGCGCAGGCGCCAGCGGGACGCGCGCATGTTCTGCGATCTCCGCGCGGGCGCTCAAGAAAGACTGGCGGGCAGTCACGCCGAGCGCTGTCCGCGCCTTTGGCAGGCCGGGATCCTCGGCGATGGTATCGCAATTGGGCGCGACACCGGCCTCGGCCAACACAGTATCGGGCAGGTAGATCCTTCCGATCCCTGCATCTTCGGCGACATCGCGCAGGATGTTGGTCAGCTGCAATGCGTTGGCAAGGCTGAGCGCGAAGCGTTCGGAGGGCGCCCCGCGCCAAGCCCCGAAAATGCGCATCGAGAGCATACCGACGGAGCCTGCCACACAGCGGTTATAGGCCTCGAGCATCATTGGGCTCGGCGCAACGATCGGGCCATTGGCATCCATCACCATGCCCTCGATCATCTTGAGAAATTCGGTCTTCGGCAGCGCATACCGTTCAATCGGACCGGCCAATGCATGCCCGATTGCGGATACCGGCCGACCCTCATAGAGCCGCTCGATCTCTTCGCGCCACTCCGCCAAAAGTGCCCGCTTGTTGTCGACTGGCAGATCGCCATCCGCGATATCATCGACCACCCGGCAAAAGGCATAGACCGAACGCATCGCCTGCCTACGTGGACGCGACAGGAGCTTCATGCCGAAGTCGAATGAGGTTTTTGCCGCAGCCGTAATCCGGTCGGCGACCTCTTGTGGTTGGACACCAGCGGCAAGCGGTGTGGGCGCGAGGTCGGATAGCGTCATTTGGCGGGCCTCGCTGGCCAGATCGCGGCGCCAAGCCCCCTGAAGCCGGCCATTGCAAAGTCGACTTTCGACAGATCGACCCGCATGGCGAGCGGATCGTCCCGGCGCAATCGCTCAAGCAACCGCTCTGCGAGCGTCCGGATCAGCACGAACTCCGCATGGAGGCGCCGCGACCTGACCCGTGCGGGGGTCTGATGTGCGATAACCAGCAGATCCGCGCAGCCCTCCAGCATCCGGTCGAACACCCGTCGCAAGCCTGCGACCGCAAGTGGTTGATCCAGCGCGGTTTCATCCAGCCCTTCCTCCGACAGCCAGTCCTGCGGAACATAGACACGGTCTAGCTGTCGCAAATCTTCCTGGCAGTCCTGCAGATGATTGAGAATCTGGAGTACGGTACAAAGCGCATCGGACGGCCCCCACCATGCGCGGTCCTCGCCATGGAGATCCATGAGATAGCGCCCAACGGGGTTTGCCGATAACTCGCAATAACCCAGCAGTTCGGCCCAATCCGCATAGCGCGTCTTGGTCGCATCCATGCGAAATGCCGCCAGAATATCGCGGGCATGGCGATCCGGCACGTTCGTCTCGGCAAGACTTTGCGCCAACCGTATGGCCTTGAGCGGGCCATCTCCACTATCCAGCCCGGCCTCGAAAGCGTCAAGACGCGTGATTTTTTCCTGAGGGGCAAGCGCGGGATTGTCGGCGATATCATCGGCGGCGCGGGCAAAGTCATAATAGCGCATGACGTGGGGACGCAGCCGTGGCGCGATCAGCCGCGAAGCCACGGGAAAGTTCTCGTCGCCCGAGCCCTTTCCCGACGGCGTCTCCAGGGTGTCCGGGCGTACCGTCACCGTCTGATCCATCTGCCCTGCCCGTGTTCTTTTCTTTGTGCCTTGCAACATAGCGATTTGAGGTCGGAAACTCAATCCGGCCACGCAGATATGTGACCAAACCCTTGTGATCGTGATGGTTGCTGCCTACTCAGCGCAGATGTTCGCGATTGCCGTATTGCTGATCTGGATCGGCCTGTTGCTGTTTTGGGGTGGCTTCTGGCGCGCTGATCAGCGGCTGGAAGATGCCCCCGCGCCCGATGTCTGGCCCGAAGTTGTGGCCGTGATCCCGGCCCGTGATGAGGCCGAAACCATCGGGACGGTTGTGGCTGCGCATGGCCGATCGACCTATCTCGGCCCATTTCATCTGCTTGTTGTCGATGACGGATCATCGGATGGCACGGCTGATCTTGCGCGAGGTCAAACCGGGGCGCACCCTGTGCAAGTGATAGCGGCGCCAGCCTTGCCGCCGGGGTGGTCAGGTAAGCTTAACGCTGTGTCAGCCGGCTTGGAACATGGTGCGGCGACCGCGCCGGATGCGAAATACGTGTTGTTGACAGATGCCGACATCGCGCATGCGCCGGAGACGCTGACCCGGCTGGTGGCCTTCGCGGAATCGCACGGGTTGGCGATGGTCTCGCTGATGGCCCGTCTCGACGCACGCGGGTTTTGGGGCGGACTGCTGATCCCGGCCTTCGTGTTCTTTTTCCAGAAGCTCTATCCGTTTCCCTTGGTCAATCGGCCCGGTCACCACATGGCGGCCGCTGCGGGCGGTTGCATGTTGATCCGCCGCGATGTGCTGATGGCACGAGGTGGGATCGCCGCGATCCGCGAGGCCTTGATCGACGATTGCGCGCTGGGTGCTCTCATCAAACGCGGGCCGCCTGCCGCGCCGATCTGGCTGGGGCTGGCGGACCGCGAAGTGGTCAGTCTGCGCGACAATCGCAGCCTCGGGTCGATCTGGACAATGGTCGCCCGCACGGCGTTCACGCAATTGCGTCATTCCTGGTTGCTGCTCGCAGGAACTGTCGTCGCCATGGCGGTGATCTATCTCGGACCGCCTGTGGTGCTTGCGGTTGGTCTCGCAACGGCAAGCCCGGCTTGGATCGCTTGCGGTGCGGTGGCCTGCGGAGCGATGGGGCTTGCCTATGCTCCGACGTTAAATCTCTATGGGCGAGGCGTTTGGCAGGCGGTGTTCCTGCCACTCGCCGCGCTCCTTTACACCGCCATGACCTTCAGTTCCGCGGTCCGGCATCTGCAAGGCAGCGGTGGCCAATGGAAGGGCCGGACCTATCCCTGAGGCGAGAGATGCCCCGCTTCGCCCAACCACTCCAGTTCTTCTGCGAGGCACGCATCCAGAGGACGGGGATCAAACCCGAGAACATCACGCGCCTTGGTGTTGTCAAAGCGGCACGTGCGGGCGGCCAGTCGGACACCGGTTACCGGCGCTTTCGGCGGCTTCCCGGTCCAACGTGAGATCACAGCCTCGATGCGCGCGGCCCCAAGCGCTACGGTAAGCGGGACTGTGGTGCGCGGCGCCTTTGTGCCGGTCAGCCCCTCGATCTTGTCCGCCAGATCGCGCATCGAAACGTCGTCACCCGAAAGCAGGTAGCGCTCCCCCGGGACGCCACGATCAAGGGCAACGATCGTCGCCGCAGCAACAGCTTCGGCATCGACAAGGTTCAACATACAATCCAAAATTGCGGGGGTTTTACCCAGAGCCAGATCCCGGATCATGGCAGTTGGCGGGGTCAGGTTGTAATCGCAGCGTCCCACGGGTGCAGACGGCTGTACGATAGACACGTGTTGACCAGTTTGCGCCGCCGATACCGCATAAAGTTCGGCTTGACGTTTGCTGATGGGATAGCTGCCAAGAAGATGTGAAGGCGGCAGTTCAACCGTCTCGTTCAAAGTGGTGCCGTCAATGTGGTCCCGTCCAA
>CAYYZH010000282.1:0-4634 GCA_964475765.1 uncultured Limibaculum sp.
CCAGGCAGTACCTTAGCGCTCTGCTCGACCGCCACAATGCCTTCAAATGTCTATCGGCGTCCAATGTTGATCCCCTTGGGCGTTGAACATCGGGCCGTTTTTGTCGGAACTGTGCCAGCCGGGTTCGAACCGTTAGAGCCTCCACGCGCCATGCGACGCAATGATGGTCATTTCAATTGTGAATTTTGGAGGGTCTTCTTCGTTGCCAAGTTAGATTATCTTGCAATGGTGAGGGAGGTAATCGAGGAGTGCCGTTGTCATCGAGGCGTGATCAAACGCGGTCGACCATTCGCCCAATGTCAGGCTGGTCGTCACTTTCAACCATTGTTCGTAGAGGTTGCTGATGAGGGGGAAAAGAGGCGCCAATGGTCCGCGTGACAATTGCGAACGCGATTGCTGGCGCGATCCTCTCGAACGTAAATAGTATCTATCGCCGTCTTGATCGGCGTGCCCCCAAGCAGGTGGCGGCCTGATGTCTCACTGTCGCAAGTGCCCCCAGCTTACCCGCTGCGATAAGAACACGAAGGCCCTGTGATGCGCATCGAGCAACACGTCCCGTGCTGCGCGAGCAGACTCGAAACGAGCTGGTAAATCCCGTCCAGATCGAAGTTCAGCGACACGCAGTGCTAGCCGATGCTTCCCGCTCCCCCTTCAGGCTTTTGGAGTTTTTCAGCAAGCATCACGTCCAATTCGGGACACGAAGGTTTGGTCTTCGGAAGAGGCAGAGCAGTCTGATCTTGGCTGAACTGAGTCGCGCCGAGCCTACGATCTTCGTAAGCGGTGCGTACGCCGCACTTGGATGTCAGCTTAACGCCGGTTTGAAGTTCCACGGCAGGAGGTTGTCGATGCGATCGTTCGGATGGCCTTGGGCGATCGCCTCGAGTGTTTGCTTGATGTAGGCGAAGGGCTCGACGCCGTTGATCTTTGCGGTTTCGATCAACGAGGCGATCCGGCCCCAGGCGCGGCCACCTTCGTCGTGACCTGCAAAGAGCGCATTCTTCCTGTTGAGGGCAATCGGACGAACCAGATTTTCCACTGCGTTGGAGTCGATTTCGACCCGTCCGTCGGTCAGGAAGGTTTGCAACCCATCCCAATGGCGGTGAATGTATCCGAGCTTCTCGCCAAGCCGGGATTTTGCCGAGACGCGGGCGCGAACCTCGGCCAGCCATTTCTCGAAGTCCTCGATCAATGGCGCGGTGCGTGCTCTGCGCGCTGACAGGCGCTGGCCGGGACTGATGTCGCGGATATCTGCTTCGACTTCATAGAACTCGGCGATGCGGCGCAACCCCTCTGCGGCGATCTCGGAGCCGTCGCGATCGAAGATCTCGCGGAGTTTGCGCCGTGCATGGGCCCAGCAATGGGCAACAGCGATGGGATCGCCGCCCTTTCTCTCTGGCCGGGTCAGGCGATTGTATCCGGCATAGCCGTCGATCTGAAGGATGCCATTGAAGCCGGTGAGGAACTCCTCGGCATGCTCGCCGCCGCGCCCAGGCGCGTAGAAGTAGACGACGCACGGCGGATCAGCACCACCCCACCGCCGATCATCGCGCGCCAGCGCCCAGAGGTATCCTGTTTTGGTTTTCTTGCGGCCCGGGTCCAGGACCGGCGCGGTCGTCTCGTCCATGAACAACTTGCTGGAGGCCTTCAGATTCTCAGCCAAGCGATCGACGACTGGGGCAAGATGGAAGGCGACTTTGCCGACCCACCCTGCGAGGGTAGAGCGATCAAGATGGATACCAGACCGGGCCAGGATTTGCGCCTGACGATACAAGGGGCAATGGTCTGCGTATTTGGCGACTGTGACATGCGCCAGAGTACCCTCGGTGGGCAGTGCGCCTTCGATCAGCCAGGGCCGCGCCGGCGCCTGGGTCACACCGTCGGCACAGGTACGGCAAGCGTATTTCGGGCGGATGGTCACGATGACCCGGAGCTGCGCCGGAATGATGTCCAGCCGCTCCGTTCGATCTTCACCAATCCGGTGCATCTGTCCGCAACCACACGGGCATTCCAGACTGTCCGGCTCAACGATCTCCTCAATCCGGGGCAAATCCTCTGGCAGGTTGCCGAGGTTCCGGTTGACAGGAGCGCGTTTCTCACGCGACGCTGGAAGCGTCGCACGGGCCTCTTCCGACGCAGCTTCACACTCCTCAATCGCGATAGTCAGATCTTCGAACGCAAGCTGGCGCTCGTCTTCAGTCAGCTTCTCGGACTTCTTGCCATGCAACGCGTGGCGCAATTCCTTGATCAACGCTTCCTGGCGTTTGTTCGCCTCGGCCAGCACATCGACCCGCCGCTGCATCGCCTCGAAGGCCGCTCTGTGTTCGGGCGGCAGCATACTGAGATCGAGATCGTTCCGGTCAGGCGACATGGCCGGATTATACCGCCGGAGCATTGGCCTTTGGCCCGTAAAGAGCCGTCCGATTCACTCTGCCCCTTGCCCGGCAGACGATTGCGCAGCAATCGGTGAAAGGGGCAGCCGGTGGACGCACCCGACGACCATAAACGCGCCGCCAGTCCAGGCCTTCGAACAGAGCTTCGAATTGTGCCTTCGAGAGCCGCATCACCCCGTCGCTGATGGCGGGCCACGCGAACTTACCGCCCTCGAGGCGCTTGTAGGTCAGCACGAGCCCGCTGCCGTCCCAGACCAGGATCTTGATCCGGTCGGCACGCTTGGCGCGGAACACGATCACGACGCCGGAATGGGCCTTCAGCCCCAACTCCTTCTCGACATACGCGGCCAGCCCGTCATGGCCCTTACGGAAATCTACCGGCTTCGTGGCGATCAGAACCTTGACCGCCTGGGACGGGACGATCACAGCGCCTGGCGCAGTGCAGTGGCGATCTCGGCAATCCGGTTGGCCGACGTATCGCCAGGAAGACGCAGGGTGACGCCGTTGGCTTCCAACTCGATTGATGCTGCCGCCACACACGCTCTCTCCTCGATCACCTCAAGTGCCGCAAACGCCGGAAAATCCTCCTCTGGGATCACGATATTCAGCTTGCCCTTCTTCGCCAAACCCCGCCACGTCGAGAGATGCTGCGGTGCCATTCCATTGCGCCGCGCAACATCACAGACGCGCGCACCGGGCTCCAGACTCTCTCGGACAATCCGGATCTTCTCCTCGTCCGGCCATGATCGACGCCCGGTCGGACCTTCGAGAACTTCCATCCGGCCAACACATCCGCGAACTTCGTCTAACAAACGGACATCGTTTTGTTCGAAACGCTTCATGTACAGATCCTCCTGATGAGGTTCTGTTGAATCTCGTTATCTCGGCATCAGCAACGTGGGGTCAGCGCACCGCTTACCGATCTTCCGCAAGGGTTCCGGAACACTAGAAGGTCTCACCAGATCTGGTCAATCGACTTTCCCTAAGCAAACTTCACACTTCAGATCTTCGCTATCAGCTCAATGACCACTATCCCTTGATAGCCCCCTCATTCTCTTGAAGGAACCATCGAGACGAATTGCAAGCGGGGCGGCTAGACCGCCAAAAAATCATGAACCGTGTCGATCATGCATGCAAATCCACATGTTAGAAATCGTCGGAGAGATGTTCTTTCTGTTCGATGATGTCCGATCAGAGGTCGACCAACGACTATCAATGGGCCGCAAAAAGGTAATCTTGTTAGCCAGAAGCCAAAATCGTTGCTTGCGCCGGATGAGACGGGTGCTTAATTTCCCCAACGTGATGGAGAGGTGGCCGAGCGGTCGAAGGCGCACGCCTGGAAAGCGTGTATAGGGGCAACTCTATCGCGGGTTCGAATCCCGCTCTCTCCGCCAAGACATCATAACTTTATTCATCAAATCAAGTACTTAATCAAAGTCTGGTCTATGGAGAGCCCCCATCGGGTGGTCCGCGTAATTTGTTAGTGCATGACAGGTTTGAAACGCTTGGGTTTGGTGGTCCAAGGCCGGGGTTAGAATCCAGCGGCGGTTTTCATATTTGGACCATTGCACATGCTTGAGCTTTCGGCAAATTCCATTGGTGTTCTGCCATTGTGAGCCATGTGAGGCCGACACTCATTGTAGTCGCGTCGCCAGGCCTCGACCAGCCGCTTCGCTTCAGCCAAAGATGCGAACCAACTGACGTTCAGACACTCATCCCTGAGCGAGCCGTTGAATGACTCGATATGTGCGTTGTCGGTCGGCGTGCCTGGTCTAGAATAGTCCATCTTAACGCCGTTTGCGTAGGCCCAGAGATCGATAATCTGACCGGTAAATTCGGCGCCATTGTCAGCAAACAGAGCCTTTGGAGCACCCCGCAGATAGACCAGCCGGTTGAGCACACGCGCAACGTGTTCAGCGCGCAGCCTGAGACCGACTTCGATCGCCAGAGCCTCACGCGTGAACACATCAATCACGGTCAGAAGGCGGATCTTGGTGTTATTGGCAAGCCTGTCGTGCACGAAGTCCAGGCTCCAGGCCTCGTTCGGTCGCGACGGCTGACAGCGCGCCTCACGATGTGCCGCCATCTTCCTGCGCCGCGGTCTTTTGCTCCTGAGAACAAGACCTTCCTCGCGATACAGTCGATAAACAACATGTTTGCCAACACTCCAACCCTCTCGCTTCAGCATGATGATCATTCTGACCTGAGACCCGTTTTCTCCTCCAGATTGAGGTAGAATCCGTC
>CAYYZH010000283.1:0-4614 GCA_964475765.1 uncultured Limibaculum sp.
GATAGAGATTGTTGAAGCGAGCCACCAGATTGTCGACCGGGGCAACACCGCCGGTTTCTCCGGCAAAGTCGTGGAGCTGTTTGAAATGCGCCTCGATCCGTTCGCCATAGTTCACAGCCACCGCGCCGCCGCCGCTCGCTGCACTGTCGAGCGCGGTCTGAAGCGCCGCTTTGCCGACCTGCCCGCCGGCGCTGCCGGCTTGCTGCAGCAGCTTTTTTTGGGCTGCGGTCTCGACGGCGGAGGGCTCACCGCTGTCGGCACCGCCCTCTGGCACGCCCTTGGTGAGCTGCGTTTCCTTGGTCAGCGACTGCATCAGCTGCTTCATCGGTGAGGTTGGCGCCGAGAGCGCGATCATCACCGTCAGGTCTTCTCCGCCACCAACGGAGGCAATCTTGAGGCGCGAGATCTGCTCGTCCCAGGCGTTGATGAAATCGACCCGGTAGCGATCCATGATGTCCTGGCGAATGGTCGCGTATTGCGCCTCGATCGCAGATTGCTCGCCGACATCACCCAGAACCCAGCGCTCGGACTTGGCGCGCTCGGCCATGAAGTCCATCTGCGCCAGCACGCCGTCGTGAAAGCCCTCGTAGGTGTAGAAGCCGGGGATGTTCACCTCATTCAGGGGCGCACCATCGCGGGTCTCGAACACGAGGCTGGAATCCGGCCCGCCGCGCTCATCGGCGTTCCAGTCGGGATAAGCCTGCGCCTCGGCGCGGGTCTTCATCAGAGTATAGGCCCGGTCGGCGACCGGCATTCGCGCCAGCGTGCGCTGCGCCTCCATGACCAGCGGACCGTTGAGCGAGACCGAGGAGGACGGGCGCTCCAGCACCGCCTCGAGATGCTCCATCAGCTTCTCGCGGCCCTTGGCATTGCCCGCACCGGGATAGAGCGTCTCCCAGTCGCGCATCATCCACGTCTTGACCAGATCCTCGTCCATGCGGGCCTGACCGCCGAGCATGAGGTAGACCTTGAGCCCTTCATAAGTGAAGGCGGTGTTCTGGATGTTGTCCTCAAGCTGGCGCTCGAGCCGGTAGATCAGACGCGGCGTGTAGAGCCGATCCAACGCCTCGCGATACGCCGCCGTGTTGGCTCCGCGCAGACGTTCATGCTGGCTAAGACCGAGAGCTTGCGTCGTCGGCACCCCATCCCCGCGATTCTGATAGCCGAGCGGCATACGCCGCAGCTTCTCCAGAGGGTCGAGCACAGTGTGCAGATCGCCATCGGCGATTTCCGTCTGACCGATCGTGCTGGCCGCAAGTTCGCGATACTCGTCGATAGCAAAATCAGTCTGATCCTGCAGCGCCGCGTTCTGGGAGTAGCTGTAGAAGAGCATTCCCCCGATGCCCGCAACCGCAGCCACCAGCCCGGCATAGGCCGCCGATTTCACGATCAGGTTGCGTCGGACATGGGCCATGTTGGTCGAAACCCAGCCCGATTCAGTGAACACCACTTTTTGCAGAAGATCCGTCAGGAAGAAGCTCTTGCCCTGCCCCGAGAACGCCGAGCTCGTGCCGCCCTGCGCCCCGAAATTGCGGTTGAGCGCGCCGAGCACGCGGTCGATTGGCGTGCCTTCCTGCGTGCCGGAGGTGAAGTAGACCCCGCGCAGCGACGTGTCCGACTGATAGCGGCTTGGCTCGAACACTTTGTTCAGGAAAATGTTCAGCGGCTCCTTCAGCGAGGCCATCTGTGTCGGGAAGCCAAAGATCCGGCTGCGCGCGCGGGCGTCCGGCTCCATCTGCATCCGATCCGTCATCTGGTCCGATAACGCCATCATCAGGTCGTCGAATTCCTCGGGGAAGACCGCGACCATGTTGTCGGTCTTGTCCTTGGGCTTGAAGGTCGTGCCCCAGACAATCGCGCGCTGTTCCGGCGTGAGGTCGCCGTAGTACTCCATGAACCCGGCGACCAAATCCATCTTGGTGATCATCACGTAGACCGGAAAGGAGATGTTCAACCGGTTGTGCAGCTCATCGAGACGGCGACGGATGGCGTTGGCATGATCGTCCAGCTCGTTTGGCGGGAGCGTCATCAGGTCTTCGATGGAGATGCAGACGAGCACGCCGTTGATCGGCTGGCGCGGGCGATTGTCGCCCAGCATGTCGAGAAACCCGGTCCAGCTCTTGGCATCCGCCGCGCTATCGCTGTCCTGCGTGGTGTAGCGCCCGGCGGTGTCGATCATCACGGCTTCTTCGGTGAACCACCAGTCGCAATGCCGCGTACCGCCGACACCGGCGACGGCTGCGGCGCCGCCCGCGCCTGCCAGCGGGAACTTGAGGCCCGAATTGATCAGCGCGGTGGTTTTGCCCGATCCCGGCGGGCCGATGATGATGTACCACGGCAAGTCGTAGAGATAGGCCTGCCCGCTACGGCTGGACGACTTCTTCAACGTCGACATTGCGTCCTGCATCTTCTCGCGCAGGATCGGCGTGTCATCGGCGGTGGCGACAGCGCCCGAGATGCCCTCTTCCAGCTCCGCGGCCTGCTTCTTGCGCCGCATCATGCGCATCAGCCAGATGCCGCCAGCAACAGCCCAGGCGATAACGATCAGGACGATCCTTGTGACTACGCCCTCAAGCGGCCAGACCTCGCCCCAGCCGAGGAGCGGCCCCGCGAGCCAAATGATCAGGCTGAGCGCGATCAGGCCGAGAACGGTGACGATGGGGATCCAGATGCTGGATTTCATGACAACCGCCCCCTACTGCGTGCGTTCGATCAAAAGCTCGACGCGCCGGTTCTCGGGCCAACAGGCGCGGTCATCGGCGGGTGTGCAGATCGGATCGTCGGGGCCGCGCCCCTCAACCTGCGTGCGCAGATCGGGCGGCGAGACCGGTTTCACGGCATCCAGCACCGACTGGGCGCGCGCTTTCGACAGCCCGTGGTTCGAGCCCCAGCGCGAGGTCGAGCTGAGCGGCTGGGCATCGGAGTGGCCAAGCGCGATGACGCGGCCGTGTTTGAAGCCCCTTTGGGCCAGCAGATTGCTCTCCTGCTGGAACACCTCTCCAATCCGGAGCGCGAGCGCAGTCTTGAACTCGCCGGATACATCGGCCTTGCCCGACGGGAACAACAGCTTGTTCGACATGCGAACGATGATGAAGTTCGCATCGAGATATTCGGCCGAGACCAGCCCTGAGTCGATTTCCGGCTTGAGCGCCGCCTGAATACGCTCCAGTTGCCCGTGATCCACCGTTTGCGGCGGCGGCGGTGGGGGCGGCGGAGGCGGCGCGGTGAACTTGGTGCGCACGATCGAGACGGGTTGATCCGGGTGGATCGCCGCAATCTCGGTTGTGAGGTCCCGCGTCTCACCCGCCAGCGCCATACGCAGCCCGAAGAAGAGCCCGACCAAGGCCACACCGGCAATCGCCGCGACGGCCCAGAACGGGATTTGCATACCGACGGATTTGCGCCCGATATCCATGCCCCGCCAGCTTGGCGACAGCGCCCAGCCGCCACCCGGCGTTACGCCACGCAGAGACTGGTAGACATCCTTGCGAATGGTCTGAAGCGCGCCCGCGCCCTGTGCCGAGGTGCGGTGCATCCCCTCGAAGCCCAGCGCCATGCAGGCATATTTCAGCTCGAGCAGGTCATAGTTCGCGCCGGGGTTCTTCATCGCCTCGGTCAGATTGTCGAAGAAGCGCGTGCCGCCGATCCGCTCGCCGAAGAACTTCCCCAGCATCGGATCCTGCGTCCAAACATGGCGATCTTCGCCGGGCAGGTTCTGGACGATATCGTCCGCCGTGGCGGCCAGGGCATATTTCGCGGTCTGGAGTTGTTCGGGATAGGCGCCCGCTTCGGAGGCCCCTCTTTCGAAGCCCTCGATAGCACTGCTGATCGACGTCTTGAGGTCGGTGAAATTCGCCTGCGTCATCGCGTTGCGCAGCCGTCCCAGCAGGTCCAGAACCGGTCCCGCGGCCACGATCAGGGGATTGGCACCGGGGGTCGCGACTTGCGCAACCGGTTGTCCTGTCGGCGCTGGCTGCGCTGCAGCCGGTTGAGGTTGAGCAGGCGTCTCGTGCGAAGAGGCTGGCGCGTCCGCCGCCTGAGACGGTGCCTCGGGCCGCCCTCCCGGATTGGGCCGGATGATCGTGCGGTCATTTTGGCCAAAGGGATCGAAGGGGTCGTTGCCACTCATTTCACGTCCTCCCTGACGGCCCAGAACTCCATCTTGAGATCAGGCCAGTCGCCCGAGAAATGCATGCCGACCGCAGGGGCCTGACTGAACTCGGCCCAAAGCGGCGTCTGCTTGTCCAAACGAAAATAGACATGATCGGTCAGCGCGCGGATCTGACGGGGCGGCGTTGGCAGATGCACCAGTGGCACGCCGGGCAGATGGGCGTGCACAATCTCCTGCATCTTGGTCGATGGCCCAAGCTTGAAAAGGTTCGGGAACTCGCCTTGGATCTCGGTCAGCGACTTGGTCGCAGCGACCTCGATCACGAAAGTCGCGTGCTGGAAAAGCGCCCGGTCGCGGATCGGCGAGACATAGGCGTTCTGTGCCTTCTCGACCAGCTCGAGCCGGATCGCCCGGCGCTCCATCCGGGCACTCAGCGCGTTTTGCAGATCGCGCAGGACCGGCAGGAACGTGTCCGACAGGTTGTCGTGGTCATAGGCGTCATA
>CAYYZH010000284.1:0-4539 GCA_964475765.1 uncultured Limibaculum sp.
CAGCGGCGCGATAGGTCTTGTCATAGGCGCATTGGTCAGGCTGCACATGGCGCGGCATACCTTCCCAGAAATAGGTCCCCTCAAGGAACTCCAGCCCCGGACTGGTGATATCCACTGCCTCCAGACTGTGGATGAAGCCGAAGATCTCCGGGCGCGATGGGCCGAAGAACTCACCCAACTCCTTCACGAACGTCAGCACAGCCGGGCCGACCATGACGTGATACAGCACCTCGGTCTCGCGCGGGATCTTGGGGAAGTATTTGAAGAACGCGGTCTCTGTCGGCGGGATCGCGATTTTCTCGATCACCTCGCCGCCCTGTGCTGCGATGGCCGCGGAGAAATAATCGCGGTGGTCGTGCCCGAACGCGAAATCCGGGAAGATCATCGTGACCTTCTTGCCGAGGTTCTGGCTGACCCAAGGGGCCATGCTTTCGACCTGGGATTTCACGTCCGTGATGCCGGGTTGCAGCGTGTAGCGGTTGAGCATGCCCGACGCGACGTGGTGCCCTTCGGAGACGACGAAATAGGGCAGTTTCAGCTCACCCGCGCGCGGCGCAGAGCCGATCACGACATGGGAGAAGAGCGTGCCAAACGCGATGTCGCAGTTGTGCTGGGTTGCGAATTTCTCGATCACCTCGGCGCCGCGCTTGGGGTCGGTGCCGTCGTCCTCGGCGATGATCTCGACGGGCCGTCCGTTGATCCCGCCGCCCTCGTTGATGAGCTGGGCCGCGGCCTCGGTCGTGCGGTCGTACCAGCGCCCGTAGGCAGCGCCGATGCCCGTGCGGTGGACCTGAAAGCCGATCTTGATCGGCTCGGACGACTGCGCCTGAATGAACGGAACATAGCCCGCGCCGGTCGCGATGGCGGCCGTGGTGCCCAGCCCCTTCAGCGCGGTGCGGCGGTTGAGGATGCGTTTGCTGGTCATGCCTGTGGCTCCCTGAAATCCCGTTCTGGCCCTTGGCGAAAAGGATGTCCGGGCCTTTGGCGAATGTCCAGACTGAAACGCGCCGCCGCCCTCCCGTAGCATCTGTTACGGACGGGCGGTGGCGATTCGCGCGATAGTTGCGTTGTCGGAATTGATCCGGCTTCTGCGCCCGATCGGGCGGGGAATGTGTAGTCAAATTACGGAGAAAAGTAATGACCAACGACAAACCCACTGTTTTGAACGATGCGGATCTCGATGTGTCCGGCGCCGGTCCTGTCGGATATGGCGAAGACGGCCCGAAGATCATCACGCGTCATGGCGAAGTCGATGCCGAGAATTTCCTCGCCACCGTTCGGGCGCGCTATGGTGGATCGGTCGACAAGGGGCCGGGCGTGATGGTCGACATCACCCGTGAGGTCGAGGCCGAACACAACCTCTGAGGCTCAGGCTCCTGTCGGCGTCGACAGGAGCCACAATCCCAACACTGTGTAGCCGACCATCAACGCCGCCAGCGGGATCTGGCTGAGCGTTGCAGCCTTCGGGTTATTGTAGATCTCAAGCGCGATGGCATGCGCGATCAGGACAGCGAGCAGGTGCCCGCCGACGATCACGCCGGTCTGGATGCGCCAGATCCGCTCGACCTCTTGCAGATCATTCAGAAACGAGGTTGTGACCGGCCATTGGCCAAGACCCAGCCAGTCCGCGCCGGTGCCCAACGGGTCCGTGGCCGCGACCAGCGCGTACTGCCCGTTGACCAGCAACACGGGCAGGTAATGCGCGCCGTGGTAAGCCAGCGCGATGGGCAGAAGCGAGAGCGCCAGTCGCCCGAGGGATGTGCGCAGGTTTGCAGTCCGGCCCGCCATGCTCCACCCCGCCCAGACGGAGAGAGCATAGGTGAGGCCCATTCCGGCCCAGACCCCGATGAGGCCGGCGCTGTTTTCGGTGGTGACCGCTGAACGTCCGGGGAACTCCAGCGGGTTCACGCCGATCTGCCCGAGCCACCAGAACGTCGCGCTCAACCCATCGAACGTGACGCCCGAGATGGTGGCGATCACGAACATCCATCCCGAGAACGGGAGCGCCGCACCATGGATCAGCGCTGCTCCTGGCAGGTGTAAATGCAGGGTTAAGCCGCGCTTCGGCGATGGGGTCAGCGTGATTGGCGCGAGGCGTCCGAGCAGCTGAAAAAACAGGGAGAAGGCCTCGCAACGCGGGCGCCAGGCCTTCTCGCCAAAGAGTATCATCGCGACCAGATGGATCAGCCAATAGATCAGCACCGCGCGGGCCAGCCGGGCCGGATCGTCCGGTGCCAGCGAGACGATCTCGAACCAGGTGAACGCAAGGATGCTGATGACGGCGGGCCAATGCGCGACCCATTCCGGCAGGGTCAGGGGAGGTGGGCCAAGGGCTGTGCGCAGCAGACGTAACGGCGCGGACCACGGATTGAGCCAGGGCCAGAGGTCTCCGGCGGCGGCAACCATCAGGGTGAAGCCGATCCACCAGATGGTCCAAACCGCCAGCGGCAGGGGGTTGGCCAGCGGGTCGCCGACGCCGGTCAGCCCTGCGATAATCAAACCGGCGAAGATGAGGAACGCGGTCCAGCGGAACACACCGCCGATCCAGGGTGCCCAAAATCGGCGCGCGGTGCCAAGCCTGCCGAAGCGTGTAAGCCACGTTCCCTGACTGAAGGCCAACACGAGAAAACTGATCGCTACGGCCAGCGCGCCGCCGGTCAGATAGTATCCCGTCGGCAGCAGCATGATCAGCCCGCGCTCGGCCGCATGGGCCAGCGCAACGAACGGGGTCAGAGTGACCGCCACGATCAGGGCTACACGGCGCATGTCTGGCGCGATCTCCAACTGCCGATTGCTCACCACCGGCGAAAGAGGCACAGTTCGCCGGTCGGAACAAGGTTCGGGAGGCATGATGAGCACGGGCCGCTTGGCGGGAATAGTCATTGCGCTCGCTGCCTTTCTGGTAGCGGCGTGGTTGGCTGTGATACAGCCCGCGCCGATTTCGCTCCGCAATGTGCGTGCCGTGCCGGTTCCCGGCGCGCAAAGTGCGATGGTCGTGCTCGACATCGTCAATGCGGGCGCACCCGACCGTTTGATTGATGTCCGGGCGTCGGCCACCAAGCTGGCCGTGCTGAAATCGCCCCGGACCGAAGGCTTGCCCGTGCCAGCGGAAGCGGAGGTATCGCTCGCGATGGAGGCGGGCCATGTGATGCTGATGGGCGTGGCACCTGCGCTCGAGGAGGGCACATTCCTGCCGCTCGAGTTAGAGTTCGAGCGCGCCGGTGTGATCGCGGCGAAGGCAAGCGTTGCGCCATCCACCATGTCGCACGGCGCGGGTTTCGAGGTGCCTCCGGGCGAGCCGTTGCCGTCGGTCGCGCTCACCGTCAAGCCAGACGATGCGGGCTGGGCGCTTTCGCTGGAAGTTGAGCAGTTCCGTTTCGCCAAGGACCTGGTCGATGGGGCGCACGTGCCGGGCACCGGTCATGCCCATCTCTATGTGTCCGGCATGAAGGTTGGGCGCCTTTACGAAACAACGGCGTTCCTGCCTGCTGTGCCACCGGGGCGCCACGTGATCGAGGTGACGCTGAACACCAACGACCATCGCGCATACATGTCCGGTGACCGGCCCATTGCTGCAACAGTTGAGATCGTCAGCAACTAGCAAACAACCCTTCGTTGAAAGTCACGGAGGCATATTGCAGTTGGTGCCGATTTGTGTATGTTCCCGAGTACTTTGAGACCGCGATGATCGCGGGGACATTTTAGAAAGCTATTGGAGGAAGACATGAAGTTCTTCAACTGTATTGCTGTGCTTGCTGCACTTTCGATCTCTGCCTGTGCCTCTGTCGAAGAAGATCTCGCCGAGCGTGGTATCGCGCCAATGACCGCCGAAGAGGTCGCTGCGGCGGTGACGGGCAATACCCTGCGCGTCGAAGGGGATACCTGGATCTGGCATGGCTATTACCGGGCCGACGGAACCGCAATCGGCAAGGCAACCTGGAACGGTGGCGAGAAGGTCGGCAATGCCGTCTGGGAGGTCACGCCCGAAGGGCAGATGTGCTCGCAGTGGGACAATGACTGGGTGAACGGCGAGCGCGCATGTTCGGCGATGTACAAGGATGGCGATCGCTACGTCTCGGTGCGAACGACGGAGAACTCCAAGCCTCAGTCGACACCCTATTCGACAATCATCCCGGGGAACCCCCAGAACCTTTGAGGCCTGACAGCGGGGGTGCGTCGCTGACGCACCCTACGTTCAAGGCAGTCGATCAGTCGACAAAGGCGCGTTCGACGACGAACTCAGCGGGTTTCGAGTTCGCACCTTCGGTCAACCCGGCCTGCTCCAGAAGGGCCTTCGTGTCCTTCAGAAAATCCATCGATCCGCAGATCATGCCGCGATCGATTTCCGGATCGAGTGGTGGCACGCCGAGGTCTTCGAAAAGCTTGCCACTTTGAATGAGGTCGGTGATCCGCCCCATCGCCGGGCTGTCTTCGCGGGTGGTCGTTGCATAGTGCAGCAACTTTGCACTGGCCTCTTCACCGACCAGCGGATCGTCCTTCGTCGCGGCCACGGTCTCATACCCGTAAGTCAGTTCCGCA
>CAYYZH010000285.1:0-4399 GCA_964475765.1 uncultured Limibaculum sp.
GAAGGGCCACATCGTCGGCACTGGTCTCGACCGCATCGAAGGTCACCGGCTTGCCGAGTGCGGTACGGTCCAGCTCCGCGTCGTGATTGGCCGTGCCGTCGAAGCCCACAACCGTCTCGAGATGGCCGCTGGTCTTCGCGGCGGTGACCAACTCGTCCATCAGGCGCGTGTCACAGAGCGCCAACCCAATCTCGGCCTTGTCAATGATCTTGGTCAGCTCACCCGCGCGCAGCATCGGCATGGTGTTGACGACGACCGCGCCCGCCTTTGTCGCCGCCAGCCAACAGGCGACCATCGCCGGATTGTTGGCAGACCGGATCAGCACTCGGTTGCCGGGCTTCACGCCATAATCCTCAATCAGCGCATGTGCGATCCGGCTGGTCCAGTCGCTCAGTTCCTTGTAGGTGCGCTGCCGCCCGTTGCCGATCAGCGCAACCCGGTCGCCATGCCCATCCACGACCATGCGGTCGGTCAACTCCACACCAGCATTCAGGCGGTCGGGGTAGGCAAAACCGTCCAGCAGGAACTCCGGCTGCTGATCTGCGGGGGGCAGGTTATCCCGCGCGAACGTGTCGGTGTGGGCTGTCGGTCCCAAGCTCTCAACCTCCCATGGTCTGACGTGCGATGATGACCTTCTGGACATCGGACGCGCCCTCGTAGATGCGCAGCGCACGGATCTCGCGATAAAGCCGCTCGACTGTGGTCCCTAAGCGCACCCCGTCCCCGCCGTGGATCTGCACGGCCTTGTCGATCACCTGCTGCGCCTGCTCGGTCGCAAAGAGCTTGGCCATCGCCGCCTCGCGGGTGATCCGCGGCGCACCCGTATCCTTGGCCCAGGCGGCGCGATAAATCAGCAAGGCGGTGGCATCGATATCAAGCGCCATATCGGCGATATGCCCCTGCACCATCTGCAGATCGCCCAGTGGGGAGCCCGATATTTCGCGGGTGGCGACGCGGGAGAGCGTCTCGTCCAGCGCCCGGCGCGCAAACCCAAGGGCTGCCGCGGCGACTGTCGGACGGAAGACATCCAGCACGGACATGGCAATTCTGAAGCCCTGCCCCGGCTCGCCAATCAAGGCATCTCCAGGCAGGCGCAGGCCGTCAAAGCGGAGCCGCGCCAGAGGGTGCGGCGCCATCACGTCCAGCCGCTCGGCAATCTCCAGTCCCGGCGTGGTTGCGGGCACGAGAAAGGCCGACAGGCCCTTGGCCCCTGGTGCCTCTCCGGTCCGCGCGAAAACGGTATAAAGATCGGCGATGCCACCGTTCGAGATCCAGGTCTTCTCGCCGTCCAGCACCCATCCGTTGCCGTCTGGCCGCGCTGTCGTCGTGATGGAGGCGACGTCCGACCCCGACGCCGGTTCGGTCAGGGCAAAGGCGGAAATGGCGCGGCCCGCGCGGGTCTCGATCAGGTGCGCCCGCTGAGAGGACGTGCCAAAGAGCGACACCGCGCCCATGCCCAGCCCCTGCATGGCAAAGGCGAAATCCGCCAGCCCATCATGGCGCGCCAGGGTCTCACGGATCAGGCAGAGGGTCCGCACATCCAGGGCGCCGCCCTTCTCCGGATCGACGCCGGTGTGCTTTAGCCAGCCATCACGCCCAAGGGCGGACACCAGATCCCGGCATGCATTGTCGACATCGTCATGGTCGACCGCGTCCAGCGCGGTGCCTGCCCACTCGTCAAGAGCCAGCGCCAACTCCCGGTGCCGGGGCTCAAGAAACGGCCAGTCGAGATAACTTCGATCAGGCATGGCGCTTCAAAACTCTCTCCTTGGGCTCCGGTCACCCCCCGTTTGGCAGGGCGGGGGCGGGCGGGTGGGCCGACCTGCCAAACGGGGGCCTCAGTCTCCGGCAAACACCGGTTTTTCCTTTGCTACGAAGGCCCGATAGGCCCGTTCAAAGTCCTGCGTCTGCATGCAGATCGCTTGGGCCTGCGCTTCGGCCTCGATTGCCTGCTCCAGTGACATCGACCATTCCTGATTGAGCTGCGTCTTGGTGATCCCATGCGCGAAGACCGGCCCAGCCGCAAGCCTCCCGGCATAAGACAGCGCCGCAGCTTCTACCTCGTCGGCGCTCTGCAAAGCGTTGAAGAAGCCCCAGGCCAGGCCCTCCTCACCGCTCATGGATCGACCGGAGTAGAGGAGATCCGCCGCCCGGCCCTGCCCGATGATCCGGGGCAGCATCGCGCAGGCACCCATGTCGCATCCGGCCAGCCCGACGCGCGTGAACAGAAACGCCACCTTGGCCTCGGGCGTGCCAAACCGGATGTCCGAGGCCATCGCGATGATCGCGCCGGCGCCGACACAAATCCCGTCGATCGAAGCTATAATGGGCCGCCCGCAACCGATCATCGCCTTGACGAGATCGCCGGTCATGCGCGTGAAGGCCAAGAGCCCTTTCATGTCCATCGCGACCAGCGGCCCGATGATGTCGTGCACATCGCCGCCCGAGCAGAAGTTGCCACCGTTGGAGGCAAAAACCACCGCGTCGACGTCCTCGGCATAAACCAGCGTCCGGAACCAGTCGCGCAATTCGGCATAGCTCTCGAAGGTCAGCGGGTTCTTGCGGTCGGGCCGGTCGAGCCGCAGCACGGCGACCCGGTCCTCGATCGTGCACTTGAAATGCTGCGGTGTCAGATCCGCCATTCTGGTCATGCAATGGTCCCCTCTTCGTCTATGCGCGCCGCGATGGCCCTCAGCGTGTCGGAGAGCGCTTCGGCCTCGGGCCCATCGACGCTTGAGAAGATCTCGTCGATCCAGCCTTCGTGATGCGCGGCAAGCATGGAGAACACCGCGCGCCCCTCGGTGCCGAGCCGCACGCGCATCGCGCGGCGGTCATCCTCGACCGGAACCCGCTCGACCAGCCCGTCTGCGACCAGCCGGTCGACGATGCCGGTGACATTGCCGTTCGAGACCCGAAGCGCTCCGGAAAGCTCGCTCATCCTGAGACCATCCTCGGCGCGGTAGAGCGCCGCCAGCACATCGAAGCGCGGCAGAGTGGTCGCGTGTTCGACGCGCAGCCGCTCGCGCACTTCGCCCTCGATCATGCGGGACAACCGGAGCAGCCGCAGCCAAAGACGGAGGCGCGCCTTCGAGGCCGGTCCCGATGTGCGATCCGGACGGTTCATCACACCTGCCCCCCGTTTATGGCGATGGTCTGCCCCGTCACGGCACCGGAACCCTGACCGCAAAGCCAGAGCGCGGCGGCCGCCACTTCCTCCGGCGCAATCAGGCGACCGAAGGGGTTGGCATCGCGCATGACCGCCAGCGCCTCATCTTCGGACATGCCTGAGCGCGCCATGATTTTCCCGACATTCTCGGCAACGATATCGGTCTCGACATAGCCGGGACAGAGCGCGTTCGCGGTCACGCCAGACGTCAGCGCTTCCTCGGCCACGCATTTCATCAATCCGTTCAGCGCGTGCTTCGACGCCACATAGGCCCCGCCATAGCGCAGACCCTTCAGCCCGGCGACCGAAGAGACATAGATCACGCGGCCCCAACCCCGCTCCATCATACCGGGCAGCACTGCGCGGGTGCAGAGCATCGGCCCCTCTACGTTCACCGCCTGTGTGCGGCGCCAGTCGGCGAGCGGCTGCTTGGCAACGGGCGCGGTCTCGGCGATGCCCGCATTGGCGACCAGAATGTCGAAACCTCGTTTCTTGGCCAGATCAGTGATCGCGGATTCTTCCGTGACATCAAGGCTTTGCCAGGAGATCCCCGGCTGCGCTGCCGCGGTCTTCTCCAGAGGTTCGCTCCGGCGTCCGGTAATCAGAACCTCGGCGCCCGCACCAGCCAACGCCGTTGCGATGGCCGCGCCAATCCCGGTGCCACCGCCCGTCACCCAAGCCGTGCGTCCCTCAAGCATCAGACCCGCCCCACCGCATCTTCACGGTCGGCGAGCCGCCAGAGATGGTCCCGCCCGGCCTGATAGGGCGCGGGCCATGCTTCATGACGATCGCCAATGGACGCTCCTGCATGCAGCGTCCAGTAGGGATCGCTGAGATGCGGACGCGCGAGACAAACGAGATCTGCGCGGCCCGCCATCAGGATCGAATTCACGTGATCCGGCTCGTAGATGTTGCCGACAGCCATCGTCGCGATCCCGGTTTCGTTGCGGATCAGGTCCGAAAAGGGCGTCTGGAACATCCGGCCATAGACCGGGTTGGCATCGGTCGAGGTTTGCCCGGCGGAGACGTCCACAATGTCCGCCCCGGCCTCGGCAATCATTCGGGCGATCTCGACCGCATCTTCCGGCGTGACACCCTTTTCCCCGGCCCAGTCCGTTGCCGAAATCCGCACCGAAAGCGGCTTTGTATCAGGCCAGGCCGCGCGCATCGCCTCAAGTATTTCAAGGGGATAGCGCATGCGGTTTGCAATCGATCCGCCATACTCGTCACTGC
>CAYYZH010000286.1:0-4394 GCA_964475765.1 uncultured Limibaculum sp.
TGTCGGTGATGTATTTCTCAACAGCGCCGATAGTGACAGTGCCGTGGCCGGATTGTTCGATGACGCAATTGCCCTCGCAGAGCCGGTCTTGCGGGCAGATCCGGCCGCAGATTTCCGGGAACGTGTTGGTGGCCTGGCTGACCTCCCACGCCTCGCGCAGGCGCCCCTCGGCGGTCAGTTTCAGCCAATCCGGAATGTTGTTGTGCAGCGGGCAATGCGATTGGCAGAACGGCACGCCGCATTGACTACAACGGGCGGACTGTTCCGCAGCCTTCTCCGCTGCGTACTGGCGGTAGATCTCGCCAAAGTCCTCCCGCCGTTCGTCGGCCGCGCGCTTGTCAGGCATCGCGCGGTCCACATCGACAAACTGCAACATCTTGCTCGACATGCTATTATCCCTAATCGACAGCACGCACAGGCCATCCCGGAGCGGTCGCATACGCGAATTGCTGGGGGATGGAAAGAGATTTCACGTGGTTTATGTCAGTTATGCTGACACAAAATGACGAAATCTCTCGGGATGGTTGCGTGGAATTTACTACGTAGGCGTCGGCGTAGGTCGCTCAGCCGAAGTTATGACAGAATTACTGACTTATTACTTTGCGGTTCCCATACAAAGACCGCCAATATATAGCGTGGCCTGATCAAACTGGCCGAGCTGGCTGTTAACCCCGGACCACTGATGGAACTTTTTGACATCATCGCATTGGCGCTGATCCAGGGGATCACAGAATTTCTCCCGATCTCGTCCTCCGGACATCTGGTGCTTTGGCCGATTCTGACCGGGCGGGCCGATCAGGGTACGGCCATGGATGTCGCCGTGCATCTCGGCACTTTGATTGCCGTCTGCATCTACTTCTGGGCTGAGGTCAGGGCGCTGTTTACCGGAACGGGCCATATTCTGTCGGGACGGCGGTCTACCGATCAGGCGCGCATGGTCTGGCTGCTGGCTCTCGCAACCATCCCTGCCATTGTCGTCGGGCTTGGGATCAAGGTGATGGACGGGCAGGAGTCCTTGCGGGCCATCGAAGTCGTCGCATGGGCAACCCTGATCGGGGGCGTTCTGTTGTGGTTGGCCGACCGGGCGGCGGAACGGCGCGGCAGGGCCGAAAGCTGGACAGTGAGGGACGCGGTCTGGATGGGTATGGCACAGGCCACAGCGCTGATCCCGGGGGTCAGCCGATCCGGCATCACCATGACCATGGCGCGCTGGTTGGGCTTTGACCGAACCGAAGCGGCGCGGCTCGCTCTTCTGATGGCCGTGCCGATCATCCTGGCGGCGGGGACTGTCGAGAGTATCGGCGTTGTGCGGGATGGAAATCTTCAACTCGGCAAGGAGTTGATCCTCGGCGCCGTCCTCTCCTGCATCGCCGCGTTGGCCGCACTGGCGGTGATGATGCGGATGTTCGCGGCAACCTGGACGATGTTGCCGTTCGTCATCTACCGGCTGATCCTGGGCGCTGTGTTGCTGTTCATCGCTTACGGATAACGGCTTGTCTTGAACGGCGTTTCGTACGTTCGCGCAAACTCAGGTTTCAAAAATTGCCCCAGCCGTTTGATCCACCATTGAAATTTGGTTCAGTATGAGCGCATAAATCGGTGTCATATTGAACTTCAGCTTGCTAAGATAAACTTCATGGTAAGACGACTTACAAAACCGCCGGCATTGCCCGCCAACTCAGGGTTGTATTTGGACTTTCTGGGTCTGGTCGGGTTGTTGCGCATTACTCTTTTTGAAGCCTTTGGCGACCGTAAATATTGGGACGAGCGCTACTTCGATCTGTTCATGTCCATGCTGCTGAAGCAGTTGCGCGGCTCGGTGGTGACGCTTGAAGAGATGACGGCGTCGATGACAAACATCTCGCACTCGACCAAAATCCGGATGATCGAGGAAGCACGCAAAGACGGGTTGATCATCTCGGTCAACCGCTCGCAGATCGCGCTGGATGGACCGCTGGACAATGCCGGAGCACGCAAGGTGTTTTTTCTCTCCGAGGAAACGATGTCGTCGATCACCGAACGGCTGGATGACATGATCACGGACGTCACCGAATTTGTCGCACAACGCGCGCCGGACCAAAGCCCGTCGGGAGACGAGTCGACCTGAGGCGTCAGATCCCGCCTGCGATCAACGCAATCCCCATCACTGTCAGCATGCTCAAAACCGCAAGGCGGAACTGATTGGCGTCCAGCCTTTGCCGGATCCGCTCGCCGATCCGGATACCAATCACGGCGAAGACCGTTCCGATTGTCGAAACGATCACGGTATGAACAGTGAAGAGGCCCATCTGCGAAAGCCCTGCGATCATGATCAGGCTGGAGAGGGTGAATGAACAGTTGATGGTCTGCACGAACCGGTTCTTATCCATGTGTAGTGCCATCAGGAATGGCATTGACGGCATGACCTGACTGCCCGTCGCGCCGTTTACCATCCCGGTCAGTATCCCGCTGATCGGCTGCAAAGGGCGTTCAAGCCGGGCCGGCAAGCGCATCTCCGGGTTCGCAAAGGCAAAGGCGCAATACGCGATCAGGACGATGCCGAGCGAAATGCCTGCTGTTGCCCCATCGACGGCGCCAAGGAACCAAAGGCCAATTAAGACGCCCGGGATGGTCGCCAGATACATCGGCCAAAACCGGCGGACGGTCTCCGGGAAATGTCCGGCGCCGACCATCACCATCAAGTTGGTCGAGATCGACGGGATGATCAGCAGGGGCAGAGCGTTCTTGAGCCCGACGGTCAACGCCACGATCGCGAGGCATGTGGTTGAGAAGCCGAGCCCCGTAACCCCTTTCGCCGTGGCCGCAAAGAAGTATGCGGCGAAGACGACGGCGATCTGTAGCGGTGAATAGACGTCGAACACAGGCGATCCTCGGAACGGAGGCGTTCAGGCCTACGCGTGCGGCGGGTGCTCGGCAAGAGGCTGCGATCTGTCGCATAACGTGGCGGTGGCGATCATGCCCCGGCATTGGTATCTGGATCTTACCAGTTCTGAGGAGCGAAAATGGCGTCCCCGACCCAGCCCCATGTCGCGATCATGGTGACGTGCCTCGTCGATATGATGCGCCCGACAATCGGGTTTGCGACCGTGAAATTGCTGGAAGATGCGGGCTGCAAGGTCTCGGTTCCACTCCAGACCTGCTGCGGGCAGCCGAACTACAACTCGGGCGACCGAGAGGGGGCGAAATCGCTGGCGCGCGCCATGATCGAGGCCTTGGAGGGCTATGACCATGTGGTCGTGCCATCGGGGTCCTGCGCTGCGACGGTGGTCAAGGATTACCCCCAGCTGTTTGCTGATGATCCGGACTGGACCGCGCGGGCCGAAGCGTTGGCGTCCCAGACCCACGAGATCGTCTCGTTCCTGACGGATATTCTGGGGGTCACGAACGTCGATGCGAAATACGAGGCGCAGGCGACGTATCACGACAGTTGTTCGGGCCTGCGCAGCCTTGGCATCAAGCAACAGCCGCGGGATCTTTTGGCGAGTGTCGAAGGCTTGGACTTGTCCGAGATGAAGGAGCCGGAGATCTGTTGTGGGTTCGGCGGCACGTTCTGTGTCAAGTACCCCGACATCTCGAACAAGATGGTGGGCAACAAGACCGGAGATATTCTCGAGACCGGAGCGGACCTCGTGCTGGCCGGTGACCTCGGATGTCTGATAAACATGGCAGGCAAGCTGACGCGCGAGGGCAAGCCGGTCAAAGCCCGCCACGTGGTTGAGGTGCTCGCGGGAATGACCGGGACACCGGTAATCGGCGAGGCCAGCGAGACATGAAGACGGCCACAACGCCAAGGTTCAAGCAGAATGCGCGAGAGGCGCTCGCCAACCCCAACATCCAGGCGGCGATGTCGACGGCGGGTGGCGGGTTCTCACTGAAACGCAGGCAGGCCCGTGCCGCCATGCCCGAGTTTGACGATCTGCGTGATCTCGCGCGAGACATCAAGAACCATACCTTGGCGAACCTTGGAGATTACCTTGAAGCCTATGAGGCACAGGTGACTGCCGATGGCGGGCAAGTTCATTGGGCCGAGACGGCGGAGGATGCGCAGGCCATCGTGCTCGAAATCTGCCGCAAGGCCGGTGCGAAAACGGTCAGCAAGGGCAAAACGATGATCTCCGAGGAATGTGGGATCAACGATCACCTCCAAGCGCACGGCATCGAACCGGTCGAAACCGATCTCGGCGAGTACATCGTGCAGAAACGCGGTGAGGTGCCCAGCCACATCATCGCTCCCGCGGTGCATGTTACGGTCCCGGAAGTGGACGAATTGTTCAGGCGCGAGCATCCGCAGTTCCCCGCCGACCGCAGGCTCGATCACGAGGCGATGCAGGCGGAGGCCCGCGCGGTCCTTCGCGAAAAATACTTCGCTGCCGAGGTTGGGATCACTGGTGCCA
>CAYYZH010000287.1:0-1856 GCA_964475765.1 uncultured Limibaculum sp.
ATCAGCTTGACGATGCCTTGGGCCAGAAGGAGGGCTGCGGCCACCACGATGAGGCATTTCGACGGCCAGAGCGGGGCCTTCCAGATCGCGAGATGATCGACTTCCCAGCGTTTGACGCTGTCAGAGGCCAGTGACCAGCTTTCGAGCAAAAGCACTGTCAGCATCAGGAAGAAGAGGATTGAGGTGATGATGTCGACCAGCGCTTGGCGCTTGCGCGAGAAGTTTGCGTAGAAGAGATCGACGTTCACATGCTCGCGCCGCGCCAGCACATAGCCGCCGCCGAGGATGGCATAGACGCCGAAGATCAGACGTGAAGCCTGCGCCGACCATTGCACCGGACTGTCGGTCAGGTAGCGCATGATCACGTCCCAGAGGAGGAGCGCAAAGAGCGCCAGCACCGCCCAGTTCAGCACCCGGGCGATGGTCAGGTTTATGCCCGTCACGGTGCGGGCAAAGAGGGTAATCGCGTGCATTGCAGGCCTTGAGATGTTGCCCCGCGCCGCTCCCCCGAGAGGTGGGGGCCGGGGGATGGGTCAGCGAGTGCCCACCCACCCGCGACGCGGGGCAAAACCGGCGTTTATGCGTAGCCGAGATCCTTCATGAAGGAGATCAGCATATCCGTCGCCTTTTCGGCATTGCCGCCCTTGGCCCGTTCCTCGTCGAGGATCGCACCGGAGGCCTCGGCGAACTTGTCGAGGACAGCCTGCGGGAACTGGCTGACCACGACGCTGTTCTCTGCGATGCCTGCGGAGAGCGCGACCTTCTCCTTGTACTGATAGTCGGTCGTGCGCTTCCAGAACCGGGTGTCCACATGGTTGAGGAAGGTCTCGCGCAGATCCTCGGGCAGGGCATCGATGGCCGCCTGGTTCATGATCAGCGAGTCCATCGCAAGACCCATGGTTGGCTTCATGTGGTACTTGGCGACTTCCCAGAGGCTCATGGATTTGGCGCCCTGTGCAGCGCCCCAATGGGCGCCGTCGACCACACCGGAGGCGAGGCTTTGGTAAAGCTCCGGCCCTGCGATGTACTGCGGGGCGGCCCCTGCGGCCTCGAGATACTTCAGATAGCTGCCCGAGGAGCGCAGCTTCAGCGATGAGAAGTCCTCAATCGAGTTGATCTGTTTCGAGACCACAAGCTCGGTCGGATAGATCTTCTCCGCCTTGGCAAGGACACCGTGCTGGGCAAGGTCCTCGTTGAACATGTCCTCGAAGCCCATGTTCTTGAGGTAATGCGCGAACTCCCACGGCTCGCGCAACGTGCCGGGCACGCCGAGCGCGAGGCCCGCCGTGGAGGCCTCCCCGAGGATATAGCCGGGAGAGATCGTTCCCATCTCGACCACACCGCGGCGCACGATGTTGAAGATCTCCGCGCCCTTGGCGAACTCGCCCGCACCGAAGAGTTGCAGCTCCATGCGCCCGCCGGTCATCTCCTTCAGCTCGGCGGCAATGACCTCGAGGCTGTCGCCATAGGAGGCGGACGCCTTGGGCCAGTGGGACTGCACCTTCCAGGTGACTTCGGCGGCGGCTTGCGCGGTGGTTATCACGGCAGGGGTGGCCAGGAGGGCCGCGCCCGCCCCGATTGCGCCGCGCCGGGTCATGTTCGGTGTTCTGGTCTTCATCGCAAAATCTCCCTTGTGGCTATGCCGGTCAACCTCTGTCGGGCTGTTCAACCCTGCAACCGTGGGGGCAATCCCGAAACTCAGTCAACCCCGGGCGGTGGGCGGGGCATGTATTTCAACCTCGAAATCACATGACGGGGGTGTGGTGGCGGCGGATGGGTTGGAGCGTGGAGCTGTCCCGGACTTGATTGCCGGGCGCCGGCGGGGGGGGGGCGGGACTGCGCGCGGCCGGAGCGGG
>CAYYZH010000287.1:1866-4245 GCA_964475765.1 uncultured Limibaculum sp.
CCGGCCCCCCCGGGGGGCCCCACCCCCGGGCCCCCGAAAAACGCCCGGGACACCGCGTCATGGCCCATGTTCCGTTACCCGCCGGAGGTAGCGCTCGGGGCAGCGCCCTGTCCGGCGCAAAACCCGCGACAACCGCCAAGCGATGCACTACATCTCGGCCCATGAGCGATGTCGCCAGCCAAACCTCCGCGACCCATCTGCCCGACCGCTGGACGGTCGGTGCGATGGCGATTGCCGCGATCCTGCTGATCCCGCTGATCGCAATCGCGTGGCTGGCGCTTTTTCCCGCCGAGAACATCTGGCCGCACCTGATGGAACATGCACTGCCGCTTTATCTCGGCAACACACTGATCCTGATGGCGATGGTGGCAACGGGGGCTGCGATCATCGGGACCGGGACCGCCTGGCTGGTCTCGATGACCGAGTTTCCCGGTCAGCGCTGGCTGCAATGGGCGCTGCTCGCGCCGCTGGCGATGCCCGCCTATATCGGCGCCTACGCGCTGGTTGATATGCTGGAATACGCGGGTCCGGTGCAGACGGTCTTGCGAGACATCTTCGGCTGGCAGACCTCGCGCGATTACTGGTTCCCGGAGATCCGCTCCATCGGCGGCGCGGCCTTTGTGCTGACGCTGGTGCTTTACCCGTATGTCTACCTGCTGGCGCGCGCGGCCTTCCACGAACAATCGGTCTGTGCGTTGGAGGTCGGGCGCGCGCTGGGCTGCGGGCCATGGGGCGTCTTTCGCCGCGTCGGTCTGCCGCTCGCGCGCCCCGCCATCGTGGCGGGTGTGGCCATCGTCTGCATGGAAACCATGGCCGACTTCGGCACGGTCGACTATTTCGCGGTGCCGACGCTCACCCAGGGCATCTTCGCCGTCTGGTTCGACATGCACAATGCGGGCGGGGCGGCACAGATCGCGGTCGTGATGCTGGTCTTCGTCATGGTCCTGCTGGCGCTCGAGCGGATCGGGCGGCGCGGTAAGCGCTTTCACCACATGTCGCGGCGCTATCGCCCGATCAACCGGGCGCCCGTGCGCGGCGCGGCGCGCTGGCTGATCTTCGCGGCCTGTGCCCTTCCGGTCCTGCTCGGGTTCGTGCTGCCCGGATTGATCGTTGCCTGGCACGCGTTCGACCATCTTGAGCAATGGACTGATCCTGCCTTCTGGCGTGCGCTCCTTCACACCGGCACGCTGGCGCTGGCCGCGGCGGTCACGGCGGTGCTGGTCGGGCTCTTCATGGTCTATGGCGCGCGCTCGTCCAAGGCCGCGGCCCCGCGCTGGGTCGCACAGGCGACCGCGCTGGGTTACGCCGCGCCCGGCGCCGTTTTGGCGGTTGGCGTGCTGATCCCGCTCGCGGCGTTCGACAACTGGTTGGCCGACCGGCTCGAGACCTTCGGCATCGACATCGGCCTCCTGCTCACCGGTTCCGCCGCGGCCATCGTCTTCGCTTATGTCGTGCGGTTCACGGCCATCGCGCTTGGCTCGATTGATGGCGCGTTCGGGCGGATCACGCCGTCCATGGAGATGGCCGCGCGTACCCTCGGCTCCAGCCGCTCACGGGTCCTGACCCGCGTTCATTTCCCCATCATCCGCGGCTCGATCCTGACCGCGGGCCTCCTGATCTTTGTCGACTCGGCCAAGGAACTGCCCGCGACGCTGATCCTGCGCCCGTTCAACTTCGAGACGCTGGCGACCACCGTTTACAACGCCGCGTCGCGTGAGCAACTGGCCGAGGCCGGACCCGCGGCGCTGGCCATTGTCGTTGTCGGTCTGCTGCCGGTGCTGGTCCTGATCTCGACCCTTAGTCGCACGCGCCCCGGCGATGCGGACGGAGGGGTGATGTGATCCCGGCCAAGGCCGAGGTCCAGCCAAAGGCCCCCGCGTGAGGGTGGTCGCCGGTGTTCTCGCGACTGTCGTTGCCGCGGCGGGGCTTGTCGGCGTCCTTCTCTTCACCCGGCTCGATCCGGACAAGATCACCCGCATCGCCGAGTTGCAGTTCGAACTTGCCACCGGCAGGGATGCCTCGATCGCAGGTCCTGCCGAGATCGTCTTCTGGCCGGTGCCTGGCGTGCGCACCGGACCGGTCGCGGTGAAAAATCCGGACTGGGCGCGGGGCGATCACCTGATAGCTGCGCAGTCCCTATTGATAGCGCTGGACTGGAAGGCGCTTTTGACCGGAGCGCTCCGACCGGGCCATATGACGTTCACCGAGGCGCAGATCTCGATCGAGATGCAGCCGGACGGCACGCCGAACTGGGCGCTGCCCGAGCGCAGTGGTGACAACGCGCGGCTCACCCTTTCGGCGGACCGAGCTGAGGTGACAGTCCATGTCCCGGCCTTGGGTCTTGATGGCACGCTGCCCAGCGTTGACGCGCATCTTGCG
>CAYYZH010000288.1:0-2021 GCA_964475765.1 uncultured Limibaculum sp.
GCAAAGCACGCCTCCGACGCCTGTCAAACCCCGACGGGGTGGCCGCGCGCGGGGGGGGTGGGATGGCACATCGCCTGCCCGCGGCACTGCCCTCGCAAGGGAGCGCGCGGCCACTTGCGCCCCGCCCCATGAGCCTCCTCGAGCCCTTCACCTACGCCTACATGACCAACGCCATGTGGGTCAGCGCGCTGGTCGGCGCGGTCTGCGCCTTCCTCTCCGCGTATCTCATGCTCAAGGGCTGGTCGCTGATCGGCGACGCGCTCTCCCACTCGGTCGTCCCCGGTGTCGCCGGCGCCTACTTGCTCGGCTTGCCGTTTGCGCTCGGTGCGTTCCTCTCCGGCGGACTGGCAGCGCTCGCCATGCTCTTCATCGCCGAGCGGTCACGCCTCAAACAGGACGCCGTGATCGGCCTCATCTTCACCGGCTTCTTCGGCGCGGGGCTCTTCATCAACTCGCTCTCGCCCGTGCCAGTCGATATCCAGACCATCATCTTCGGCAACATCCTCGCGATCACGCCAGAGGACACGTTGCAAGTCGCGCTGATCGGCGGGGTCTCGCTCGTCATCCTGATCCTCAAATGGCGCGACCTGATGGTCACTTTCTTCGATCCCGAACACGCGCACGCCATCGGGCTCAATCCGCGCCGCCTGAACCTGATGTTCTTCACGCTCCTCAGCGCCTGCACGGTCGCGGCGCTCATGACGGTCGGCGCATTTCTCGTGATCGCCATGGTCGTCACGCCGGGCGCAACGGCCTACCTTCTGACCGACCGCTTTCCACGCTTGCTGGTGCTCAGCACCGCCATCGGGGCGGGCACCGCCTTTCTCGGCGCTTATCTCAGCTACTTTCTCGACGGCGCCACCGGCGGGGTCATCGTTTGCCTCCAGACGAGCCTTTTCGTCCTCGCCTTCCTCTTTGCCCCGAAACACGGGTACATCGCCAATCGCCGCCGGGCCGTGCCATGACCTACCTCACGGAGCCGTTCACCTTCGAGTTCATGCGTCAGGCGCTCGCGATCTCGCTCCTGATCTCGGCGGCCGCAGGCGCGCTCTCCTGTCTGCTCGTCCTCAAGGGCTGGTCGCTCATGGGCGATGCCATCTCACACGCGGTCCTGCCCGGCATTGTGCTCGCCTATTTCATCGGACTGCCCCTCATCCTTGGGGCCTTTGTCGCCGGATTGGTGTGTGCGCTGGCTACAGGTTTCGTGACCGAAAACAGCAGGGTCAAACCAGACACCGTCATGGGCGTGATCTTCTCCGGCATGTTCGGTGCAGGCGTCGTGATGTACACGGCCATCCAGACCGAGGTGCATCTCGACCACATCCTCTTCGGCGACATGCTCGGCGTTGGCTGGACTGACGTTGCCGAGACCGCCGCGATTGCTGCCCTCGCGCTGGCCCTCGTTCTGGCCCGCCGCCGCGATCTGCTGGTCTTTGCCTTTGATCCGGCCCATGCCCGCGCCATCGGTCTGCCGATCAAGCTCCTGCACTATGGGCTTCTGGTCGTGATCTCGCTCGTGGTGGTCGGCGCGCTGAAGGCCGTGGGTCTGATCCTCGCCATCGCGCTCCTCATCGGGCCGGGCGCCATTGCGCATCTTTTGACCGAGCGCTTTGACCGGATGCTGGCGACCTCGATCGTCACGGCGATGCTCGCAGCGTTCTCCGGCCTCTGGCTCAGCTTCTGGATCGGCTCGGCCCCGGCCCCGTCCATCGTCACAGTGATGACCGGGTTTTTTGTGCTGGCGTTTCTGTTTGCGCCAAAGCACGGTCTGGTCACACGCCGCCGATCCACACCGGAGACCCCATGACCGCCGAGCCGAACGGAGACATCACGCTTCAGACCATCGCCATGCCCGCGGACGCCAACGGCAATGGCGACATTTTCGGCGGCTGGCTGATGGCGCAGATGGACCTCGGCGCTTCGGTACTCGCGCGGCGACGCTCCCGGGGCCGGGTCGCGACCGTCGCTGTCGATGCCATGCAGTTCCTGAAACCGGTGCGCATTGGCGACGTTGTCTCGAT
>CAYYZH010000288.1:2121-4230 GCA_964475765.1 uncultured Limibaculum sp.
CGGACGTATTCTCGATCGTGATTGTAAAGTCCGCGCTCGGGCTCCATTGATCCAGAATGTCCTGCGGCAGCAGCGGCGTATCGCCCTGCCCCAACATCAGCGAGTTGGTGAAGTCGATGATGGTATCATCGCCGTCCACGGTGATCCCGATATCGTCATCGTTCAGAACGCCCGACGAGGTGCCGGAGTTGTTGTTGTTGAGATCCGCGAAGTTCAATGTGAACGGATCCCCGCCCGCCACTTCGAAGCCGATGAACTGGATCGTATCGCCCTGCCCGAAGTTCTGGATGACGTCGTTGCCGAACCCGTCAAAGCCAACCTCATTGAGGTCGTAGATAAACACGTCATTCGCCTCATCGGCACCGATCAGCGTGTCATCGCCTTCCCCGCCTTCGAGCTCGTTGACGCCAGCATCGAACCCGGTCTCGGCCGATTCCGGCTCGTCGGTGAAGGCATAGATCGTATCGTCACCCGCCCCGCCGCGCAGGTCGTCACTGCCGCCCGAGCCCTTGATCACGTCGTCTCCGATGCCGCCGAAGATGGTGTCGTCCCCGTTGCCGCCATCGAGCATGTCATTGCCGGACGCGTCAGTGATCGTGTCGGCTTCGTCTCCACCAAAGACGGTGTCATCGCCGCTGTCGCCTTCGATGGTGTCTTCGCCATCACCCCCGTGCAGCGTGTCATGGTTGGCTCCGCCGTCGATGTCGTCGTTGCCGTTACCGCCGAAGATCGTGTCGTTGCCGGTGCCCCCGAAGAGGTCGTCCCAGCCGTTCTCGCCCGCCAGAACGTCATCACCGGAATTGCCGTAGATGTCGTCATCGCCGGTGCCCCCGGTCAGAACATCATTGCCGCTGCCGCCTTCGATCGTATCCGCGCCGGAGCCGCCGCCGATCTGGTCGGCGTCTTCTCCGCCATAGAGTTCGTCATCGCCGCCGCCGCCTTGGATGAAATCGCGCCCGTCGTCGCCATGGATCTCGTCGTCATCGTTGCCGATGCCGCCTGTCAGGATGTCGTTGCCCGAGCCGCCAAAGAGCACATCACTGTCTGACCCGCCGTCCAGCCGGTCCGAGCCAGAGCCGCCATACATCGTATCGACGCCATTCACGCCGTTCAGCTCGTCATTGCCGCGACCGCCGTAAAGCGTGTCGCGCCCGCTGCCGCCAACCACAAGATCGTCGTGACGCCCGCCATAAATCGTGTCGTTGCCGCTCTCGCCGAACAGTCTGTCGTCGCCCCATCCGCCGTAGATGGTGTCGTTGAACGACGCGATTTGGAAGATCGGATCGAGGACAAACGGCGAGACCGTGGCGACCTGCGCCAGTGTCCGGCTCGGCGCGCTCGACCGGCTGGATGTAGCCAGCTCGAAGTCTCCCGCTCCCACCGGCCCGCTCGGTCCGGTCTGGTCGCCAAACACCTGGTCGTCGCCGCGACCGCCATAAATCAGGTCCGAGCCGGAGCCACCGAAAACCCGGTCCGCGCCGCGCAGCGCGTTGATCGTGTCATTGCCCGCAAGCCCACGGATCTTGTCGTCGGAATTGGTGCCGTTCAGCGGGTTGTCGTTGCCATTTGTGCCGTCAATGTTCATCGCCGTCTCCAATGATCTGAGTAAATCCGGTGCCACCACGGCCCCGTCGCCGATCCCTTCGAATCGATGTGTTGATGGTGCAGGAGGCCGCGTCAGACGACCGTCAGACGATCGTTGTCCAAACCGCCAAGGTCGGTGTTTTCGCCGCTCGCGAATCGCGATAGACTTACCCTTGAAATTCATTCGATGGTTGCAGGGGGCGACATGCTGATCGTGGAGATGCCGAACGTCCCGGGGCTGCATTTCGCCGCCGATGTGGCAGAGGGCGCGAGCGGATCGCTCAGCGCGACAAGTGTCGCGGCAACGCCGGACGAAGCCGGGGCGCGCTGCCGGGCCGAAATGGCCGAACGCCGCGCGCTCGACCAATGGCGCAGTTCAAAGCCTCAACGAGAAGACGCGCTCGGCTCAGCCGCCGCCCTGTCGCGCCAGCAGGCGACGTCCCATGCGGTGCTTGAACTTGGCGAACGCCTGATCTGTCAGAAGTGGTGGCGGGGGGATCACCGTGCCGCAGTGCCGTCGACGGC
>CAYYZH010000289.1:0-4166 GCA_964475765.1 uncultured Limibaculum sp.
TTTCCGTCGAGTTCGCGTAGGAGAACCGGATGAACCCGTCAGCGTGTACGCCAAAGCTCGGGCCTGCGATGGTGGCGACGCCTGCCTCTTCCAGCAATCGGGTCTGAAGCGCGCGCGCGTCCATCCCGGTGCCGGAGATGTTCGGGAACGCATAGAAGGCGCCGCCCGGGTCCTGACAGTCAAAACCCGGGAGGGCGTTCAGCAGCGGCACGATCAGGCGGCGGCGCTCGTCGAAGGCCGTCATCATGTCGTCGACCGCGTCCTGCGGGCCTTCCAGCGCCGCGATCCCGGCAATCTGGGTCGGCGCGTTCACGCAGGAGTGGCTGTTGACGCAAAGCCGCACCGCCCCCTCGATCAGCGCATCGGGCCAGACCGAGTAGCCCAGCCGCCAGCCTGTCATCGCATAAGTCTTGGACCAGCCGTCGAGCAGAATCAGCCGGTCGCGGATCTCTGGGTACGCGAGGAAGGAGACATGTTCGCGCCCGTCATAGAGCATGCGCGCATAGATCTCGTCCGACAGGATCGCGACGTGGTCCGGCAGGCCCGCGACCAGCTTCTCGACCTCTGCGCGCGGCGTCACGCCGCCCGTTGGATTGCCGGGAGAATTGACGATGATCAGCCGCGTTGCGGGCGTAATCCCGGCAAGCACCTCATCGGCGGAAAAGGCAAAGCCGTTTCCCTCGCGCAGCACGATCGGCACGGCTTTGGCGCCGGTGTATTCGATCATCGAGCGATAGATGGGAAAGCCCGGGTCCGGGTACATGATCTCGGCGCCCGGCGCGCCGAACATCATGATGGCGAAGAACATGGTCGGCTTGCCGCCCGGCATGATGCAGATGTTGTCCGGGCTGACCTCGACGTGCCGGCGCGCCAAAATGTCTGAAGCCACCGCTTCGCGCAGCGGCAGGATGCCTTGCGCTGGCGTATAGCCGTGATGACCATCCCGCATCGCCTTGATCGCGGCCTCGATCACATGATCGGGGGTCGCGAAATCCGGCTGACCGATCCCCAGATTGATGATCTTGCGCCCCTCGGCTTCCAATGCTGCGGCACGCGCCAAAACCTCAAACGCGGTCTCGGTGCCAAGCCGGGCCATGCCATCGGCAACACGGGGGGCGGAAAGGTTGGGGTTGGTCATCTCTGCGGGCCTCATTCTCGTTTGCGCTTCTTCTACACAAATCCGCTCGTGCGCCAAGGCGAAGGGCTTGCGCATTCCGCGGATCGTGCCAAAGCTGGCCCATCAAAACCGGGGGCAATCCGGGGGAGGCAAACCGGGGGAGGATCGGATGCGTGCAGCCCTGTGCCGAGAGTTCGGCAAACCGTTCACGATCGAGGAGGTCGATCTCGCCCCGCCCGGTCCCGGCGAGGTGCATTTGCGCGTCATGGCTTGCGCCGTCTGTCATTCCGATCTGATTTATGCCGATGGCGGCTGGGGCGGAGATCTGCCGACCGTTCTGGGCCACGAAGCCTCGGGCGAAGTGCTGGCGGTTGGGGAGGGCGTGACCGAGTTTGCACCCGGTGACAGGGCGGTCCTCACCCTGATCCGTCATTGCGGGGACTGCCCCTGTTGTGCACGGTCAATGCCTGCGAGTTGTGAGACACATCTGCGCGATGTCTCGACGCCGCTGAGCCGAGAGGGAGACAGCGTCGAGCAGGGGCTCAAGACCGCCGCCTTTGCCGAGGAAGCGGTGGTGCACGCCTCGCAACTGGTCAAGATTGAGGATGACATGCCGTGGGATGTGGCGGCCTTGCTCGCCTGCGGGGTGATCACCGGCTATGGCGCGGTGTCGAACACCGCCCGTATGCCTGCGGGCGCGACAGTGGCCGTGGTCGGGTGCGGCGGCGTTGGCCTGAACGCGGTGCAGGCCGCGCGCATTGGCGGTGCGAGCCAGATCATCGCGGTGGATCTGGCCGAGGACCGTCTTGAGGCAGCACAGCGCTTTGGCGCGACGGAGACCCTGAACGCCACCGATGAGGACCCGATCCGCGGCGTGCGCGGACGTACGGCCAAGCGCGGGGCAGATTTCGTCTTCGTCACCGTGGGATCTGAGACCGCCATCAATCAGGCCTTCCGCATGGGCGCGCCAGGTGCCGCGATCGTTCTTGTCGGCATGCCGCACGGCGAGGCCAAGGCGCAGTTCTCGCCGGTGATCCTCTCGACCTTGTCCCAGCGCGTGCTCGGCTCGCTGATGGGTCACATGGACATCAAGCGCGAGATCCCGGAGCTGGTGGCGAAGTACCGGTCGGGCGACTTGTTGCTGGACGAGTTGGTCTCGAACCGCTTCCCCTTCGACGAGGTGAACGCGGCCATGGAGGCCACACGGCGCGGCGAAGGCCTGCGTAATGTCGTGATGATCGGAGCGAACGCATGAAACTGCAGGACTGCGAAGTTTTCGTTGTTGGCAACCCGCCGCCGCGCAAGGGCGGGCGGTACTTCATCTTCGTCCAACTCAGAACCGCTTGCGGGATCGAAGGCGTGGGCGAGGTCTATGCCGCAACGTTTGGCCCGCATGTGGTCGCGGACATGGTGCGCGATGTCTTTGCCCGGTATTTCGAGGGCGCGGACCCGCACCGGATCGAGCATCTCTGGCGGCTCACCTATGGCTCGGGCTATTCGGCACGGCCCGATGCCTCGCTGATGGGCGTGCTGTCCGGTCTCGAGATCGCATGCTGGGACATCGTGGGCAAGTCGGCGGGCAAGCCGGTCTATGATCTGCTCGGCGGGCGCTGCCGCGAGACCGTGCGCTCCTACACCTACATGTATCCCGCAGAGGGCGACGTTTACCCCGAGTTCGACGCCGACACGATCTACACCAATCCGGACATGGCCGCCGAGCGGGCACTCGACTACCTCGCGATGGGGTTCAATGCACTGAAGTTCGACCCGGCGGGGCCTTACACCGTCTATGACGGGCACCAGCCGCGCATGGAGGACCTGGAGCGCTCTGCCGAGTTTTGCAAGAAACTGCGCGAATCTGTCGGGACCCGCGCGGATCTTCTCTTTGGCACTCATGGGCAGTTCACGACCTCGGGCGCCAAACGGATGGCCCGGCGGATCGAGCCCTATGAGCCCTTGTGGTTCGAGGAGCCGACACCTGCCGAGATGCCGGAGCAGATGGCCGAGGTGGCGCGCTACACGTCGACCCCAGTCGCAACGGGCGAGCGGCTGACGACCAAGTACGAATTTGCCCGCGTGCTCGCCTGCGGGGCTGCGTCGATCCTGCAACCGGCGCTTGGGCGGGTTGGTGGTCTGATGGAGGCAAAGAAGATCGCAGCGATGGCCGAGACGCATTATGCGCAAATGGCTCCGCATCTTTACTGTGGTCCCGTCGAGGGCGCGGCGAACGTCCAACTGGCCGCATGCATTCCGAACTTCCTCATCCTCGAGAGCATCGAACGCTGGGACGGGTTCCACGGCGAAGTCATCTCCGGCATCACGTGGCAGGACGGCCATGTCATCCCGTCCACGGAGCCGGGCCTCGGGATTACACTGAACTCCGAGTTGGCCCGCGCCACGCCTTATGACGGCAACGAGCTGCATCTCGAAATGGCGCCGGCAGAGTTGGTGCCGTGAAGCCGCTTTCGCGCCTGATGCTCTGGATTTGCTTGCCCACAATCGGCGCTGTTTCAGATGCAGGGGCACAGGCCGCATACAAGACAGCGCGTACGACTGAATTCGCGCAAGGCGATCCGCAGTGTATCGCGCTGCATCGGCTGGAGCGCGGCTTGGCATCGGCGGGGCATTCTAAGTCTGGGCCTAAGCAAACCAGGCGTATGATCGAGGCGACGCAAGAGCGGCTGGATTTTCTCCGCTCAGACGCGGGCGCGCGGGCTGGCAACGAAACGCAGCGCCAGATCACAGACATGATAGAGGCTAACACACATCTGATCGAAGATCTCCGTGCGCGTTTGGAGGCTTATCGTGCGTGCAACATGATCGATGCTGACTTTCACCCGACCTATGGCGTGTTGCATCGGGAATGGCGTCGGATCGCCGGCTGGGAGGACTCGTTTTCATGACCTGCCCGACCCTCCGTAAGGTGCTTCCATGACGCACCCCCGCTGGACCAAGGGCGCGGCGTGGATGTCTGGCGAAGTCGTCCCCATCGCCGAGGCAAAGATCGGCGTGACCGACTGGGGCGTAACGCGATCGGACATCACCTATG